>NZ_CP094494.1:1908580-2226677 GCF_022810765.1 Winogradskyella sp. MH6 | reverse complement strand
CCAGGAATACCTGCAATATGCTCTTCTATTAAAGTATCTTTATAAACCAAAAAGTTTAAATTGTATGGAGATAACATGTGCTCCAGTTCTAATCCATAAACTCTAGAGGCATCGCCTTTTTTAACATAGAAGTACGTGTAATTATCATTCAATATATTTCTTACCTTAACTCTAAAAGGTTTAGAATTTCCGAACGTACAATAATCTACAGCATCTACATTAAGATATTTAAAAATGTCTTCATTACCATCAGAAATCAAAATAGAATATACAAGCTTTAGACTTCGATCAATTTCTTCACGTTCAAACTCATTGTAATAAACACGCACCCAAAGTGTGTCTTCATCATTTTTATCATAAACCACAACCGAACCTTGAAAACGCAACAAATCATCATAAAAAATAGGCAATCGTATATTTCTGTTATAGGATTTCAGATAACTATGCAACTTATCACTAATTGGATAAGATGGTTTCTTTTTAGAAATTTTTAAATCTTCCATATCAACTAATTAGTACTAAAATAAGGTTTTATATCGTTATCTTGTAACAAATATTTTAAACGCTCGTCTTACTTACATAACCAATCAATGCTGCATTTTCAGTATTAAAAACCAATCAATTTTGGAACAACCCATTCTTACAATTAGCAATCTTACTAAAAAGTTCGGTTCACTTACGGCTGTAAAAGATTTAAGCTTCACAATAAATAAAGGCAATGTATATGGCATTTTAGGACCTAATGGAAGTGGTAAATCTACCACTTTAGGCATTGTACTTAATGTTGTGAATAAAACCAGTGGAGACTTTAAATGGTTTAACGGAAACACATCTACGCATGATGCTTTAAAGCAAGTAGGTGCTATTATAGAGCGACCTAATTTTTACCCTTACATGACTGCAGAACAAAACCTAAAATTGGTCTGTAGAATAAAAGGTGTTGACCATAATAAAATTGATGAAAAACTTGAAATAGTAGGTCTTTTAGAAAGAAAACATCATAAGTTTAAGACCTATTCTTTAGGAATGAAACAGCGTTTAGCAATTGCTTCTGCCTTACTTAACGATCCTGAAATATTAATTTTAGATGAACCTACTAACGGTTTAGACCCTCAAGGCATTCATCAAATACGTCAAATCATAAAAGATATAGCGGCTGGTGGCACAACCATTTTATTGGCTTCTCACCTTTTGGACGAAGTAGAAAAAGTATGCTCTCATGTTGTTGTTCTAAGAAAAGGTGAAAAATTATATTCAGGTCGTGTTGATGAAATGATTAGTAGTCATGGCTTTTTTGAATTAAAAACTGACAAAAAGAAAGAGCTTATTTCAATTTTAGAGTCTCATCCAAATTTTAGTAGGCTTAAAATTGAAGGAGAGTTAATAACTGCTTTTTTAAATGAACCTATGTCAGCTTCAGACTTTAATAAAATGATGTTTGATAAAGGCATAATTCTATCTCATTTAGTAAAACGTAAAGAAAGCCTTGAAGAACAATTCTTACAACTAACAGATGAAAATGAGATTAATCAAGAAATAGGAAAATTAAATTAAAACTAAGCACAACCAACCACATCATGTTAAGATTATTAAAAATAGAATTTGATAAATTAAGATATAATAAAGCAAGTAGAATACTTATACTTACCTACTTCATTTTACTTGTACTAATAGCTCTTTTTGCTGTCATAAAATTTGATATTGGTCCAGTTAAATTTCATTTAGCTGAAATGGGCATTTTTAATTTCCCGTATATCTGGCACTTTAACACATTTGTCGCTGGATTATTAAAGTTTTTCTTGTTGCTGGTTATTGTTTCTATGGTATCTAACGAGTACAGTAACAAAACCTTAAAACAAAACCTCATAGATGGTTTAAGCAAAAAAGAGTTTATACTATCTAAATTTTATATGGTTTTAGCATTCTCGCTAATATCTACAGTTTTTGTATTTCTTGTATCATTAGTTTTAGGTTATATATACTCTAGCTACACAGAACCTTCAATAGTTTTTACAGATTTAGAATATTTACTCGCCTTCTTTGTTAAACTTGTTGGGTTTTTCTCTTTTGGTTTATTTCTAGGAGTTCTAATAAAACGATCTGCATTTGCAGTGGCAACAATGGTTGTCTTATTCTTAATAGAATTTATTAGTTGGAGCGTAGTGTCTGCCTACAATAGAGGTACAGACTTCGCAGACAACATCTACCAATATATGCCTTTTAAATCCTTATGGAATTTAATTGACGAGCCTGGTTCTAGGTTATCAGCAGTACAAGCATTAGCCAATCAGATAGATGAAGATTTATCTTACGATTATGCAGTACATTGGTACGAAATTGCCATCGTATTAGGTTGGTCTGCACTTTTTATCTTTTTATCTTATCAATTGTTAAAAAAGCGAGATTTATAATAGCTTTGTAGTAATAGCTATGTAGTTTTAATACTAAATCTAGGAGTTTTTAAGTTCTAGTTGTTATATAGTATTATACGTATATTGCTGTACAACAAAATTGTTATGAAAAAAAGATTCGCCTTACTATTTGCTTTGCTTTTTAATTTAATTGTGTTAGCTCAAGGCGAAGCTTCTCATTGGTATTTTGGAAATGGTGCAGGATTGGTTTTTGATGTTAATACAGGTAATGTTACTTCTGTTAACTCTGCTATAAATACAATAAGCACAAACGAAGGATGTTCTTCAATCTCTGATCCAAGCGGAAATTTACTTTTTTATACAGATGGAAGAACTGTTTGGAATAGAAACTACCAAATTATGCCAAACGGTAATTATTTTGGAGGTACAGGTTTACTTGGCGACCCTTCAAGCACATCTTCTGGTCTTATTGTTCCTCACCCAACAAACCATGATTTATATTACATCTTTACGGTAGACGAACCTCATCACAACAACGCATGGGCTTACCCAAATCAAGGGCCTGTAGACCAAGATGGCAACCCATTAGACATCTACCAAGAAACAACCAATATAGGAGGAACCATACCACAAGATGACGATGGTTTTAATAATGGTCTTAATTACTCTTTAGTAGACTTAACCCTAAATGGTGGCCTTGGTGATGTTGTACCAGAAGAAAAAAATATTCATCTTATAACTTACAACGAAAACGATCCTGTAGAAACGGCATACAAATGCGCCGAAAAAATTACTGCTGTAGAACATGCTGATGGTACCTCTTATTGGTTAATTACTCAATTTATAAATCGTTTTTACGCTTTTAGAATTGATGAAAACGGTGTTAACAATACACCTGTAGTTTCACAAATAACACCACTTATAAATACAGATGGCTATAGGCGTAATGCTATTGGATATTTAAAATCTTCGCCAGATGGTTCAAAACTAGTTATTTGCCACAATCAAAACTTTAATATTCCTAGTGTTACTCAATTTTCTAATAATTCAGGTAGCGTTTGGCTGTATGATTTTAATACAGAAACAGGTGTAGTTTCTAACCCAACTAATGTTTTAGATAATGTAGTAGCCTATGGAGCAGATTTTTCTGCTGACTCAAAAAAACTTTATGCCACTCATAATGGTAGTGTATCGCAATTTAATCTTGAAGCTGCAGATATTAATAATAGTCAAGTTGTTCTTTATACAAATACAGGAAACAGAGGTGCTATACAATTAGGACCAGATGGTAAAGTTTATATCACCAATCCTTCTTTTATTTCTTTTATGGATGTCATTAACAATCCTGAAGAATTAGGTCTTGCATGTAATTATGAAGAAAACGGAATCTCATTGGCACCAGGCACATCTACAAGACTTGGCTTACCTCCGTTTATTCAATCCTTTTTAATTGCCCGTATTCAATCTGAAAATACGTGTTTAGGTGACAACACAGAATTTTCAATTACTACTTCAGAAGAATTTAACTCAATATTATGGGATTTTGGAGATGGCACTACCTCAAATGAAGTTAATCCAAATCACACATACAGTAACACAAACACTTATTCTGTAAGCGCAACAATTACAACAGATTCTGAGGTTAAAACATTTGTTTCACCAGTAACAATACACAATATTCCAACCGCTTTTGAAACTACAAACATGCAAGATTGCGGTATAAATGGTAATGGTGTAAGTACATTTAATCTGGCAGATAAAAATACTGAAATACTACAAAACCAAGATGAGAACTTATATGATGTTCGTTATTTTGAATCATTTGAAAATGCCGAAAATCTTGAAAATGAAATAGTAGCACCTTACACAAACACTACTAATCCGCAAGCTATCTACGCTCGTGTTGAAAACAAAAGTAATACAGATTGTTTTGATATAACAACTTTTAATCTTGAGGTGTTTAACACACCACAAATTGTTCAACTTAATAATATTGAATTTTGTGATGATGAAGGAGACGTAACTGATGGTTTTGCATCAATTGAGCTAGGTGATTTAATTCCATCTATAAGAGGTAATCAGTCTGAAACTGATACAAGCATAACCTTTCATACTACACAACAAGATGCAGACGACAACACCGCTTCTTTACCTCTAACTTATGCAACCAATTCTGCCGAAATTTTTGTTAGAATAGAAAACACCAATAAAACAGATTGTTACAGTACCGAAAGTTTTTTGCTTACCATTAACGACGCGCCTGTGGCAAATAATATATCTATTGTGCAATGTGATGAAGATGGTATACCAGAAGGATTTACTTCCTTCAACATTAATTTATTTAATGATGATGTTGTAAATAATGAGCCTAACAGAAGTGTTAGTTATTACTTGTCTCTTGTCGATGCTGAAAATGAGGAAAACGAAATTGATGCAGATGCTTTTGAAAATTTCTTTAATCCTCAAATTATTTATGCAAGGGTTATCAATACAACTACTGGTTGTGTAAGTTATAGTGAAGTTTCCTTAGAAGTAAGCACAACATCATCAAACGATACAAGTATACTCGCCTGCGATACAGATGGTACAGAAGACGGTTTTATGGCATTTAACCTTACAACGTCCAATCCTATTATTTTAGCTGGTGCACCTGTAGGATTAGATGTAGAATACTACGAAACTTATGAAGATGCGCTATTAGAAAACAATGCACTCAGCGACACTTACACCAACACAACTCCTTATAACCAAATCATCTATGCACGCGTAGAGAATTCTAACTCTTGTTATGGTATAAGTGAAGTAGAACTTATTGTTAATGAACTACCAGATATTGAAACTGAGTTTGAAACGTTATACTGCCTCAATAGCTTTCCAGAAACCATTGTATTAGATGCTGGAATTATTAATGACTCACCTAGTAATTTCACCTACTCTTGGTCTACCACCGAAACGACATCTACAATTGAAGTTAATGAACCAGGCACATACACTGTATCAGTTTTTAATAGTAACAATTGTAGTAAACAGAGGACCATAACTGTTTTACCATCTAATATTGCAACTATAGATAATATTGAAGTAGTTGATGCTTCCAATAACAATTCAATAACCATTTTAGTATCTGGTGAAGGTGATTATGAATATGCTCTAGATGATATTGATGGCCCATATCAAGATTCTAATGTATTTGAAGATATTTCACCTGGTCTCTATACAGTCTTTGTAAGAGATAAAAACGATTGTGGTATTGCAGATGAATTAGTTTCAGTTATTGGTTTCCCTAAGTTTTTTACACCAAACAATGACGGAACAAACGATTTTTGGCAAGTCAGAGGTATTAACAATCAGTTTCAAGCTAATTCTTTAATTTTTATTTTTGACCGTTACGGAAAACTTTTAACAAAACTTAATCCTCTTAGTTCTGGTTGGGATGGCACATACAATGGTGCCAACATGCCAGCGAGCGACTATTGGTTTAAAGTAGAACTTGAAGATGGCAGAACTTTTACCAGTCATTTTTCTTTAAAACGATGATATTGAAATCAAATCTATCCCTTCATAAAAATCTATTGGCTATAATACTATTATGTTATAACGTCTTTTGTTATAGCCAAGAACCTAACGATTGTGTTAATGCCATTACAGTTTGTGGTAATTCAAGTTTTGTCTTTGATGTTAATGGTATAGGAATTCAAGAGGTAGAAGGTCGAAATAATTGTAGCAGTAGGGAAAACAATAGCATCTGGTTTCAAATTACTATTGCAGAATCTGGTACTTTAGCATTTACATTGACACCTGAAAGCAACTCTATTTCAGAGGATTATGATTTTTTCCTTTTTGGGCCTAATGCCACTTGTGGTAATCTTGGTCAGACTATAAGATGTTCTACAACAAATCCCCAAGCAGCAAGTCAAGGCAATAATTTAACAGGAATGAGCCCAAACGACCCAGATCCTAATGAAGGTCCTGGTGAGGATGGCGATAGTTTTGTGAGTGATTTAGATGTACTAGCAGGTGAAACCTATTTTTTAGTGATAGATAGACCTGTTGGCAATAGCCCCTTCTCTTTAGAATGGACTGGCACAGCTACATTTCCAGATAGTCCTTCTAATCCTCTTTTAGCAAATCCTAACGCTACTAGCCTGCCCAACTTAGAAATTTGCGATAATGTTGCGCCTTTTGATGACCTAATTACTGATATAGACCTTACGACACTTAGGCAAGATATTATTGATGGTCAAAGTGATGTTGCGGTAAGTTTTCACAATACAGAGAATGATGCTAATGTTAATATTAACCCACTAGGAGATACTTTTACAAGTTTTTTTAGCACACAGACGGTTTTTATAAGAATTGAAAACACAACCACAGATTGCTTTATTATTAACAAAATGATTGTTAATGTCACTTCGTTTTCAAATTTTAATCCACCAACAACCTATGAGGTATGTGATGATGACACAGATGGAGATGATCAAAATGGGCAAACAACATTTGATTTTGATGTAAAGACCCAAGAGATAACCAACGGTATTTTAGGCGCAAGCTTAAACATTAGTTATCATTTATCTGAAAGTGATGCTATAGCTAATGCTTCAGCTTTACCAACAATTTACACAAACACTACAGCAACACCAACCGAAATTTTTGTTCGGATTGAAGATGTAAATAGCGGTTGTATTGGATTCACTTCATTTGATATTATCGTAGCTGCGAAGCCAATTGCTAATAATGTTTCGTTAATACAATGTGATGAAGATGGCATACCAGAAGGTTTTACAACTTTCAATCTTAATGAAATATCTAGTGAGGTTACCAACGGAGATCCTAATGCAGATGTTACTTACTATTTGTCTCAAGTGGATGCAGAAAATGTAGAAAATGAAATTAATGCTGATGCTTTTGATAATTTCTTCAATCCGCAAATTATTTATGCAAGAGTGACCAATACCTCAACTGGTTGTGTAAATTTTAGTGAAGTTTCTTTAGAAGTTAGTAGCACATCTTCTAACGATGCTAGTTTAGCTGTGTGCGATGACGATGGCAGCGAAGATGGTTTTGCAACTTTCAACCTTAACGACACCAATAACATTGTACTTGCTGGTGCTCCTGTTGGTCTAGATCTTCAGTATTACGAAACTTATGAAGATGCTTTGGTAGAAACGAATCCTCTTGGTATTAATTTTACCAATACAATTCCTTATAATCAAACAATTTATGCTCGCGTTGAAAACTCAAATGCTTGTTATGGCATAAGTGAAATTGAACTTACCGTTTACGAACTTCCAGATATTGAAACCGAATTTGAAACGCTGTACTGTCTCAATAGTTTCCCTGAAACCATTGTTTTAGATGCTGGTATTATTAACGACTCACCGAGCAACTATATTTTTGATTGGTCTACTGGTGAAAATACAGCAACTATTGAAGTTGATGCAGCAGGCACATACAATGTTAGAGTTAGCAATGTAAACGGTTGTTTTAAAGACAGAACGATTACAGTTTTACCATCTAATATTGCTACTATAGATAATATTGAAGTTGTTGATGCGTCTAATAACAATTCGATAACCATTTTAGTATCTGGTGAAGGTGATTATGAATATGCTCTAGATGCTATTGATGGACCTTACCAAGATTCTAATGTTTTTGAAGACGTTTTACCTGGACTCTATACCGTATTTGTAAGAGATAAAAACGACTGTGGCATTGCAGACAAATTAGTTTCGGTTATTGGATTCCCAAAATTCTTCACACCAAATGGTGATGGTACAAACGAATTTTGGCAAGTCAAAGGAATAAGTAATCAATTTCAGCCAAATACCAGTATCCTAATTTTTGATCGCTATGGCAAACTGCTAGCAGAACTCAACCCTCTTGGAGGAGGTTGGGACGGCACTTATAAAGGAAAAAAAATGCCAAGTAGCGATTATTGGTTTAAAGTACAACTAGAAGATGGCAGAGTCTTTACCAGTCATTTTAGTTTGGTGCGATAGATATTAATCGTAATTTAGATAAACCAATCCAAGCTATTTGAAACAAGCATACTACATACTCAATCTGCTCTTGTTAGGCTTGGTATTGCCATTATCAGCTCAAGATATTTCTCTGTTTGAACAATTTAATGGCAGATATGACTATACGGCTATTGGTAACACTTTAAATCAGGCAGAAAATAATATAGATCAGAGTTTTTGCTCTCTTTTAGAATCCTCTAGTGCTAACCTTTCATTAGACACAGACAATCAAATTATAAAAGCATATTTGTATTGGGCTGGCTCAGGATTTGGTGATACTGAAGTTACCCTAAACGGAACACCAATTTCTAGTGAAGAGATATATACCGTGACTTACAGTGATGTTTTTAACGGACAATTAGAGTATTTTTCATGCTATGCAGACATCACCGATTTAGTGCTTAATGATGGTAATGGAAACTATGTGTTTTCAGACATGGATATAAGTGCAGACTTAATGTCTAATCCTGGCTATTGTAATAACAGAACAAATTTTGGTGGTTGGAGTATTTATGTTATCTATCAAAATGATAACCTTCCTTTAAATCAAGTTAACCTATACCAAGGTCTAGAAATTATTAACCGAAATGTACAGGAAAAAGAAATTATTCTTAATAATATTGATGTTATTGATAATGAAGGTGCCAAAATAGGTTTTCTGGCTTGGGAAGGTGATAATAGTCTTAACTATGGAGAGTCTTTATCAATTAATGATAATATTATTTCTAATCCACCTTTAAACCTTGCGGATAATGCTTTTAACGGCACCAACACCTTTGCAAACTCTACCACATTTTATAATGCCGATTTAGATGTATACGACCTAGAAAACAATATAAGTATTGGAGATACTTCTGTATCTATAAAATTGACTACAGGAGGCATAAATGAAAATGGAGGTTTTAGTGCAGACCTTATAATTCTGAACAATATTATTACAGTACTCAACAGCCAATTACCAGATGCCACAATAGAAGTCAATGATTACATAGTAAATTGCGGAAACAGTAGTATTGAATTATTCTACACCGTTAATAACTTTAATAGTACAGATATTTTACCTGCCAATACACCTATTGCATTTTATTTAGATGGTCTTCTCATTGGACAAAGCCAAACCGTAAACGATTTAAATATTGGCGAATCTGAGTCTAATACTATTATTGTAACAGAACCTGAAGACTCTAATCCTAATTTAACCATAACAGCCGTTGTTGATGACGATGGCAGCATGTCTGGAGTGGTAACCGAAACCAACGAAAACAACAATATTAACTATTTTGATATTGAATTATTAGTTATACCAGACATCATAACTCTACCAGGCCTTATAGGTTGCAATGAAGGTTTTGAAACTTCAACTTATAATTTATATGAGGCATTGGTTAATCTAGAATATGACGAAGACAATATTTCTTTTTATCAATCGCTAGAAGATTTAGAAACAGCAGCTAATTCTATTTTAATACCATCAAACTATAATAACACCTCAAATCCTGAAACCATTTATGTAAGGTTAGAAAGCCCTCCATGTTATGAAATATATCAATTTCAACTTTCTACAGAAAATTGTCCGCCTTATGTTCCAAATGGTTTTTCGCCTAACGACGACACCTTTAATGATTGGTTCAACATACAAGGACTTTACGACATTTTTACAGAGCACCAACTAAAAATCTATAACCGCTATGGTGATATTATTTTTGAAGGTAATAATGAAAAACCATGGTTTGGAAAAATAAATAGAGGTTTAAACAATCACGGTAAAACTGTTCCTGTTGGCACATACTATTACATTCTATATCTCAATGATCCCAACTATCGACCAATGGTAGGTTGGGTGTACGTAAATTACTAAAATTGTTAAGATTTTTATCCGTTTGTCTTTTTCATTTGCAGATAAAAAAATCCTCATTTAATTTTAAATTCTGTGTATCGATTTCGATTTCCCTTTTAACGTCGTACACATTTCCCTCTTAACATTTTATTTATCGAAAGCTATGTTTTTCCTTGATAGGAAAACAACAATATGGAGTTTCAGGTTAAGAAACATTATTTGTTGAGGCTGTAATGTTTTCGAAATTTCAATTTGGGAAAAAGACCTCTTTTTGAGGTCTTTTTTGTGAGATTTAATATACAAAACACCTAAATATGTTAACATTTAATGTATTTCGTCGTGTTTTTTTGTATTTAATCTTTAATACGGTTATTTTTCACACTTAGAAGTACATATCTATCAGCCCCAAAATGATAACTAAGTGTACACTGTAAACTTAACCTAACTTATGGATTACATAAATCGCTCCCTCTTATTATACCTATGCATTATTTGTAGCTTTTCTTATGCACAGCAAATTACTGTAGATAATTCCATCAGTCCACAAAATTTAATTGAAAATAATCTTATACAAGGCTGTGTAGAAGTTTCAAATATTAGTTCACCATCTAACGGTAGTTCAGTCGGTCTAGGAAGTTATGGGTATTTTGAAAGAGGCACATCTAATTTTCCTTTTGAAAATGGAATTGTTTTAAGTACAGGAAATGCTAATTCGGCTGGAAACAGCCAAAATACAGCTACCTTGAATGAAGGAAATAGCAATTGGGGAACCGATCCTGATTTAGAAACTGCACTAGGTATATCAGGCACATTAAATGCTACTTCATTAGAGTTCAATTTTATTTCAATATCTAATCAAATTCAATTTAATTACATTTTAGCTTCAGAAGAGTATTTTGGTAATTTTCCGTGTCAATATTCAGATGGATTTGCCTTTTTAATAAGAGAGGCTGGCACCAATACACCTTATACTAATATTGCTTTAGTTCCTGGTACTACAACACCAGTAAACACCAATACGGTTCATGAAGAAATAGTAGGTTTTTGCGAAGCTTCTAACGAACAATATTTTGAAGGCTACAGTCTTGGAGATACTAATTACAATGGTAGAACAACCGTAATGTCTGCAACAGCAACCATTCAACCCAATGTTGAGTACCAAATAAAATTAATTATTGCCGACCAAACGGACGAGAACTATGACTCTGCTGTTTTTATTCAAGGTAATAGTTTTAATGCTACTGTAGATTTAGGTGAAGATTTTTCAACCTGTGCGAGTGAAGTCACTTTAGATGGTGATATTGGTAATCCACAAGCAACCTACAATTGGTATTTTAATAACGTGTTGATTCCTGGTGAAAACCAAACAACACTTAATGCTACAGTTACGGGTAATTATCGTGTTGAAGTAGAGATTCCACTCTCTGGAAGCTCTTGTGTTATTGAAGATGATATCAGCCTTACATTAAGTTCAACACAATCTTCAGACCCAATATCGGATTATGAAATATGTGACGACACTAGTAACGATGGTATAGAAACGTTTGATTTATCAACAAAAGATGCCGAAGTTTTAGCTTCTGTTCCAAATTCAAACTATAACATATCGTATCACTTTTCTGATACTGAAGCACAAAATGGTATTAACGGTATCAATACTCCAATTCAAAACACTTCAAATCCACAAATCATATATGTAAGAATTGAGGACACAAATGATGGATGTTTGGCTTTTTCTACTATTAATTTAACCGTTAATCCTTTACCCAATATCAACAATCCGTCACCATTAGATGTTTGTGATGATCAGGTTGCAGATGGGTTTACTGCCATTGACCTTAATATAAAAAATGACGAGATTACCAATGGTCTTACTAATCTAATAGTTACTTATCACAGTACACTAGCTGATGCATCAATTGGTACAAATCCATTACCAATGCCTTATGTAAACACAAATACTAACGAGCAGGTTTTTGTAAGTGTTAGAGATGAATTTACTGGTTGTATCAGTACTACAAGTTTAGATATTACCGTTTTAGATAATCCTGTTATAAATACAGATGATCATTACATTGATGCTTGCGACACAGACCATGATGGCTTTGCCAGTTTTGATTTAACAAGTATAATTCCGGATGTGTTAGAAGGATTAACAGGTGTTACTGTTACATTTCATGAAACTAACGAAGATGCGTTAACAGGAAGCAACCCTATTGCAGATGATACTAATTACACTAATATTACGTCTGAAGAACAGATTGTATATATCAGAGTTGAAAATAATACTACTGGCTGTGCCTCTGTGACACCAGTAGAACTGCACACCAACTTATTATTAACAGCTACAAATATTGATGATATCTCTCTTTGCGATATAGACAATGACGGAGTTGAAGAATTTAATTTTTCAGGTATTGCAACAAGTATTATAAATGATTTACCAGATGAATTTGCCATCTCTGTTGAATTCTACTTAACTGAAGACGATAGAGATAATCAGGTAAATGCATTAGACCAAACCACACCATTTATACCAACTAGTAATCCTCAAACTATTTATTTAGGATTAAGTAGTGCTACCTGCTATGATGTAGAGCAAATAGATTTAATTTTAATTCCTGTCTATGAGTTTGAATCCATAATAAGTCAAACCGTTTGCGATGAAGACCAGGATGGTTTTACAACAACAGATTTATCTCAATTTGACACACAAGTTACAGATGCATTAGATGGATTTAGCGTTACTTACTTTTTAACAGAAAATGACGCCAGAAACAATACAAATGTTCTTCCAAACTTTTACACTAATACTTCAAACCCGTTTACAGTTTATCCAAGAATAACTTCAAACGAAACAGGTTGTTCCGATATTAACTTTTTTGAAATTACGGTTTTAGAAGCTCCTGTTACTTCTCCTCCTTCCGATATTGTGATTTGTGATAATGATCAAGACGGATTATTTACCATCAATCTATTAGATATTATTCCTGAAGTAGTTAGTAGCACAACTGATAGACAAATTAGTTTTCACACCAACCAAACCGATGCGGATAATGGCAGTAATGCCATAACCAACGAAAGCATATATAATGCGCAAACCGAAACCATTTACATTAGAGTAGAAAACACAAATACTGGTTGTCATTCTACTGAAACCTTGAGTATTACAGTAAACACTTTACCTGTTTTTACAGCTATTGATAATTACAAAATCTGTGAGGATAGTAGCGATGGTTTTGCAGACTTTATTTTCAACACAAAAGATGCTGAGATTTTAAATGGTCAATCTGGCAAAGTGGTATCCTATTATTTAAATCAACAAGATGCCGATAACAGAACCAATGCTATTGATAAAGATGTAGCCTATCAAAATATTACGACTCCTCAAACCATTTTTGTAAGAGTTGAAAATCTAACAGATGAAGATTGTTATGGCACTTCTAGTTTTATTATTGAAGTAGGTACAAACCCAGTCTATAACGAGCCTTCAGATTGGTTTGTTTGCGACGATATATCTAACGATGGTTCAGAAACTTTTGATTTATCAACTAAGATTACAGAAATATCAGACGGAATTTCAGACAACTTAAGTGTAACGTTTTACACCTCATTAAATAATGCTGAAAACAGTATAGACCCATTACCTCTCGAATATACTAACACTGTAAACCCACAGACTATTTTTGTTCAAATTGATAATGGAACAATTTG
Source organism: Winogradskyella sp. MH6 (assembly GCF_022810765.1). NCBI lineage: Bacteria > Pseudomonadati > Bacteroidota > Flavobacteriia > Flavobacteriales > Flavobacteriaceae > Winogradskyella > Winogradskyella sp. MH6. Next base: position 2,212,734 of record NZ_CP094494.1, on the reverse strand, counting down.
TAATTCTATCACTTCTTTTGAATTAAATGTTGTACAAGTACCAGATGTTAATCCTTCAGTACCTTTAATTGGTTGTGATACAGATTATGATGGGTTTACTGAGTTTGATTTAACCAATGCCGAATTTGACATTTTAGATGTAAGACAAGACGATATAGAAATCAACTATTTTGAAAACTATGAGGATGCTGAAGCTAACAGTAATGTTATTTCCAATCCAGAAGCTTATACCAACACTAGCAATCCTCAAACGGTATATGTTAAAATAAATAACACCATCTCTAACTGTTATGTGTTAGTGCCAATAGATTTAAGTGTTAACATGCCTCCTATTATTAATGATTTTCAGTCTTTCAATATATGTGAAAATGAAAATAATAGTTTCGACTTAACTGAGATTAATGAAGTTATTATGGATGAAAGCTTTAATGTGCTATTCAGTTATTACACAAATGAAGCCGATGCCTATGCTAACGAAAATGCATTAAGTACTGATTACACATATTCAACCAATAACGATACACTGTTTGCGCGAGCTGAATTCAGCACAACGCATTGTTTTACGGTGTATGAATTTAACCTTGAAGTAAACCCACTTCCTATTGCCAATCAACCAACCAATTTAGAGGCTTGTGATGATGATTATGATGGATTGTTAGATTTTGATTTAACACAACAAAATGCTGAAATACTAGGCACGCAAAACCCTTCTAATTTCACAATAACCTACCATAATTCTGAAGATGATGCTAACACTAATTTATCTGCTGTAGACACAGATTACATAGCTTTTGATTCTGAAATAATATATGCTAGAGTTGAAAATAACGCAACTGGCTGCTACGCTGTAACTCAGTTTTTGGTTATTATTCATCCATTACCTGTTATAGATATTCAAGATCAAGTGATTTGTTTAGATAATTTACCATTAATTGTTTCTGCAAACACCAACAACCCTACAGATCAATATATTTGGTCTACTGGTGAAACTACGCCAGAAATTACTATACCAGAAATTGGAACCTATTGGGTTACTGTTACTACACAGTTTGGTTGCGAAAACACAAGAGTATTTAGTGTGGCAGAATCTGAAGCTGCAACTATAGAGGCTACAGAAGTTATAGACTTTTCAGACCCAAATAACATCACAGTAACTATTAGTGGTATTGGAAATTATCTCTATCAATTAGATGATGGTGAGCCACAAGAATCTAACTTTTTTGATAATGTAGGTATGGGTTATCATACTGTGACTATAATCGATTTAAATGGTTGTTCTGAAGTTACAAGAGACGTTTTAGTAATAGATATTCCAAAACATATGTCTCCTAATGGTGATGGACACTACGATACTTGGCATATTGTTGGTGTAGAAACATTACCTGGAACCATTATTCATATTTTTGATCGTTATGGTAAGCATCTCGCAACTTTAAGACACGATAGTCCTGGTTGGGATGGTACATTAAACGGTCTAAAACTTCCTGCAAGTGATTACTGGTTTGTTGCTAACGTAGCAAGAGGCAATCAATCTTTTGAGGTTAAAGGGCATTTCGCCATACGTCGTTAAATAGTTAGTTAATCTAAAAGAAAACATAAGCTTTTTCCTATCTTTGATTATAAAGGACTTAAAGCAAGTCCTTTGTAATTAGCTATGACAAGGAATAGAACACATACTCTTCTCCTCTTTTTGTTATTTGTAAACTTTTTGTTTTCACAACAGATTGTTACGGACAACACACTTACTCCGCAACAACTTATCCAAAATTTGGTAGGTGACAATTGTGCTACTGTAAACAATATTTCATCACCTTATAATGGTAGCGTAAACAATATCATAAGCTATGGAAATTTTGACAGAGGCACTTCCAGTTTTCCTTTAGAAAGCGGTATCGTTTTATCTACAGGAAGCATAACAAATGCTGGTAACTCTATTATAACAGATAATCTTAATGATGGTAATATCAATTGGGAAACCGATCCTGATGTGTTGAACGTTCTCGGTATTGACCGAACACTCAATGCTACTTCCATTCAGTTTAATTTTAGTACCGCTAATAACTTTGTAGCTTTTAAATATTTATTCGCTTCTGATGAATACCAGCAAGAATACCCTTGTAATTTTCAAGATGTATTTGCTATTCTTATAAGACCTGCTGGTAGTGCTGACCCTTTTGTTAACATTGCATTGGTTCCAGATACAACTACCGAAGTTAGCACTTATACCATTCACCCAAACATCAATGGATTTTGTGAGGCTGTTAATGAAGATTATTTTCAGGGTTATTATAACCTGCCTGCAACTAACTTCAATGGTCAAACTACCGTATTAATGGCTAATGCCGAGGTTATTCCTAACGAGGTCTATGAAATTAAATTTGTAATTGCTGACCATATCGACCAACGTTTTGATTCTGCCGTATTTATTGAAGCAGAAGGTTTTGGTGGCTCTATAGATCTTGGGCCTGACCAATCGGTGTGTGGTAGTAACTTAACCTTAGATGCCGAGATTGACAATCCTTCGGCTGTGTATTCATGGTTTTTGGATGGTAATCTCATTGCTGGTGAAACCAATCCTACACTACTGGCTGACCAATCGGGTTCTTATAGTGTTGAAATTTCCATTCCTAGTTCTACGAACAACTGTGTACTAGAAGATAGCATTGAGATCGAGATCATCCCTTATCAAGAAGCAGCACCTATTGATGACCTCTCTGTATGTGATCCTGCACCTAGCGATGGGATTTATCAGTTTGATTTTCCGTTATTGAAGAATGATGAGATTTTAGCTGAGTTGCCTTCTAACAATTATAACATCTCTTATCATTTAAGTATAGATGATGCTCAAAATAACCTTAACCCTCTGGTTGGCATATACCAAAACACAGAACAGGAAGAAATCATTTTTGTTAGAATTGAAAGCTTGAATGGTGACTGTTTACAAATTGGAAGTTTTAATATTTCAGTATACTTATCACCTGAAACTAATGAAATTACTGTTGAAGTTTGCAATGGTACCATAACAGAAATAACCTTCACAGATCTAAGCGCTCTAGATTTTATCGTATCTAACTATCAGCATAATACTACTGTTACCTATTTCGAAACTGAGGATGATGCCATAAACACTATAAATTCTATCACAGATTTTCCTGACTTTGAGAATGAACCAGACGCCTTTTTTGCTCGCGTAGAAAGTGATTTTAATAGTTGCCCATCAATTGTACCTGTTAATTTATCTTATGTATCATCACCAGAGATAAGTAATGTTATTATAAATCATTGTATAGACCCTAATTATAACGAAACAGTAAATGGCGAAACTGTAGACTATTACAGCTTAACAACAGATTATAATGCTATTGATATGAGAGATGCCTATATAGATGCTAATCCAGAATATGAAGCCATATTAGCATTAAGAATATTAGACCATCCTAACTTCCCAATTTTACATGTTTCTGACCCTGTATTTAATTTGCCTATCACTGTTAGATATGTTGATGAAAATTGTCCAAAAACCATATCCATAGAGATTCACAAAAACTTATTATTTAATGTTTTAGGGGAAGAGACTCTAATTTCTCAATGTGACGATGCTTCTAATGATGGAATTATTGATATAGATTTAGCTGAAATTACTGAAGATCTAAAAAATGGTTATGATGACATAGAACTTACGTATTACGAAACCGAAGAAGACAGAACACTACTAAGTAATGCTATAGATCCTAGTTCTACAATATCAGTAGCAAATAACCAAAGTATTTTTATTAGGTCTACTTATGGTGATTGTTTTTATAATTCTAAAATATCTTTTGAAATTGAACCACTTTTTAATCCACAACCCGTAACAATAGATTATTGTGGAAACACCAACTTGGATACAAATACCACAACGGTCTCAATTCCATCGTTGATTGACGAAATTCGTTTAAGTTTAAATACAAGCTTAAATTCGGCCACAACTGTAGAGTTATACTTAACTCAAGAAGATGCAGAAAACCAAGAAAATCGCCTTGAAGAAGAGTATGACATAAATGGAGACCAGCAGCAATTTTATGTACGAGTTACAGATACTTTTTCTCCTAATCAATGTTATAACTTTACGACAGCTCAAGTAAACATAACCAATTCTATAAATGCGGTAAATCCTAATCCTATTGTTGTATGTGATGAGGATCAAGATGGCTTTTACAATGTTAATCTACTGAGTGTTATTCCAGAAATTACAGACGGAACTGATAATCTCGTATTCTCTTTCTTTGAAAGTTATAACAATGCAGCAGATAATATAAATCCTATTTTAAATCCCGAAAACTATACTACAGACACAAAAGAGATATTCATAAGAGCTGAGATTGACGGAATGAGCTGTTTTACCGTATTTCGATTCGACGTCCTCATCTACGCAGACCCACAGTTAAATACCATTTCCAACCTTATCAATTGCGAAGTCAATCCTAACGTGCCTGCTGAGTTTATTTTTGAAGATAATGACGCTCAAATCATAGGTAACCAACAAGGTATGCAAGTCCTCTATTTTGAAACCGAAGACGATGCCATTGACAGAGAGAATGCCATTGACAAAACAGTGCCTTACTTTAACGTTTCCAATCCTCAGACCATCTACGTTAGGCTCGAAAATGAAGCTGAAAACGGTTGTTTTAAAGTAGCTCCTATGGTAATTGAAGTGAGAGAAACACCAGATTACAATATACCTACCGATATTTTTGAATGCGATGTTAATAACACTGGGCTGGCAACAACAAACCTTAGCAATACAATCAACGAAATTGAACTTGGTAGCACCACTCCTCTCAATGTATCGTTTCACCTAACACCTCTAAATGCTGAGATTGGTACTAATGCCATTGCGCTAAATCACACAGCAACAACGAATCCTCAGATTATCTATGCCAGAATTGAAAATGCCAATTCCGGTTGTTATAGTATTGAAACCTTTAACCTCAACACACTGTCATTGCCTGAGGTGACTTATGGACAATCCTTAGTTGCTTGTGGTAATAATTACGACACTTCTGTTGAATGGAATTTAACCGAAATTGAACTCAATATCTTAGATGGCAGACAATACAATATTGACTTTACTTATTTCAATTCCGAAGATGATGCTCAGAATAATGTGAATGCTATTGCCAATCCTACGGCTTATACAAATACTAGCAGTCCAGAGACAGTGTATGCCAGAGTTCGTAATGCAACTACGGATTGTTTCTCGGTTGTTCCTTTTGAACTGATTATCAACTCACCTCCTGAAATCAATCAGTTTGGTGTTTATGATATCTGTGATAATGACACCAATACTATAAACTTGCACGATATTGATTTGTTGTTGGTTGATAACACCTTTAATATTTTGATTAGTTATTATCAAAACATAGACGATGCCGAAAATGATAATAATGCCTTAAGTACAGATTACATCTATACAAATACTATTGAAAATCTCGTAGCAAGAGTTGAATATACTACAACAGGTTGTTATGCGGTTTATCCTTTTGAATTACGCGTTAATTCACTTCCTGTTGCCAATCAACCTAATAACATAGTAGAATGTGATGATGATTTTGATGGGTTATTACTCGTTGATTTATCGCAACAAGACACTTCAATTCTTTTAGGTCAAAATCCTGATGAGTTCTTAGTGAGTTATTTTACTTCTGAAACTGATGCTATTGAAAACAGCAATAGCTTAGCCAATCCATATATAGCTTCAAACAATGAGATTATTTTTGCAAGGGTTGATAATGGTGTGACGGGTTGTTTCAGTATTACGCAATTTTCGGTCATTATAAATGACAAACCTTTTGTTGATATTGATGATCAGGTACTTTGTCTCAACGATTTTCCTTTGGTCGTCTCTGCCGAAACTAACAATCCTTTGGATAGCTATGAGTGGTCTACCAATGAAAACGCCTCATCAATTGAGATTACAGCTATTGGATCCTATTCTGTAACGGTTACTAACGAATTTGGGTGCCAAACCACGTCGACATTTTCGGTTTCAGAATCTGACTCTGCTGAAATTGATGTTGTCGAGACCGTTAATTTTGCCGACCCTAACAATATTATCATTACGGTGACTGGTATTGGCAATTATCTCTATCAATTAAACGACCAGCCTTTTCAGACTTCGGGTACCTTTTACAATGTGCCTATTGGTTACAACACCGTAACCATTATTGATCAGAATGGTTGTGCTCAGATTACTAGAGAGGTTTTGGTGATTGATACTCCTAAGCACATGTCTCCTAATGGTGATGGCCAATACGATACCTGGCACATTACTGGTGTAGAAACGCTTCCTGGTACAGTAATTTATATTTTTGACAGGTATGGTAAGCTTATAAAAACCCTTTTACACACTTCTCCTGGTTGGGATGGCTCATACAACGGCAATCCTATGCCTGCTGGTGACTATTGGTACACCGCCAAAGTGAGACAAAACGACAACTACTTCGAAATTAAAGGGCATTTTGCTTTAAAACGTTAAATACACACATACAGTAAATTATTTATCGATATTAAAGAAAACATTAGATTTTTTCTATCTTTGATTATAGGATTATTATAGTAGCACTGTTTTACTCCTTAAAAAAAAGCTATGACAAGGAATAGAACACATACTCTTCTCCTCTTTTTGTTATTTGTAAACTTTTTGTTTTCACAACAGATTGTTACGGACAACACACTTACTCCGCAACAACTTATCCAAAATTTGGTAGGTGACAATTGTGCTACTGTAAACAATATTTCATCACCTTATAATGGTAGCGTAAACAATATCATAAGCTATGGAAATTTTGACAGAGGTACTTCCAGTTTTCCTTTAGAAAGCGGTATCGTTTTATCTACAGGAAGCATAACAAATGCTGGTAACTCGGTTATAACAGACAATCTTAATGATGGTAATATCAATTGGGAAACCGATCCTGATGTGTTGAACGTTCTCGGTATTGACCGAACACTCAATGCTACTTCCATTCAGTTTAATTTTAGTACCGCTAATAACTTTGTAGCTTTTAAATATTTATTCGCTTCAGATGAATACCAGCAAGAATACCCTTGTAATTTTCAAGATGTATTTGCTATTCTCATAAGACCTGCTGGTAGTGCTGACCCTTTTGTTAACATTGCATTGGTTCCAGATACAACTACCGAAGTAAGCACCTATACCATTCACCCAAACATCAATGGATTTTGTGAGGCTGTTAACGAAGATTATTTTCAGGGCTATAACCTGCCTGCAACTAACTTCAATGGTCAAACTACCGTATTAATGGCTAATGCCGAAGTTATACCTAACGAGGTCTATGAAATTAAATTTGTAATTGCTGACCATATCGACCAACGTTTTGATTCTGCCGTATTTATTGAAGCAGAAGGTTTTGGTGGCTCTATAGATCTTGGACCAGACCAATCGGTGTGTGGTAGTAACTTAACCTTAGATGCCGAGATTGACAATCCTTCGGCTGTGTATTCATGGTTTTTAGATGGTAATCTCATTACTGGTGAAACCAATCCTACACTACTGGCTGACCAATCGGGTTCTTATAGTGTTGAAATTTCCATTCCTAGTTCTACGAACAACTGTGTACTAGAAGATAGCATTGAGATCGAGATCATCCCTTATCAAGAAGCTGCGCCTATTGAAGACCTCTCTGTCTGTGATCCTGCACCTAGCGATGGGATTTATCAGTTTGATTTTCCGTTATTAAAAAATGATGAGATTTTAGCTGAGTTACCTTCTAACAATTATAACATCTCTTATCATTTAAGTATAGATGATGCTCAAAATAACCTTAACCCTCTGGTTGGCATATACCAAAACACAGAACAGGAAGAAATCATTTTTGTTAGAATTGAAAGCTTGAATGGTGACTGTTTACAAATTGGAAGTTTTAACGTTACAGTAAGTGCAACTCCAAGTACAGGTGATTTTTCACTTTTTGTATGTAATGATACTATTGCTGATCCTGGTGTTTCTAATCTCAATATGTTTAATATTATAATGGCCGATGGTGAATTAGAAAGAACTGTCACCTATTTTTTGAACGAAGAAGATGCTACAAACAATGTTAATCCAATTACAGAGTTTCCAAGTTTTAGTGAAGAACCATCATATATTGTCGCAAGAGTTGAGTTTAATAACCAAACCAATAGCTGCTTCTCTTTGGGATATATATACTTTGACTATATCACACCACCTGATTTATATACTGATACACTAATCTTAGATGCGTGTGTTGATCCAGATTTTGAGGGAACTATTGATGATATAGACTATACATATAGCACACTACCTGTGTTTTTTGATATCGAAGGTTATTTTGACCTTATTGAAACATCCATATTCCCTGGATCCTCTGTTAGATTAAACGCTTTAATGTTTTTAGGCAACCCAATGTCCTATACTTTAGAGCAAAATTCTACATTTACTATTCCATTGGCAGTGTCTTTTGATAATGGTAACTGCTACAGCCCTGTAACTCTTAGACTATACAAAAATTACCTCTATGAAGTTATTGGGCCAGAAAACACCATTACTAAATGCGACGATCAGTCTAACGATGGTATTGAAGATTTCAGCTTTGATGACATAAGAGAAGAACTTTTGGAGAATATAGATGCAGACTATTCCTCAAATGTATATTTAGCATATTACCTCACAGAAGACGACCGAAGTAATGGAGTTAATGCTATAGACCAATCTATTCCTTTTACTGCAACCAGTCAAGATGAATTGTTTATAGATGCTTATTATACTTTTAATGGAGTTGTTTCATGTAGAATAAATTCAAAAGTGAATTTTGATGTAATTCCTACAATAAATTTAGATCCTGTTTCAATAGATTATTGTGGAAATACAGATCCAAATACAAATACTACAACCGTAATTTTAGAAACCATTACTGATAACATTCGAGAAGATTTTGCAAATACTTACAATATTATTGCTAATGTAAACATCTATGAAACATTTGAGGATGCTGAAAATTTATCCAACCCATTAGAAGAAACGTACAATTTAAGTATTGGACAATCTTTATTTATTAGGGCAACTAATGCATTTACTGGTTGTTATGACATTACCACATTAGAGTTTAATATTACTTCTGCTATTGAGGCAAGTAACCCAGAACCTTTAATAATTTGTGATGAAGATCAAGATTTATGGTCTACTATTAACTTAGAAAATACTTTAGTTGATCTTTATGCGAATAATCCAGATGTTACTTTTTCATTTTATGAGTCTTTTGATGATGCTATAGATGAGCTACATGAAGATTTAGCCATAACAAACCCAAGCAATTACAACACCTCAAGCAAGGAAATATTTATAAGAGCTGAAATTGAGTCTGAAAACTGTTTTAGTATTCTAAACTTTGACATCCTCATCTACGCAGACCCACAATTAGATACCGTTTCTAACTTTATCAATTGTGAAGTTGATCCTAACGTGTCTTCTGAGTTTATTTTTGAAGATAATGATGCTTCCATCATCGGCAATCAACAAGGTATGCAAGTCCTCTATTTTGAAACCGAAGACGATGCCATTGACAGAGAGAATGCCATTGACAAAACAGTGCCTTACTTTAACGTTTCCAATCCTCAGACTATTTACGTTAGGCTCGAAAATGAAGCTGAAAACGGTTGTTTTAAAGTAGCTCCTATGGTTATTGAGGTAAGGGAAACACCAGATTACAATATTCCTACAGATATTTTTGAATGCGATGTTAATAATACTGGTCTGGCAACAACTGACCTTGGCAATACTATCAACGAAATTGAACTTGGTAGTACCACTCCTCTCAATGTATCGTTTCACCTAACACCTCTAAATGCTGAAGTTGGCACCAATGCCATTGCGTTAAATCACACGGCAACAACGAATCCTCAGATTATATATGCCAGAATTGAAAATGCCAATTCTGGTTGCTATAATGTTGAGACTTTTAACATCAATACCCTTTCCTTGCCTGAGGTAACTTATGGACAATCCTTGGTGGCTTGTGGTAATAATTTTGATACTTCTGTTGAATGGAATTTAACTGAAATTGAACTCAACATTTTAGATGGTAGACAGTACAATATTGACTTTACTTATTTCAATTCCGAAATTGATGCGCAGAATAATGTGAATGCTATTGGCAATCCTATGGCTTATACAAATACCAGTAGCCCTGAGACAGTGTATGCTAGAGTTCGTAATGCCACTACGGATTGTTTCTCAGTTGTTCCTTTTGAGCTGATTGTCAACTCTCCTCCTGAAATCAATCAGTTTGGTATTTATGATATCTGTGATAATGATACCAATACTATAGACTTGCACGATATTGATTTGTTGTTGGTTGATAATACCTTCAATGTTTTAATCAGTTATTACCAAACTGTAGACGATGCCGAAAATGATAATAATGCTTTAAGTACAGATTACATCTATACAAATACTATTGAAAATCTCGTAGCAAGAGTTGAATATACTACCACAGGTTGTTATGCGGTTTATCCTTTTGAATTACGCGTTAATTCACTTCCTGTTGCCAATCAACCTGATAACATAGTAGAATGTGATGATGATTTTGATGGGTTATTACTCGTTGATTTATCGCAACAAGACGCTTCTATTCTTTTAGGTCAAAATCCTGATGAGTTCTCAGTGAGTTATTTTACTTCTGAAGCTGATGTTATTGAAAACAGCAACAGCTTAGCCAATCCATATGTAGCTTCAAACAATGAGATTATTTTTGCAAGGGTTGATAATGGTGTGACGGGTTGTTTCAGCACCACACAATTTTCGGTCATTATAAATGACAAACCTTTTGTAGCTATTGATGATCAGGTGCTTTGTCTCAACGATTTTCCTTTGGTCGTCTCTGCGGAAACCAACAATCCTTTGGATAGCTATGAGTGGTCTACAAATCAAACTGCTTCTTCTATTGAAATTACATCTATTGGGTCTTACTCTGTAACCGTAACCAATGAATTTGGTTGCCAAACCACATCTACATTTTCTGTAACGGAATCTGACTCTGCTGAAATTGATGTTGTCGAGACCGTTAATTTTGCCGACCCTAACAATATTATCGTTACGGTGACTGGTATTGGTAATTATCTCTATCAATTAAACGACCAGCCGTTTCAGACTTCGGGAACCTTCTACAATGTGCCTATTGGATACAATACCGTAACCATTATTGATCAGAATGGTTGCGCTCAGATTACCAGAGAGGTCTTGGTGATTGATACTCCTAAGCATATGTCTCCTAATGGTGATGGTCTGTACGATACCTGGCATATTACTGGTGTCGAAACGCTTCCTGGTACAGTAATCTATATTTTTGACAGGTACGGCAAACTGCTGAAAACGCTCTTACATACTTCTCCTGGTTGGGATGGCTCATACAACGGTAATCCTATGCCTGCTGGTGACTATTGGTACACCGCCAAAGTGAGACAAAACGACAACTACTTCGAAATTAAAGGACATTTTGCGTTAAAACGTTAGTTATAACCTATACTTAACACTTTTTAATATTATCTATATGTATCTTTGCATTCGCTAAAAATTGAGATGAAGCAGATATTAAGATTAGTCGCTTTTTTTATTTCTCTATCTACGTACTCGCAGAATATTGTTGTAGATAGCCAAACCTATACTCCACAGCAACTTATAGAAGATATATTAATTGATAGTAATTGCATTACCAATATTAATGTAACCAATGTTGTTGGTGGTGATTTTGGAGGTAATGATCAAAGCTATGGCTATTTTGATGCCACAGGAACAAGTTTTCCTTTTGAAAGCGGTATAGTTTTAAGCACTGGTAGGCTTATAAATGTACCTGGTCCAAACGATAGTTTAAGTGATGATGACGCAGCAAATTGGGCTGGAGACATAGATTTAGAAACTGCATTAAATGAAAACCAAACTTATAATGCCACAATATTAGAATTCGATTTTACTGCTGTTGCATCACAGGTTAGTTTCCGTTATTTATTTGCTTCAGAAGAGTATCAAGAAAACAATTCTAATAGTTGTGAGTATTCCGATTTATTTGGCTTTTTAATCCGACCTACAACTAGCCAAAATCAATACGAGAATATTGCTTTAGTACCGGACACTACTATTCCTGTAAAAGTAACAACTGTGACTCCTGGTGTTCCTGGATCTTGTCCTCCTCAAAACGAAATCTACTTCGGCTCATACAATGGAACTAATTCACCAATAAACTTTAATGGTCAAACAGCTGTTTTAACTGCCACAGCAAATGTGGTTCCCAATCAGTCATATCATGTAAAGCTTGTTATTGCAGACGAGCAAAATTATCGTTACGACTCAGCTGTTTTTCTTGAGGCTGGTAGCTTTCAATTATCTACAGATTTAGGTCCAAACAGACTTATTGCTACTGGAAATGCATTGTGCGAAGGCGAAACTTTAGAGCTTAATGCTAATAATCCCTCGTTAAGTTCATATAGTTGGTACAAAGATGGTGTTTTACAAGAAACAACACCTAACTGTTTAAACTGCGGATATTATACAGTAACAGAACCTGGAACTTACAACGTTGAAGTCACTATTTTAGATGACTGTATTTCCTACGGAGACATTATTGTCGAATACGCTCCTGTCCCACTCGGTCAAGACTCAATTTTAACGGAATGCGATGTAGATACTGATGGTTTAACAACTTACAATCTGTTTGATGCTGAGAGTGATTTAACCATTAACAACAATGATTTAATTGTTTCAAATTTCTTCTTAACGGAGGATGATGCCTTAAATGATATCAACCCTATAACTGATCCAATAAGTTTTCAAAATACGGAAGCCTTTCAAAATGTATTTGCACGTGTTGTTAATACTGCAAATTGTTTTGATGTTGTTGCTCTAGAATTGCAAACTACAAATACTATAATTTCAATTCCAGATTTGGGAGCTTGTGATGGCATGGAAATGGATGGATTTGCCACATTCACGTTGAGCAATATTGAAGCTTCCATTATCGCTCAAATTCCCACAGGATCTGAAGTAAGTTATTTTGAAAATCTTGATGATGCGCTAAACGAAAGTAATTCTTTACCAAATAATTACACCAACATAACAGCTGATACACAAACCATTTTTGTAAAAATTAAAAACGATAATCAGTGTTTTAGCATTTCAACAGCAAATCTGAATGTACTTTACACTCCTGTATTAGAAGCAGACGAAACCTTAATTTATTGTACAAATACGTTTCCTGAAACTATTACACTTCATGGTGGAGTTTTAAATGATTTACCAAACAATTACTACTATGAGTGGTACTTTAATGGTGCTTTGACAGATGTTGACACCTCATTTAATGACATCAATGAAGCCGGAAACTACACGGTAATTGTAACCGATCCTAACGGTTGTTCATCAAGCCGAACACTAACAGTAAATGCATCTGAAACTGCTATTGTTGAAAGTATTTCCATTGAAGGTATTTCGCCAAATAATACAATTACCGTTAATGTTATTGGCTCAGGCTTTTACGATTATGCCATAGACGATATAAATGGCTTTTACCAAGAAAGCAATGTATTTACTAATGTCCCTGAAGGTGAGCATACGATTTATATAAATGATAGGAATGGCTGTGGCATCGTTGAAGAAACCATAACAATAGTCGGTATCCCAAAATTCTTTACACCAAATGGTGATGATGTTAATGACACTTGGCAAATTGTTGGCACCAATACAAATCTCAACCAAATTGAAAGCTTAGAGATTTTTGATCGCTACGGAAAAATAATGCTGCAATCCTATTCTGGTGGTTTTAGTTGGGACGGAAATTATAAAGGCAATCCTATGCCTTCAAGCGATTATTGGTTTATCTTAAAGTTTAGACTAGACACTTCAAACTACGAAATTAAAGGTCACTTCGCTTTAAAACGTTAATTGATTACTGCCAATCTTTATCGTAAATTTGTGCTATGCGCTTTAAGATAGAATCAGAATTTAAACCTACAGGAGACCAACCCGAAGCTATAAAACAATTAGCTGGTGGCATTACACAAGGTGAACGCTACCAAACCTTACTTGGTGTAACGGGATCTGGAAAAACATTTACCGTTGCCAATGTCATAGAAGAAGTACAACGACCAACTTTGGTATTGGCGCACAATAAAACCTTAGCTGCGCAATTGTACTCTGAGTTCAAACAGTTTTTCCCTAATAATGCTGTTGAATACTTTGTATCCTATTACGACTATTACCAACCAGAAGCTTATATTCCTGTTTCTGGTGTTTATATAGAAAAAGATTTATCTATAAACGAAGAAATTGAGAAGATGCGATTGAGCACAACCTCTTCTCTACTCTCTGGACGTCGTGATGTGCTGGTTGTTGCATCAGTGTCATGTTTGTATGGTATTGGTAATCCTGTTGAATTTCAAAAAAACGTAATCACACTAGAGCGCGATCAGGTCATTTCAAGAACCAAACTTTTACATCAGTTAGTTCAAAGTTTATACTCTCGTACGGAAGCCGAATTTAAAAACGGAAACTTTAGAATAAAAGGAGATACTGTAGATGTCTTTCCTGGTTATTCTGACAATGCGTTCAGAATTCATTTTTTTGGAGATGAGATTGAAGAAATTGAAGCCTTTGATCCGTATTCTAATGAAGTGATTGAGCGTTATGATCGTCTAAATATCTATCCAGCCAACATGTTTGTAACCTCACCTGATGTGCTGCAAAATGCCATTAGAGACATACAAGATGATTTAGTAAAACAACACGATTATTTTAAAGATATAGGCAAACATTTAGAAGCCAAACGTCTTAAAGAACGAACTGAGTTTGACCTTGAGATGATTCGTGAGTTAGGCTATTGTTCTGGGATTGAGAATTATTCGAGATACTTAGACGGCAGAGCTCCTGGCACAAGACCGTTCTGTTTGCTTGACTATTTTCCAGATGATTATTTAATGGTTGTAGACGAAAGTCATGTTACCATTTCGCAAGTGCATGCCATGTATGGTGGTGATAGAAGTCGTAAAGAAAATTTGGTAGAATACGGTTTTAGATTGCCTGCTGCCATGGATAACAGACCTTTAAAATTTGAAGAATTTGAAGCGTTGCAAAATCAGGTCATTTATGTTTCAGCTACTCCAGCCGATTACGAATTACAAAAAACAGATGGAGTTTACGTTGAGCAAGTCATTAGACCTACAGGCTTATTAGATCCAATTATTGAGGTACGTCCTAGCTTAAATCAGATTGATGATTTAATTGAAGAAATACAAGAGCGTGTAGAAAAAGACGAACGTACTTTAGTTACAACATTAACAAAGCGTATGGCAGAAGAATTGGTAAAATACTTAACACGCATTGCCATTCGTTGTCGTTATATTCACAGTGATGTAGACACTTTAGAACGTGTTGAAATCATGCAAGATTTACGTAAAGGAATTTTTGATGTTTTGGTTGGTGTTAACCTATTGCGAGAAGGTTTAGACTTACCTGAAGTTTCTTTAGTGGCTATTTTAGACGCTGACAAAGAAGGTTTTTTACGTTCTAATCGTTCTCTAACCCAAACTGTTGGTAGAGCAGCGAGAAACTTAAATGGTAAAGCGATTATGTATGCAGACACTATTACCAAGAGTATGCAACAAACCATAGACGAGACTAATTACAGACGCGAAAAGCAAATTGCTTACAACACAGTAAATAACATAACACCAAAGGCATTAAACAAAAGTTTAGACAGCGCTTTAGCTAAAAACTCTGTTAGCACATACAAAACAGAACTCGATGCCAAATTAGCAGCAGAACCAGAAAGCGAATACCTAACTAAGGCTCAACTCGAAAAGAAAATAAGAGAAAAGCGCAAGCAAATGGAACAAGCCGCAAAAGCATTAGACTTTATGGAAGCGGCTAAATTTAGAGATGAAATTACAGCTTATCAAGAAAAACTAGAAAAGCTAAAAGTGAAATAGTGTCTAGTGTCTAGTGTCTAGTGTCTAGTGTCTAGTGTCTAGTGTCTAGTGTCTAGTGTCTAGTGTCTAGTGTAATTAATCATTTTTACTATACACTTCTCACTTCAATAATTACTTTATACTCATAATTTTTACACTTTACACTTTATACTAAATACTCCACACTAGTTATACTGAACCTTAAATATATCAATTAAAAAATCAGGAGGAACAATTTTGTTAGGAAAACTGTCCATTAAATCTAAAACTCTATTTATAGATTCATGGCTCAAGCCCATACGTAATCCAAAATTATGAATCTTTGCCAACTGTTTAGGAGAAACCTTGTGGTCTAAATTCATTAAAAGTACCAATCTATGAAACTGAACAATACGCTCACTATGCGTTTTTAAATGCACATAAGTCACAGGATGTTTAAAAAGATATTCAAAGTCTTCTTTAGAAATATCCAGTTGCTTGGCTATACTAAATAAGAAGTTATACTCAATAGTCTTTATATTTTCATCTGTCTGAGCAAAAGCTATCATCTCAGAAAGCAAACTCAATTTTTCAGCACGGTTGATCATTTGTAGAGGGAATTAATTAACGTTGTAAAGTTACAGAGGTACATTATTTTATTGTCGTTGATATAATGTATCTTGTCGAAAAATTAAATGTACTTAGTCGGTAATTTTAAACTTTTATCAAGCTCTAAAGCCTATAATAGCATGCGTTTCAGCCATTTTTTATTAATTTTTTATCTACTATTTTGCTTTAAAACTGAAGCGCAAAGTACTGCTTCTAAACAGGTTACAACTTTTACTATAGAAGCACCTCAACTCGATACTCTAAAAACAATTTGGGTGTACTTACCAAAGAATTATAAAAATTCTGAAAAAGCGTATCCTGTGGTTTATATGCATGATGCTCAAAATTTATTTGATGATGAAACGTCCTATGTTGGAGAATGGAAAGTAGATGAATACCTAGATACGCTTACACAAAACGAAAGTATTATTATTGGTATTGAGCATGGTAACGAAAAGCGTATTGATGAGTTAACACCTTATAAACATGAAAAATACGGAGGTGGTCATGGCGACACCTATATTACGTTTATAAAAAACACACTTAAACCTCACATAGATGTTGCCTACAGAACACAACCTGAGGCTGAAAACACTACAATTTTCGGGTCATCACTTGGAGGACTCATATCTTTTTATGCGGCTATTAAATATCCTGAAACCTTTGGTAAAGCTGGTGTATTTTCACCTTCTTTTTGGTTTAGCGAAAAGATTTACGATTTAGTAAAATCTGTTGACATATCTACAACTTCAAAATTCTATTTTTTAGTTGGTGATAGAGAAAGTGACACAATGGTACCAGATTTAGACAGAATGGTAGAATTATTAAAATCTAAAGGAGTTAACGACAATCAAATAGAGAGTCACATTATAAAGGACGGCCAACATAATGAGAAATTATGGTCAGAAAATTTTGCAGCAGCTTATGATTGGCTATTTACAAAACAAGACTAAATTATGACAAATAACGATATTTTTAAAAAGCTAAGAGTTGCTCATAAACTTAGAGACGAAGACATTGTAAAAATCTTAGAACTTGTAGATTTTAGAATTTCTAAAAGTGAACTTAATGCTTTTTTCAGACGTGAGGATCACCCTAAATATATGGAATGTGGAGATCAGATTCTAAGAAATTTCCTCAACGGATTAATTATCCATTTAAGAGGTCCAATGCCAAAACCACAAAAAAAGAAGGAATAAATTATCAACTTGACAAAAATAAACGCTTGATTTTTTTGTTTTAAACTAAGCCCATATATTGTACTATTAAAGTTGATTTTTAGCATGTTTGATACCTCTTCAAATTATACTCCATTGCTAGATATTTCTGCAGAGGAAATAAAAGCACTTAATCAAAAATACAAACCGTTATCAGCACAAGAGCGTATAAAGCAATTGTATATAGATTTTGACATTGCTGATATTATGCTCACCAGTTCGTTTGCAGCGACTTCAGCATTTTTGTTAAAATTGATTTCAGACATCAATAATAAACAAGAAGTGTTTTTTATTGATACAGGTTATCATTTTGAAGACACACTAAAATACAAATCTACTTTAGAGAAAAAATACAACCTCAACGTTACCTCTATTTCTGCAATTAAGGAAGAACACGAGTTTACAACCAAAGATGAAACCTGGAAAAAAAATCCGGATTTCTGTTGTTCTATAAACAAAGTTCAACCTTTGGAAACCATAAAGAAAAAATACAAAGTTTGGATATCTGGTTTAATGGAGTGGCAAAGTGACCACAGAGCAACCTTGGATATCTTTGAAGAACGTGGTAATATTTTAAAGTTCTACCCGCTTTTGGACGTTAGCAAAGAAGAACGAGATGCTTTTATAGAAGAACACAACCTTCCTTTCCATCCTTTAGTAGCTAAAGGTTATAATTCTATTGGCTGTAAGCATTGTACAGTTCCAGGCGAGGATA
This sequence comes from Winogradskyella sp. MH6, assembly GCF_022810765.1. Lineage (NCBI taxonomy): Bacteria > Pseudomonadati > Bacteroidota > Flavobacteriia > Flavobacteriales > Flavobacteriaceae > Winogradskyella > Winogradskyella sp. MH6. The sequence goes on along the minus strand of NZ_CP094494.1, from coordinate 2,194,239 downwards.
GAAGTGGTCGTTGGAATAACAACCCTAAAACCGAATGTGGTTTGCATTTATAAAAAAAGAGCAACTATAATAGTTGCTCTTTTTTACAAATAATCAAAAAATTAAAGTCTTTCTGATTTTAACATCTTTATTGGTATAGTGTAATGCTCAACACCATCTACGATAACATCATTAGGGATTTTCTTGTAGTTTAATCTACTTTTAATATAGTTCTCCACCTTTTTGTCTTTGGTGTCTACAGACAACACGACAATTTCTTTATCCTTATTTATAGCTATTTCTACCTTGGTATTTATATCTTCATTTAATTGAAAATAAGGACGTTCTAATAATTTACTAACCGTTTCTGAAATTAGATTAGGTTCATCAACCTTTTCGGAAAGGTTTGTGCTTGCTGAAACAGTACTACTAAACGCAATGATAGCGACTAGCACTAACATTTTTAATGTTTTACTCACGTCAAATATATTGACGCTTTTGTTTTCGTGATTTTTTTTCAAAAAGTTCATAATTATTCGTTTTTATATGATTGATACTTAAAAGACTAAAGTTAATCATAGACTGTTACAACTATTAACACAATTTAACGTTGATTAGCATATTTTAACAATAAAAAAAGCGCCTTAAAATAAGGCGCTTTTCTAATTTTATAATCTCAATCCTTCCTTAAGAAAGAACTTCTTGCACTTTATCAGCAGCTTCCTGGAATTCTGTAGCACTTAGTACATCTAAACCAGAGTTATCAATTAAGTCTTTGGCAATATCTGCATTGGTACCTTGTAAACGTACAATGATTGGTACATTAATGTTACCCATGTTTTTGTAAGCATCAATAACACCTTGTGCTACTCTATCGCAACGTACAATACCGCCGAAGATGTTAATTAAGATTGCTTTTACGTTAGGATCTTTTAAAATGATTTTAAAAGCAGCTTCTACTCTAGCAGCATCAGCAGTACCACCAACGTCTAAGAAGTTAGCTGGCTCACCACCTGCTTGCTTAATTAAATCCATTGTAGCCATTGCTAAACCAGCACCATTTACCATACAACCAACATTACCGTCTAGGTCTACATAGTTAAGGCCTAATTCACCTGCTTCAACCTCAATTGGGTTTTCTTCACGCTTATCGCGTAATTCAGCTAAATCTTTATGTCTGTATAGTGCATTAGCATCTAAAGTTACTTTAGAATCTACTGCCATAATTTTGTCATCACTTGTTTTTAAAACAGGATTGATTTCAAATAAAGAGGCATCAGATTTTACATATGCAGTGTAAAGCGACGTTACAAACTTTGTCATTTCTTTAAATGCTGTACCTGATAATCCTAAATTAAAAGCTACACGACGTGCCTGGAATGGCAAAAGACCTAATGCTGGATCTATTTCTTCAGTAAAGATTAAGTGAGGTGTTTTCTCTGCAACTTCCTCGATATCCATACCGCCTTCAGTAGAATACATAATCATGTTTTTACCACTACCTCTATTTAAAAGTACAGACATGTAGTATTCTTCTGGTTCGTTATCACCTGGATAATATACATCTTCAGCAACTAAAACTTGGTGTACTTTTTTACCTTCTGCAGAGGTTTGTGGTGTTACCAAATTCATTCCGATGATTTGACCAGCAAGATCTTTAACCTCATCTAAATTTTTGGCAAGTTTTACACCTCCACCTTTTCCACGTCCACCAGCATGAACCTGAGCTTTAATAACATGCCAACCTGTGCCTGTTTCTTCAGTTAATTTCTTAGCTGCTTCTACAGCCTCATCAGCACTTTGAGCCACAATTCCGCGTTGAATGCGCACTCCAAAGCTGTTTAGTAATTCTTTTCCTTGATATTCGTGTAAATTCATGTGTGATCTGAAATTAATTCGTTACGCAAAAATACATATACGCTTAGTTTAAACCAATAATTTTTGGGTTGAATTTTTAATCCTTTTTTTTAAATGAATGTACTATGATTTATTCAAGTTTTTTATAATAGAAAAAGCACTATCTACATAAGCGTCTTCAACCACAATTGTAAACTCATTAGTTGTAGAAATAACCTCGTATAATGCCACATTTTGCCATGCTAAACGCTTCAAAATTTGATAATACAAACCAGCAACTGTCGTATTGCTTTTTGGTAAGGTGAGACTAATAGCAGATAGATTTTCTTTTACAGCAATACACTCTTCATTTTTAAAACTCTCTTGTACCGAAGTTCTTTCGGAACTAGAAATAATAATATTACTTTCTAAAATACCTCTTGTAAAGGTGTAAAACACATTACTCTTATCTTTTATTTTAGTAAGAATTGCTGCCTGACTATCTATTAAGGTATTTGAATTTTTATACGTAAAGTCACTTAAATTAGAACGCAAGGTAATATCTCCCAACTGCCCTAAAAGTGTATCTAATTTATAATAAGGCTTACTGACCTCTAAACGATCTTTAAAGCGTCGCAATGCCATCATAATAGCACCTGTTTTTACTGGCTTTCCTAATTTTTTAGACACTTCATTTTGCAACGCTTCTGCCAGTGCTGAATAATTAATAATTTCTTTTGCTAGACCTTCTTCTAAAAAGGGTTGTTCTAATACAATACTCTCTACACAAGATGCAATTGTCTTCATTTTGTTAATTATTTAACTTAATGTGTAAAATTAGTGAATATTCAACAATAAATTCCTTTTTAAAGTACCTAACTCTATGTTTGTGCTCTCATTTAAAAGAAATTAATGGACAACAATACATTACTACAAATTGCTAAAGAATACGGAAGCCCAGTTTATGTTTATGATGCTGAAAAAATCACATCACAATACAACCGTTTAACCAAAGCTTTTAATTCTGTAAAGAATCTAAGAGTTAACTATGCAGTAAAAGCACTATCTAACATATCTGTACTTAAGCTATTTAACAGTATGAGTTCTGGATTGGATACAGTTTCTATACAAGAAGTACAACTTGGCTTAAAAGCAGGTTTTAAACCAGAAGATATTATTTATACTCCAAATGGAGTTTCTTTAGAAGAGATTGAAAATGTTGCAGAATTAGGTGTTCAAATTAACATAGACAACCTTTCTATTTTAGAACAATTTGGCTCTAAACATCCAAAAATACCAGTTTGTATAAGAATAAATCCGCATGTTATGGCTGGTGGAAACACCAACATTTCTGTAGGTCATATTGATAGTAAATTTGGGATTTCAATTCATCAAATTCCTTTATTGCTTCGTATTGTAGAAAATACAAACATGACCATAAATGGTATACACATGCATACTGGTAGTGATATTTTAGACATTGATGTGTTTTTGTATGCCAGTGAAATTTTGTTTGAAACTGCTAAGAATTTTAAAAATTTAGAGTTTATTGATTTTGGTTCTGGTTTTAAGGTTCCTTACAAAAAAGGGGATATAGAAACCAATATTGAAGAACTTGGCAAAAAATTATCTAAACGTTTTAATTCGTTTTGTAAAGAATACGGCAAAGAACTAACTCTCGCATTTGAGCCTGGTAAATTTTTGGTGAGTGAAGCTGGTGTGTTTTTAGCAAAAGTGAATGTTGTAAAACAAACAACATCTACAGTTTTTGCGCAGATAGATTCTGGTTTTAATCATCTTATTAGACCTATGCTTTATGGATCGCAACATGAAATCGTAAACATCTCTAACCCAAAGGGTCGAGAACGCTTTTACTCTGTTGTAGGCTACATTTGTGAAACCGACACCTTTGCTAATAACAGAAGAATTTCAGAAATAAACGAAGGTGATATTTTGTGTTTAAAAAATGCTGGTGCGTATTGTTTTACCATGGCCAGCAACTATAACTCACGTTACAGACCTTCTGAAGTTTTGATATATAAAGGCAAACCTCAACTCATACGACAACGAGAAACCTTTGAGGATATCTTAAGAAATCAACTTGAAATTGCTATGTAAAAGTTGAGAGGCGTTGCTAATTGCAACGCTTTTTTTATACCTTTAAGCAATAGGTAATTCATCAATTAAAGATATATGAGTGGTTTTGATATTGTCATAGTTATTTCGGTAATCTTATTTGCTAGACTCGGAGTCCGCCTAGTATCAAAATACTTACAGATGAAGAAAGATAAAAAGAATGATAAACGGGAACCATGATTAGTGTCTTTAGAAAAATTAGAAAACAGTTCTTCTCTAACAAAGTAAGCAGTTACCTTTTATATGCTATAGGTGAAATAGCATTGGTTATGATTGGTATTTTGCTTGCACTATATGTTAATAATTGGAATGAAAACAGAAAACTAAAATCAGTAATCAACAACACACTCAGTACTATATCTTATGATCTTGAAGCTGACACTCTATCTGCTAATACCATTATAGAATTTTATAAAAAAAACCTTGAAGACAGTAATAGAATATTAAATAATGAAATTACTCCAGATAACTACATGGATTGTCTAAACTGCTTTAGTCTTGTAACTATCTACCAACCATTTTCTATACAAACCAAAGGTTTTGAACAATTAAAACGACTAACCGATGAAACTAATACGCAAAAAGATAGCCTTATTTCTGACATTACCAGACTATATTCTGTTTACACTCCCTTAATTGAAAAGAGTAATGACCGCATGGAAACCATTGTAATGAAAAACTTTTATGAACTTGAAAAATTTCCTTGGTTTATAGATTTAGCCACAAATAATTTAAGCGAAGAGGTCATAAAATATTATACTACAAGTGAAGATTATAAAAAGCGTGTCGCGTCACACAGAATGCTTGCTGTTGGTAACCATCTAGGCGCAACCCAAAAGTATAAGGAAGATGCTATTGAATTAATAAATAGAATAAACAAAAGGCTTAATAAATCTCAATAAATCTGCTTTTAATCCTTTATCTCTTTCATCTCTAAAGTAGTTTCTACTCCATACTTATCTACTAAGTATACTAAAGCTGTCATGGTTGCAGCACCTAGTTCTAATTCGCGTTTGTTAACGTGCTCAAAAGTATCATTGGCAGCATGATGATGATCAAAGTAACGCTGAGAGTCTGGTCGTAAACCTGCTAACAAAATTCCATCATCTTTAAGCGGTCCTATATCAGCACCACTGTAGCCTTTTTCAAAATAATGGATTAAATACGGTTTAAAAAGTGGTCGCCAAGCGTCAATTTTCTGTAGCATTAATTCACTACCATCAAAACTAAAGCCTCTTGGTGTAAAACCACCTGAATCACTTTCTAAAGCAAAAACATGTTTTTCTCCGTTTGCTTTTGCAACTTCAGCATATTTACGTCCACCACGTAGTCCATTTTCTTCATTCATAAAAAGAACAACTCTAATGCTACGCTTTGGTTTAATGCCACTTTCTTTTAGTAGTCGCAACACATCCATGGATTGTACAACTCCTGCTCCATCATCATGCGCTCCATCCCCTAAATCCCAAGAATCTAAATGACCACCAACCACAATATATTCGTTTGGAAATTCGCTTCCTGTAATCTCACCGATAACATTATAAGACTCTACATCATCAAATTGTTGGCAACTCATTTCAAAGAAGAACTCCAAATCGTTATTCGCTTTTAGTGCCTCACTTAGTTTTACAGCATCGTTTGTACTTATCGCTGCAGATGGTATTCTTTTTTCCACAGGTAAATCTCCATAACTCATACTACCAGTATGCGGATAATCGTCTTGTCTAGAACTCAACGAACGTACAATAGTTCCAACTGCACCATACTTTGAAGCTTCAGCCGCTCCTCTGTAACGTTCTACAGAACAGCCTCCATAGGCTTCAAATGTGTTGATTAAATCTGGTTGCAAAGCTCTATTGATAAAGACGATTTTACCTTTAATATTGGCTTCACCTAAGCTTTCCAAATCCTTATAGCTACTAACTTCTATAACCTTTGCCTTTAAACCTTTTTCTGGAGTAGCAACAGAACCACCTAAAGCACAAATATTGACTTTACTTAGTGCTTTATTAGTAACAAAATAAGCCATTTCTTTTTCACCTCTCACCCATTTTGGCACCATAACAGGCTGTAACCAAACTTTATCTAATCCAAGTTTTTCTAGCTCACTTTTTGTGTATTGCACTGCAAGCTCTGCATTGGTTGAGCCAGACAAACGACCTCCAATAGTATTGGATAAATAGTCTAGCCATTCATAACTTTTTCCGTTGGTTAAAGACGTTTTGTAAATGGTTTTTAATGTTGCTTCATCAGATTGTGCGAATACACAAAACGAACTTAACATAAAGCCTAATACAAAAACCTTTAATTGAATATTTAGAACTTTATTCATTCTCTAATTCTTGTTTATACAAACCTATATTTGCCTTTTCTTCTGCGGGAAGTTCTGGCTCTTTTATATCTGTGTAAGTTTTTAATGTATCGTATAAAATTTTTGCCACCAAATACCTTGCTGTTGGTTTATCATCAGCCGGAATATTAAACCAAGGTGCATGCGGTTTTGAACTTTTGTTTAAAACCTCTTCGTAACATGACTGATACTGATCCCATAGTTTGCGTTCGTCTAAATCATCTGCAGAAAACTTCCAATTTTTGGATGGCTTATCCAGACGTCTCAGCAATCTATTTTTTTGTTCGTCTTTTGAAACATTTAAAAAAAACTTAAAAATAATAGTTCCATTATCTGCAATGTGCTTTTCAAAATTGTTGATTTCTTGAAAGCGTCTTTCCCAGAAAGCTTCATCAACATCATCAACACTGTTAATATCTGGCATATTTTCATACATCAAATATTCAGGATGAACTCTGGTTACTAAAACATTTTCATAATGTGTTCGGTTGAAAATCCCAAATTTACCACGTGCTGGCAATGCGATATAATGTCTCCACAAATAATCGTGTTTTAATTCAATATCTGTAGGTTTTTTGAAACTGTGTGCATCAATTCCTCTGACATTAAATTCTTTAAAAACTTCACGAATCAAACTGTCTTTTCCTGCGGTATCCATACCTTGGATACACATTAACACCGCATATTTTCCATGGGCATACATCGTATTTTGAATATCTGCCAATTCTTCACTTACCGTTCTTAGCTCGCGTTCAATTTTCTTTTTATTGACTCCTAGATCATAAAATGTTGGTAAATCTTTAATGCTGACTTGGGACTTAATCCTAAAATCTTCTATGTTGATATCTTTCATGTGTTAATATTTATTTTGAAGCAAAGGCTTTTACATCAGCCTCACTAACTTCTTTTTCACCTAAAATGATTAAACGCTCCACAACATTTCGTAACTCTCTGATGTTTCCTGTCCAATCATAATTTTGGAGCAGCTTTATCGCTTTATCAGAAAAGGATTTTTTAGCATTACCTTGTTCCTCTGAAATTTTATTGGCGAAATAATCTACTAACAAAGGAATATCTTCTCTCCTATCATTAAGCGCTGGTACTTCAATTAAAATCACCGCTAATCTATGGTACAAATCTTCTCTAAATTTACCGTCTGCGATTTCTTTCTTTAAGTCTTTATTGGTTGCTGCAACAACTCTAACATTTACTTTTATATCCTTATCACTTCCTACACGTTGAATTCTACTTTCTTGTAACGCACGCAATACTTTAGCTTGTGCAGAAAGGCTCATATCTCCAATTTCATCTAAGAAAATTGTTCCGCCATTGGCTGCTTCAAATTTACCAGCTCTATCTTTAGCTGCAGAAGTAAAAGCGCCTTTAACATGACCAAACAACTCACTCTCAATAAGCTCACTTGGAATGGCTGCACAGTTTACCTCAATCATTGGTCCTTTGGAGCGTTCGCTCTTTTGGTGTAACCAATGTGCCACCAACTCTTTACCTGTACCGTTTGGTCCCGTAACCAAAACTCTAGCATCTGTAGGTGCTACTTTATCTATCATGTCTTTGATACGAGCAATAGCATCGCTCTCACCAATCATTTCGTAGTTTTTGCTTACTTTTTTCTTAAGTCGTTTGTTTTCTACAACAAGTTCTTTTCGGTCTAAAGCAATACGAACTGTGTTTAATAATCGGTTTAAATCTGGTGGTTTAGAAATATAGTCAAAAGCTCCTAAACGCATTGTATTTACAGCTGTATCTAAATCCCCATGACCAGAAATCATAACCATTGGTATTTCTGGTTTCATTTTTTTAACAGCTTCTAGCACTTCTACTCCATCCATTTTTGGCATTTTGATATCACATAACACCAAATCAAAATCGTCTTTTTTAATTTTTTCTATACCTACTAAACCATCTTCTGCTTCTTCGACCTGGTAACTATCACTTTCTTCGGAAAGTATCTTTACCAACACTCTGCGGATTGCAGCTTCATCTTCAATTATTAATATTTTAGACATATTTATATTTTAAATTTTAATCCTGTTCTTAAATAAAAAGCGTTTACATCATTTAGCTTAAAAACCTCATCTCTATTTTCATCTCGCAAGGCATTATTTAACCTAAATGTATAACCTGTGTACATATACGCTACTAAGTGTTTTGTAAAACAATATTCATACCCAAGTCCACCAACAGCTAAAGATAATGATATATTATCTACTTGTTTTCCGTTAACTTGCTGTGGACGTTGCAAATGTGCAAAATAGCCATCTAGACCAGTAAATACCTGCAACATATTTTTTTCATTGAAAAAATACTTAATATTAGATTTAGGCACACCAGCATTAAAAGACCAGTTTTCATTAACACGCCTGTAATAGCTTATAAAAGGCAAAGGAATTGGCAGCCCAACAGTAGAATTATAGGTAAGACCTAAAACCAAACGATATGGTTTTTTAGCACTTTCATCTTTTGTTCTATCATGTATTGCAAAAACACCTCCATTAAGAAAAAAATCATCAGAAGTTAATTTATTGGTTAATGTTGAAGCAATTCTTGGATTGAATTTTAATCCCAAACGCCATTTATTACTCGATTTAAAGGTATAACCTATACTAAAATCAATAATATTTATAGTCTCTAAAAGTGAGGTATCAAAAGGGTAATCATCCTCTAAATTCAGGATAACTCTATTATACTCCGCGCCTAAAACCAAGTAACAATCTTTACTTGTCTCTATTGGGTAATTAAACAATGCTCTCAGCCTAGTATATTGGTCTTCGGACTTATTATTAGGAATAAACGAATATTCTAAACGTGCTAAATCTGTAAGCTGCGCTTTTGCAGAATACACACAACACATTATTACAAGAATAAGCATTGTATGACATTTCTTAAAGCGTAAAAACATATAAACTCTATTTCTTTTCTATGATGTGAATATCGCGTTGTGGGAACGGAATGGTAATATTGTTTTCTCTAAATAGTTTATCAATCTCAAAGCGAATATCGCTTTTAGGAAAAGATGCTTTAAAACTATCGTTTAAGGTAAATATTACTCTAAAATTAAGCGCACTATCACCAAAATCTGTAAACAGCACTAATGGTTCAGGAATTTCAATCACATCTGGATGTGAACTTGCTGCCTGAAGCAACAATTTTTTAACCAACTGCACATCACTACCATAAGCAACTCCAACATCTACACTTTCTCTGGTTAAGGTTCCGTTTTGTGTCCAATTGTATAACGAATTGGTCAAATACAAGTGATTAGGAATTACCAATACTTTGTTATCTATAGTTACAGCTCTGGTTGTTCTTAATTTAATCTCTTCTACACGACCTACTTTTCCTTCAATTTCAATAATATCACCTACATGAACAGATTGATCTATAAGAATAAACACTCCAGATATTATATCTTGAAACAGGGTTTGCAACGCTAAACCAACACCTATTAATAGTGCTGCTGATGCAGCAAAAACAGCTGTAACATTAACACCAACTGAGTGTAAGGTAACGAGTAAAATTATAATATAAATTAACCATCTAAAGTAGCTGTAAACCACATTGAATTTACCCTTATCTTCTTCTGGTAAGTTTCTGGTAATAATCCTAAGAAGTATTTTTAAAACAACAGTTGTTATTACAATGGCCGTAATAACAATTAGCATATCAAAAATTGAAATGCTAATGTCTTTAGTAAAGTCTATATGCAGACTAAGAAAGTTCTTGGTATTTTCCCATACAGAGCTTTCGGTTATTTTTTCTTCTATTTCACTTAGTCCTTGCATACTATCACTAATACTTCAACCATTTAAATAGTTCTTTGTATGTTGGCTTTTTACCATACATTAAAATTCCAACACGATAAATTTTGGCAGCAAACCAAACTGCAAACATAAATGTACCAATAAGAAGTAACAAAGACAAACCTTGTTGCCAAAGTGGTACTCCAAAAGGAATACGCATTAACATGACTACAGGAGATGTTAAAGGTATGAATGAAAATACCGTTGAGACTGTACCATGAGGATCTTCAATAACCGTAAACACACCAACATAGACCGCTAAAATCAAAGGCATTAAGATTGGCAACATAAACTGCTGAGTATCAGTTTCATTATCTACAGCAGCACCAATGGCAGCATAAAGCGAGCTATACAATAAATAGCCTCCTATAAAAAAGAATATAAAGGCAATTACTAGATTTAAAATTGGCAAGTTGCTAATTCCGTTTATGAGATTCTCGGCTATGGCTTGCGCACCATCAGCTTGCATAGCTTGATTCATTAATTCTTGTTGCGGAGCAGATGCTTGTGCTAAATCTATTCCGAAAATTGTTGAAACCACAATCATTAGCACACCTCCCAAAATTACCCAAATTGCAAACTGAGTTACACCAGCCAATGATGTGCCTATTATTTTACCCATCATTAATTGAATTGGTTTTACCGAAGAAATAATTACCTCAATAATTCTACTGGTTTTTTCTTCAATAACGCTACGCATTATCATATTACCGTAAATGATAATAAACATAAATAACAAGTAGCCTGCAACACCACCAAAGGCAAGCTTTATTATATTATCTAATTTAGAACTCTTCTGCCCATCAAAGCTTTCTTGTTCAATATCAACATTTGTTTTTGCAGCTTCAATTTGTGCCGGGCTTACACCATCTTTTTGAAGCTTCATATCGCGTAAATGTTTTTCTATCTTACCTTCAATATTAGAAATTACGGTTAATGAAGGGGTTTCTTCAGAGTAAAACTTAATATGCTTAGAAACCTCACTTAAAGAATCTACTTTTGTTACATGCAGCAAGCCATAATTATTAGTTTCCTTTACCAATTTCATGGCATCCTCTAAGCTAAAATCTTCCAGATTATTATAGGTTGTATTTTCTGTATTCTGAAATACATCTTTTAAAAAACCTGATTCATCCAATACGGTAATAGTTCGTTTTTTATCGTTGTTTAACTGTGACAAATAAGCCACAACAGCAATAAGCGCAATCATAATTAGCGGACTCAAAAACGTCATTATAATAAAAGACTTGTTTTTTACCTTAGTGAGGTATTCGCGTTTTATAATGAGTGGTAAATGATTCATTTTTAGTTGTTTTTTACAGTTTGAATAAAAATATCATTCGCTGTTGGTATCACTTCTACAAAGTGATGTACTTCTGCTCTAGAGGCTAAAAACGACAATAAATCGTTAGATGAAGTTGACTCGTTAATTTTTACATTAAGCTTTATATCATCATTCAAATTCTTAAAGCTTGCAGGCAAAACTTCAAACTTATTTTTTATTTCAGCTATAACAGCATCACTATTGCTAGATTGCAAACCAACTTCGAATGTGTTGGTTTTGTATTGACGCTTTATGTCATTGAGCTTACCGTCTAGAATTTTATTCGATTTATGAATCAATGCAATATGATCGCAAAGTTCTTCAACCGATTCCATACGGTGCGTTGAAAAAATAACAGTCGCTCCCTCGTCTCTTAATTGTAAGATTTCGTCTTTTATTAAATTAGCATTAATAGGATCAAATCCTGAAAACGGTTCGTCAAAAATTAAAAGTTTAGGTTTATGCAATACTGTAACTACAAACTGTATTTTTTGAGCTTGTCCTTTACTTAATTCTTGTATTTTCTTGTTCCACCAATCTCCAATCTCTAGCTTATCGAACCAATATTTTAATCGGCTTTTGGCTTCTGCCTTAGACATACCTTTAAGCTGTGCTAAGTATAAGGCTTGCTCACCAACCTTCATAGATTTATACAAACCTCGCTCTTCTGGCAAATAACCAATATCCTTTATATGCTCTGGCTTTAAAGGATGACCATCTAACTGAACCGTGCCTTGATCTGGCATGGTTATTTGATTGATAATACGGATTAAAGTGGTTTTTCCGGCACCATTAGGTCCGAGTAAACCAAAAATACTGCCTTTAGGAACAGCGATTGAGACTTCATTTAGTGCCTTGAAATTTCCGAAGCTTTTAGATACGGAATCAGCAACTAGCAGATCGTTCATAGGAGTAGTAGTTTTTTTACAACGGTTAGTGTGTAAATATATTAAATGTTAAAGATTTAAAGCCACTTAGCTTTCTCTAATTTTTAACAAAAAGAGACTGTGCGTCTAAAAAAACAAAACCCACCCTTATGGTTAGATAAGGATGGGAAAAAATTGCTATGAAAAAGAAAAATTACCGCTAATTAGCATTAGCGATAATTCAAAGATAGTATTTTTTATTTAACATTTAGGATTTTACGAAAACATATCTTTAACCTTTTCAAAAAAAGATTTATCAGAGCTTTCTGGTTTAGGCTCAAAATGTTCGTCATCTCTCATGTTTTCAAAAAATTCCTTCTGCTTTTTATTCAAAGTCTTTGGAGTCCAAACGTTTACATGTACCAATAAATCACCTTTACCGTATCCATTAATACTTGGTATTCCTTTTCCTCTAAGTCTTAAGATTTTTCCAGATTGTACACCTGCATCAATCTTAATTCTCACTTTACCTGTAACTGTATCTATCTCTTTAGAAGTCCCCAAAACAGCATCTGGTAAACTCACATACATGTCGTAATGCAGATTATCACCTTCACGCTTTAATGTTGGATGTTCTTCTTCAGAAATCACAACCAAAAGATCACCTGCAATTCCATTTCCTGGAGCATCGTTACCTTTTCCGGTAACTTTAAGCTGCATACCATCTACAACACCTGCTGGTATTTTTACAGAAACTGTTTCTTCTGAAACTTTTAGACCTTGAGCATCTGCATCAGAAGGTTTCTTATCTATAATCTGTCCAGCACCACCACAAGTTTGACAAGTCGCAGCAGTTTGCATTCTACCCAAAATAGTATTGGTAACTCTTGTTACCTGACCTGCTCCATTACACGTTGTACATGTTTTGTATGTTGTACCTGACGCCTGAACTTTTCGTTTTACTTTTATCTTCTTTTCTACACCATTAGCCACTTCTTCTAAGGTTAGCTTAACACGTATTCTAAGGTTACTACCTTTTACGACACGTTGTCTGCCTCCACCGCCAAAGCCGCTAAATCCGCCTCCACCAAAAGCTCCTCCAAAAATATCACCAAATTGGCTAAAGATGTCATCCATATTCATGCCACCTCCACCAAAGCCACCTCCACCTTCAAAGGCTTGGTGACCAAATTGGTCGTATCGTGCTTTTTTATCCGGACTACTTAAAACCTCGTAAGCTTCTGCTGCTTTCTTAAATTTCTCCTCAGCGTCTTTATCATCAGGATTTTTATCTGGGTGATACTTTAAAGCCATTTTACGATAGGCTTTCTTTATTTCTGAGTCTGAAGCACCTTTACTTACTCCTAGTATATCGTAATAATCTTCTTTCATATACATTGCCCACTAAAGTGGGTATCTTTTATTGTTCTCGATATATCCTAACGTTTACTGTCTGGACATTCTAACTGACGAACCGTTAATAATTTATCGTTTATGCCTGTCCAATAACCACTTTTGGGAAACGGATAACTTTATCTCCTAGTTTGTAACCACGTTCTACAACATCGATGATTTTTCCTTTTAAATCATCACTAGGTGCAGGTATCTGCGTAACTGCTTCGTGATCATCTGCATTAAAGGTATCGCCTTTGTTTACTTCAATTTTAGACAATCCTTTTTGCTCTAAGGTGTTTAATAATTTATTGTAAATTAATAACACACCTTTACGTAACTCCTCAGCTTCTTTATCTTCTTCAATATGTGTTAAGGCACGTTCAAAATCATCTAAAACAGGAAGCATTGCCAACATTACACTTTCACCAGCAGTTTTAAATAGCTCTATACGTTCTTTGTTGGTTCTCTTTTTATAATTTTCGAACTCAGCAAACAAACGCATAAATTTATCTTTCTCAGCTGCTAGTTGATCTTGTAATTGCTCTTCTGCTGTTTTTTCTTCTTTCTGATTTTGTTCTGCTGTTGCTGTTGCAGCATCCTCTACTTGTGGTTCTTCAACCTTATTTTTATCTTTTTTACTCATTAGAGTTTATTTTATATTGAATCTGTATTTTAAATCTACGATTTAGGGTTGCAAAAGTACTGCCATTATTACAAAAATGTCAAAATGTCATTAACATTTTTTTATAATACTTTAGTGCTGCATATTATTAACTTTGTGTCTTCAATAAACAAATCCAAAAAAACACTAACATGAAAACAACATTTTTAAAAATTACCGCTTTAGTAGCATTTGTAGCATTTTCTAGCTGTAAGGACAAAGCTGAGGAAGCAGAAACAAAAGCCGCTGAAGAAGCAGCTATTGCAGAAGCTACTGCTGTAACTTACAAAGCTGACTTAGACAATTCTTCTATTATGTGGAAAGGTTTTAAACCAACAGGATCGCATACAGGTACCATAAGTGTTAAAGAAGGTACTATTGCTGTAAACGATGGTACTATAGAAAGTGGAAACTTTACTATTGATATGAATACAATAGTTGTAACCGATATTCCTGTAGAAGATGAAGGTAATGCTAAATTACAAGGCCACTTATCTGGTGGTGATTTCTTTGATGTTGCAGGATTCCCAACAGCTACATTTGAAATTACTGGTATAGATACTAAAGAAGGTAAAACCGTACTTTCCGGTAACTTAACTATGAAAGACGAAACAAACAACATTAGTTTCCCTGTAAAAACGTCTATTGATGGTGACACCATGACTTTAAGAAGTGAAACATTTACTATTGACCGTTCTAAGTGGAACATAAAATATGGTTCTAAATCGTTTTTTGATGATTTAGGAGATAAGTTTATCAATGATGATATTGAGTTAACTGTAAACCTTGTAGCTAATAAGGCATAAAGCTTATCGATATGGTTTCAAAATCTTGAAATTATTCGAAGTGAGATTATAAATTCTAATAAAAAAGCACTTACGGAAACGTAAGTGTTTTTTTTTGCTTCTATAAATATCTACTTAAGGTAATAATCACTCAGAAATCTCAAAATTATAGAATAAAATGTGACTGTGTTAATAATTGCCTAACCTTTTGTCACCCTAACAAATCCTCCAGAGCTGGTCTTAAGTTAGCATAGGTAAAATTAAAGCCTTTGTTTTCTATTTTTTGTGAGCTGACGCGTTGGCTCTCAAATAAAAGAATGTGCATTTCACCAAGGGCTAATCGCATTACAAACTTTGGGATGTTTGGTAAAATTAAAGGCCGTTTTAAAACGTTAGCTGCAACTTTTGTAAGCTCTTTATTGGTTACTGCATTGGGTGCTACTCCATTGTAAATCCCTTCTAATTGGTGCTGCAATAAGAATATAAAAATGCCTGCAAGGTCTTGTACATGTATCCAACTTTGCCACTGTTTTCCATCACCAAAAGCAGCACCAGCACCATACCTTATAGGTTTTACAATTTGTGGTAAGGCACCTCCATCCTTAGCCAAAACCAAACCAATACGCACTTTTGCTACCTTTGAGCCTAAAGTTTTAAAGCCATCTACGGCTGTCTCCCACTGCTCTACAACCTTACCTAAAAATGTACCTGAAACCTGCGTGGAATCTTCCTCGTAGTAATTGGTTAAACTTGTAGGATAGACACCAATAGCACTAGCAGACACCACATGTTCTATCTCATAACCATGCTTTATTATTGTATCCTGTAATAACTGTGCTGTTTTGGTTCGGCTATTCAGAATTTCCTTTTTGTACTTATCTGTCCAACGTTTAGAAATACTAGCTCCCACCAAATTGATTATAGCAGATACACCTTTAAAACAGTTGTGGTCTATCTCGTTGGTATTAGGATTCCAATAAAAGCCTTTGTAATTGGCTTCTGTACTCAGTTTAGATTTTGAAGTGGTTAAATAATGGACCGTTATCTCTTGTGCATGACATAGTTTTACAATTTCTTGCCCAATCAATCCTGTTGCTCCTGTTATTAAAACCGTCATTACTTTTCTTTAATCTTTTGTTCAATGACAAAGATACTACATGGTATATACCCTCAATGCGACTTTAATTTGGTTTTAACGTTTACCACTGAATGCTACTAATATACATTTAGCTCTCTGCGTTCGCTGAATGATGCTAATATACATTTAGCTCTCTGCGTTCGCTGAATGATGCTAATATACATTTAGCTCTCTGCGTTCGCTGAATGCCGCTAATATACATTTAGCTCTCTGCGTTCGCTGAATGCTTCGTTGCACGAAGCATTTCACGTTTGCCAGGAGGACCAGGAAGACGTTCAACCGTAAAACCAACTGCTTGCATAGCTCGTCTCACACTGCCTTTTGCAGAATAAGTCACCAAAACACCATTATCTTTTAAGGCTTTATACATAATAGAAAAGATGTCTTCTGTCCAAAGTTCTGGTTGTACACGTGCTCCAAAGGCATCAAAATAAATGATATCAAACTTATTCTCGTCAGTGATGTCTTTGAAGAATTTTTCTTGTTTTTCTAGGGTAAAGCTTGGACTAATCTTTTGTGCTTCTTCCCAAGGAATGCTATGTATTTTATTAAACTCAGCATTATTATTTTCAGAAATTAATTCAACGTAATTTAGTTGTTTGATTTCTTCAGACTTTACAGGATAAGCTTCTACTCCAACATAATTTATGGGTTGTTGAAGTTCTTCTGCCTTTAAATAAGCGAGAAAAGCATTGAGTCCAGTACCGAAACCTATTTCGAGGATGCTTATTGAATTAGATCCTGAAACGAGTTCAGGATGACAAGATTGATAATAAAAAAGCAAACCATGTTTTATAAAGACATGGTTTGCTTCTTGTATGGCACCATGAATGGAATGGTATTGCTCATTCCAATCTTCTATCTGAATGGTTTTAGAACCATCTGATGTGGTGATTATTTTTCGCTTCAATTACTGAATTAAAAGTTTTTTAATTTTTGGAATTGGCCCTGTACATTCTGTTTTATGACAAGCCAAACAGTTGTTGATTGTAGTATTGTAGCGCTCCTTTAATTCTACATTAGACAATGTATCTACAACCGATTGCTGAGATTCAATAAATACGTTTACAAAGCTATTCCAAACTGGTGTTCTGGCATGACCATTACTCATTTCTGCAGAATGCAACTTCATAAGATCTAATGGCATAGATGCAGGAATTTCACCGTTAATTATCTGCTGTTTTATTTGCATATTATATGCATACATCCCGTTCATGAAATTAGCCATTTCAGAAGGTTTGTGCATTATTAATTCTGGCTTTTCCTTTTTTTCTTCTGTAGGCTTTGCCTCAGTTTCATTTTTGCAATTAAAACATAATAACAATAATGTTAAAAGAGCAAAAATCTTATTGTTTAAGGAGTACGCCATCTGCTAAGAACTTGTATTCGAATTTTGGCTCTGTAATCGCTGCGATTTCTTCTTCCGATTTACCAGCATCTTCTGCGTAGTGTCTTAATTCGTCTACAGAAGTTTCTTCCACAAAAGCTTTACCATTAACAACTACTTCACCCTCAGCATTAAGAGGCATAAAAAAACCATAATCTTTAAAACGTACCATAACTTCCTTATCGTTGCCCATATCTAAGGTCATCCAACATCCTTTTTTAGAACATACTTCATTAATCTTTCCTGTCATTTTAGCATTGATGGTATCACCTGCTTTTAATCCTTTGTATTGTTCCATCATATTAACAGAAGATAATGCATCAGCATCGTTAATTTCCATACCGAAAGATGCATATGCAATCTCATCTTTAACCTCTTGTGTATTGTCTTCTTTTACTTCTTTTTCATTTTTGCAAGACACTATAGCTAAGCTCATTGCTAAAATTAAAACTATTTTTTTCATTGTTGATTTGTTTAGTATTGTTTATAATAGAACTACAATATTACGAATTTTAAGACAATATTACCTTTTATTAACCACATTGATTTTGTACTTTTGCACAAATTAAAAACACCTCTTTAATGGTAGAAACTAACCCTAACGAAATCGTTGTAGTAAAGTCGGAAAATTCAAAAATAAATAATGTTGATTTCGACAATTTAATATTTGGTCGTGTTTTTACAGACCATATGTTTGTATGCGATTTTGAAGATGGCAAGTGGCAAACTCCAAAGATTATGCCTTACCAGCCAATGACTATAGAGCCTTCTGCTCGTGTTTTTCATTACGGACAAGCTGTTTTTGAAGGCATGAAGGCATACAAGGATGATGATGGTAAGATATTTTTGTTTAGACCAGAACAAAATTTTAATAGAATAAATAAGTCTGCTGCCAGACTTGCTATACCTGAATTTCCTGAAAACTATTTTTTTAAAGGTTTAGAGACCTTATTAAAAATGGAAAGTGACTGGATTAAACCTGGTCTTGGTAATTCATTGTACATACGTCCTTTTGTAATTGCTACAGAACCTGCAATATCGGCATCACCAGCAGCAAGCTATCGCTTTATGATTATATGTTCGCCTGCAAAGGCATACTATAATAAACCTGTACGTGTATTATTTGCTGAAAAATTTAGTCGCTCTGCAGATGGTGGAGTTGGGTTTGCTAAAGCAGCTGGAAATTATGCGGCTCAATTTTACCCAACTGGTTTAGCTCAGAAAAAAGGGTTTGACCAGATTATCTGGACAGATGCTTCTACCCACAAGTATTTGGAAGAAGCTGGTACCATGAATATCTTTTTTAGAATAGGAGATAAACTTATTACTGCACCCACAAGCGATAGAATCTTAGATGGAGTTACACGAAAAAGTGTTATTCAACTTGCTGAAGATTTAGGCATTGAATGTGAAGTAAGACCTGTAAGCGTTAAAGAAATAAAAGACGCAGCTGCAAACGGAAGTTTAAAGGAAATTTTTGGAGCTGGGACTGCGGCAGTTATTAGTGCAGTTTCTGCATTTGAACATGCGGATGACGTTTTTGAAATTCCTCAATTAGAGAATTCTTATGCTTCACTATTTAAAAAGACACTCACACATATTCAACATAATTTATCGGAAGATAAACACGGTTGGAGACATGAAGTTAAGTAATAAAAAAAAGCAGCCAATTGGCTGCTTTTTTTTATGATTCTAAAATCTCTTTGATATTTGGTTTGAAATAATTAGGGCCTTTAAGAACCTTACCATCTTCGCGGTAAATTGGTTCTCCATCTTCACCAAGTTTACTCATATTACTTCGCTGAATTTCTTCAAAAACCTCTTCAATTTTATATTGTAATCCATGCTCTATAATGGTACCACAAAGTATGTAGAGCATATCGCCTAAGGCATCTGCTACTTCTACTAAATCATTATCGTTTGCAGCTTCTAGATATTCTTCGTTTTCTTCGCGCATAAGCTTGTAGCGCAACATATTTTTTTCTATTCCTAAATCGGCTTTTGGAGTCTCTCTGTGTCCTATTTTAAAAGCGGTATGAAATGCTTTTACAGCATTAATTTTATCTTGCATATTATGTTAAAAACTAAGGTTGATATTTTTACGTATATAAATTAGCGAAGATCAATAATATGATGATTTTGCCCTAATTTTAATTATTTTTGCATAAAAATACACTAATGTTTACTACTGGTCAACTGATTTTTGGGATATTGTTCTTTATAGCTTTTGTTATAGCTGTAGCATACCAATATCGTAAAGATTTAAAGATTCATAAAACCCATTACAAAGGAACTATATGGATTCTTATCGCTTTTATTGGGTTTATTGGCATGATTGCCGCTGTGAAATTTCTTTTGATGTAAAGTTTATATTCCAAAAATATATACAAACAAAAAAGCAGCCCAAATAGGCTGCTTTTAAAATCTTAATACAAACGTCTATTTAATTTACCTCTGGTAAAAAACTATACGTTTTACTGTACTCTAACATTTGCTCTGGGAAACCTGCTGGCTGCGTTACTTTAATAGCTGTAATTTCACCGTTCTCATCTGTTTCAGGAACTAAAACAGGATTCACAAAACCACTATATGGTGCAGATGTAAATTGCTTGTTTCGCTCTAAGACCTCAGCATGAATATCTTGGTCTACCTTAACTCCATAACCTTCAACTAGAGCTTCAACAGCTGAGTAATCACCCTCAGATTTAATACGCTGTGTTTCTCTTAATAATTGTCCGAAAAGCTCGTGCAGCTTATCGTAATCATTAATATTGAAATATGTTTTACCATCTCTGGTTACTTTTTCAATAACATTATCTGCTTTTCCTTTTTCGAATACCCAAGCAGAAACCCACTGACGGTTTCTCATGTGTGCTTCTTCTACATCGTCACCTAAATTCAAACGGATTAACTGTGTCATTAAACCATTTCTGATGTAACCATCATAAGCTGCTTTTCCTACTTTTTGCCAATCTTCAACTAAACCTAATTCTTGTAATTTTGGATTGTATAAATAATACAAGCCTACTAAATCTGCTCTACCTTCTTCTAAAGTAGATGCATAATTTTTTAACGTTTCTTTGGTCTCACCAACTCCAGGATTTAACTGACCTGAAGCATGACCGATAACTTCGTGTAATGCGGTATGCAATTTATCTGCCAATTGTCCGTATTCTTCTTCCAATTGCAACTCTTCTTCATCATGAACGAATTCTTTCAATCTACCTGTACTACCTGCATTATTATAAGCGTTAATGATATTTCCTAATGAAACAGACTTACTACCTACTTCTTTTCTAATCCAGTTGGCATTTGGTAAATTCACACCAATTGGCGTGCTTGGAGATGCATCTCCCGCTTCACCTGCAACGGTAACAACTTTGTATGTTACACCAACTACATTCTTCTTCTTGTGTTCTTCCATTAAAGGTGAATTATCTTCAAACCATTGTGCGTTGTCTGATAATACTTTCATCTTTTTAGACATATCAAAGTCATTAATTTGCACGATAGTTTCGTAAGAACCTCTGTAGCCTAATGGATCATTATACACTTCGATAAAACTGTTAATGTAATCTACATTACCTTCAGTTGCTGCTGTCCAAGCGACGTTATAATCGTCCCAAGTTTGTAAATCACCTGTTTTATAGTACTTTATTAATAAGCCAATAGCATCACCTTGTGCTTTATTTTCAGCAACACCTTGAGCTTTTTCTAACCATTTTACAATCTCATCTATTGCAGAACCGTAAAGTCCACCAGATTTATAAACACGCTCTTTTAATTCTCCATTTTCTTTTACAAGTTGAGAGTTTAAACCGTATGATAATGGCTGCTCAGGATTTGGTGATTTTTTGTTTTTGTAAAAACCAATAACATCGTCATTAGTTACATCTGGACCGTAGAAATTAACCGCAGACAAAGCTACATTGTCAACACCTTTAGCCTGATTTACTTTTTTAGTGTCCTTATCATTAAAGATCACATCGAAAGCCTCTCCTTTTAATTCTGTATTTGTTGCTGATAACAACGTATTCAAATAGTCTTTTGAAAATTCTGGTTTTAATTTATCATTAGAATAATGGTGGTGAATACCATTACTAAACCAAACTCTTTTTAAATATACTTCAAAAGCTTTCCAATCTTCAGAAGTTTTATCACCAGCATAGTTTGTGTAAATATTTTCTAAAGCTTTACGGATTTTAAGGTTGTGTCTGTAGTTTTGATCCCACATAATATCACGACCAGCTAAACCTGCTTGTGTAAGGTAATACACTAACTTTTGCTCTTTTAGGCTCAAATTTTCCCATCCCGGAATTTGATAACGCAAAACTTTAATATCGGCAAATTGCTCAACATTAAAATCAAATTTCTCAGCTACTTTTTCTGTAACAGCCTCCTTCACAGGCTCTTTGCTTTCTTCTTTACAAGACCAAGCAAAAACCATCATAAGACAGATTACAACTATTGATTTTAGTTTCATATATAAGTTAATTTTTTTGAATTCTCACAAATGTAACACTTATAAGACAAATTACTATCTTTGGATAACTACTAAATCATGCTAAAAATGAAGGCTCTTAAATATATTCTTCTGCTGTTGTTAATTCTATTCATTGGATTATCAATTTTTATTGCAGTACAGCCAAATTCTTTTGAAGTTACCAGAACACGAAACATAAAAGCACCTCAAGAAGTGCTGTATAATAAAATTATAGATTTTGAAACTTGGAAAGATTGGTCGTCTTGGATTGAAGCCGATCCTGAAATGAAAATTACCATTCCTGAAAAACACGAAGGTGTTGGCGGTTCGTATTCTTGGGAAGACAAAGATGGTGTTGGCACAATGACGACGGTTGCTGCTAACCCTTACAACTCTATAACCCAAGAAATGCAGATTGCTGAGTTTCCTAAATCAGATGTGTCATGGAAACTGGAAGCTAAAGAAGATGGCTCTACAGATGTGACTTGGGATATTTCTGGAAAAAATTTACCATTTGCCTTTAAACTTGTCTCTACACTTATGGGAGGTATGGAAAAACTAATTGGTCCTCATTACGAACGTAGTTTAGAAAAACTAGATAGCATTACACAAGAAGACATGAAGCGTTATGAAGTAACAATAGATGGCATTACCGAATATGGTGGTGGTTATTATTTGTACAAAACGACTAATGCTAATGCTCAGAATATAAGTGTTAAAATGGGTGAAAATTTTGGTGCTATCATGATGTTTATGGGTAAAAATGGCATAAAACAATCTGGAATGCCACTAACGGTTTACAACGATATGAGTTCTTCTGACGTTATTATGAGCAACGGAATTCCCGTTAATGAGAAAATCACATTACGTGAAGGTTCTGATGTCTCTATTAATTTCATCCCTAATATCAAGGTTTTAAAAACCACCTTAAAAGGTAATTATACCAATCTTAGTAAAGCTTGGGAAGAAACTATGGCTTACTTAGTTAAAAACAATTTAGAGCAATCTGAAGAAAAGCCTTTTGAAATCTATACCACTGACCCAGGACATTATCCAAACCCTGCGGATTGGGTTACTGAAATCTACATTCCTATAAAATAGATGAAACAAATTATCCTTGTCTTTATTGGTGGTGGTTTTGGAAGCGCTTTGCGATTCTTAATCGGTAAATGGCTTAATAGCAGTGAAACCGGAATTCCGTATGGCACCTTTGCTGCTAACATTTTAGGTAGTTTATTGATTGGGATTATACTCGGACTTGCTGCCAAAAATGATAGTCTTACGCAAAACCAAACCTTGCTACTTGCAACAGGCTTTTGTGGTGGTTTTACCACGTTTTCAACCTTCGCTTATGAAAATCATGTGTTTTTAAAATCAGGCGATTTTATGACTTTCGCGATATATACTATTGCTAGTTTTATTGTTGGGTTTTTAGCCGTTTTCTTAGGAATGTATTTGGTGAAGGCTTAGTGTTTTTCAAACGCCTTTACTCCTGCTTCAACTTTTAGTGGTAAATAATTTTCTCTAGGCACAATTGGGCACGAGTACTTTTCGTTGTATGCGCAATACGGATTGTAAGCTTTATTAAAATCTATTTCTATAGTATTACCTTCTGGAATTCTGACTTCAATATATCGTCCTCCTCCATAACTTTCTTCTCCATTGGTATCATCTAAAAATGGTAAGAACAAATAGTCTTCATAACCTTCTCGTTCTATTAGATTTATGTTTTGATATATTTTTAATTCATATTCTTCTCCCTTAAGTGTAAATTTTAAAACACCATATTGCACATATTCAGGAAGACGATCTGTGGTCGTTTCCATCTTAAACTTCTTTGCCTTTGGCGTTCTGGTAAATTCTGCAGTAACTACATAAGTAGAATCAAATTTGAAGAAATCTAGCCCTTTAAATTTTTTTAAATCCTTTTTCTTTAATGGCGATTTACTGGCATCCTTAAATTCTGCATTCATCTCTTTTTGCCACTCGGTTTCGCCATTTAACGTTTGTTTATCTTGAGCACAAGCTACTGTGCATACCATTAAAAAAATTAAAAAGAAGTTCTTCATCATTAAATATTTAAAGTTCAAAAATACAACTTATCAAATTTTATTGTAGTTTTGATTCAAGTTATTAGAAAATAATATGTTAACAGTCTATAGATATACAAAACAAACCTGGACGATTTCTTCGGAAAACATTCGGACGTATTATCTATTGTAGCTATGCTTATATACTATTAAACAATATTTAAAAGTCCGACGGTACCGTCGGACTTTTTATTTTTATAACAATCAATCAAAATGAAAACACTATTCAATAATTACTTTAAAACCTTTAAGGGTTTATCTAATGAAGTTTGGTGGCTTGCACTCATCACATTTATTAATCGTGCAGGCACAATGGTCATTCCGTTTTTAACCTTGTACTTAGAGGAAGATAAAAGCTTATCCTTAGCGCAAATTAGTTGGGTAATGAGTGTCTTTGGTTTGGGTTCGGTTATTGGCACATGGATTGGAGGAAAACTAACCGACTCTATCGGCTATTATAAAGTTATGGTAAGAAGCCTTTTTAGTACAGGTATCTTATTTATTGCGTTGCAGTTTTTAGACTCCTTTGCCAGTATCTGTTTAGGTATATTTTTGGTAATGTTAGTGGCAGACACCTTCAGACCAGCAATGTTTGTAGCCATGAGTGTTTATAGTAAACCTGAAAACAAAACACGTTCAGTAACATTAATTCGCCTTGCTATAAACTTAGGATTTTCAGCAGGTCCAGCTGTTGGAGGATTAATCATTGCCACAATGGGTTATGGTGGCTTGTTTTGGGTAGATGGTATTACTTGTATATTGGCAACGCTATTGTTGGTTTTAGTTTTAAACCCTAGAAAAGCAAAACCAATAGACGAAACTAAAGTTGAAAATCCAGTATCAGTATACAGCGACAAACCGTTTTGGGTATTCTTTATTGCTATGGTAATTTTTGGCGTTGTATTCTTGCAATATTTTTCAACTATGCCATTGTACTATAAAGAAATTCATTCTTTAACAGCATTTGAAATTGGGTTGATTCTAGGCTTAAATGGCTTCTTTATATTTTTATTAGAAATGCCATTAATTCATTGGTTAGAACACCTAAAACGTTCAAAAATTGGATTAACTGTATTTGGACTATTACTAACAGCTTTGAGCTTTTTAGTCATTAACCTAACATCATGGATTGGCATCTTAGTCATTGGTATTTTATTTATGACTATTGGTGAGATGATTGCCTTTCCGTTTTCAAACGCATTTGCTATGGAACGCGCTAAAAAAGGAAAGCAAGGTGAATACCTATCTATGTATGTAATGTCTTTTTCCATTGCACATATTTTTGGACATAATATTGGTCTGAGACTAGTTGACAACTTAGGTTATGATAACACTTGGTTTATAATGCTTGGCCTTGGTTTTGTTGGAATTACTATGCTCTTATATTTAAAAAGAATGTTAATAAAAGAGCGCAGATTAAACTAAGATTACGAATTGAATTACATTTGTAAACCCTATGAATAAAACAGATTTAGACATCATAATCATTGGCGCAGGACCCATTGGAATTGCCTGCGCCTTAGAATGTAAAAAACATAACTGGAACTACGCTGTAATTGAAAAAGGTGCATTAACCAATTCGCTTTTTAATTATCCTTTGAATATGACTTTTTTTTCAACTTCTGAAAAGCTGGAAATTGATGCTATTCCGTTTATAAGCAATAATCCAAAACCAACTAGAAACGAAGCTTTAGAGTACTATCGAAGAGTGGCAACTTCAAACGAATTGCATATTAAGCTGTATGAAGAAGTGGCAACTGTTGAAAAGATTTCAAATCACTTTGAAGTCGTTACGAGCAAAAGTTGTTACAAAGCGAAAAAGGTCATTATAGCTACTGGATTCTATGACATACCAAACTTGCTGAATGTTCCTGGCGAAGATTTACCAAAAGTGTTTCATTATTACAAGGAAGCACATCCTTTTACCTTGCAAAACATTGCTGTTGTTGGTGCCAGTAATTCATCTGTAGATGCCGCTTTAGAAATATACCGCAAAGGTGGAAATGTTATAATGGTTGTACGTGGCGAAAGTATTGGAGAACGTGTAAAATACTGGGTAAGACCAGATATTCTTAATCGCATTGAAGAGGGTAGCATTAAAGCCTATTTTAATTCTGAAATCACCAAAATTGAAGAACATCAGATTACCATTAAAACACCTGATAGAGAAATCACTTTGCCAAACGATTATGTAGTTGCTTTAACAGGTTACCAACCCAATTTTAAGTTTTTGGATAGCGCTGGAATTGAATTTTCAAAGGACGAAAAGCATATTCCTGTTTATAATGATAAAACCATGGAATCAAACGTTGAAGGTTTGTATCTCGCTGGTGTGATTTGTGGCGGAATGGAAACACACAAATGGTTTATTGAAAACTCTCGCATTCACGCCAAAATGATTGCAGAACACATTTCAAAATCTATTGAATAATTTGGACTTATGAATTTAAATCAAGTGACCATACCATCTCTAGATGTTGCAAAATCTGTTGAGTTTTATAAAACACTTGGATTGCAACTTATCGTAGATGCAATGCCGAGATATATTAGGTTCTTATGTCCTGATGGTGATACCACGTTTTCAATTCATAAGGTTGAAAGTTTATCGAAAAACAATCAAACCATTCTTTATTTTGAAGTTGATAACCTTACGGAAACTGTAGATACGCTAAAACAAAAAGGTATCGTTTTCGATACAGAAATTACCAAACAATCGTGGTTATGGACAGAAATAAAATTGAAAGACCCAGACCTAAATCCAATAATCATTTACACTGCTGGTGAGAATAGAAAAAATCCGCCTTGGCGAATAAATTAAGGCTACTTCAAAGGCTTTATCTCGCTATATTTTATTACATGAGACAACACAATCTGTGTTTTAGTTTCGCCATAAGTAATTAATTGGTCAATAAATGTTTCTAGGTGTTTTTGATTTTTTAAAACCACTTCCATCACAATATTTTCGTTTCCTGTAATTCGGTAGCAGTTAACAACTTCATCGTAAGTTTTGACTTTTTCCAGAAAGGGTTTTAGCATACCCATAAAAGCTCTCAAAGTAATTAATGCCTTTAACTGATAGCCTGCTTCAAAAGGGGAAACAAAAGTGGTATAGCCCTGAATAATTTCGGCATCTTCCATCTTTTTAATACGCTCACTCACAGCCGGTGAGCTTATGCCTACACGCCTTCCAATCTCTGCATTAGACATACGTGCATCATGTTGCAGACACTTTAAAATCTTCCAATTTAGCTTATCAATATTCATTTAAATAAATTATACCATAATAACATAAATATTAAAGCTAATATACAGTTTAACTTTAATATTTAAAGTAAAATTTCGTTTTTACTGAGTAATTTCGTAACAATTGCTATTGAAATTATGAGTTACCACCTACCATCACATTTGTCGGATTTGCCTGTGTATCAAAAGGCAATGGACATTATTATGCTTTCTCGAAGCATTTCTACATATTTAAATCACGATTTATCATATTTAAATGAAGATGGTACAGAAGACAATGACATCTATTTTTCTGGTGATATTGTGCAGCAGTCTTCTAATCTCGCACCAGAAATTATTAATGTAGAACGTGAGAATTGCAGAATAAAAAAGCACAAACACTTAGAGAGCCTAGAGCGTCTTACCAGCAAACTTTATAGTAATTGCAGACGTTTAGAACGTTCTAAAAGTAACGGTAAAGATTACTTACCTCTTCTTCGTGGTGAAATAAGAACTTTTAGAAAACTAAAGCGCAGTTGGATGTTAACGCTTTAGTTACAAACCTTACAATCCTCTTTATCTTTAATCTCACCAACTAAATGCCCTTCGTCGTTCATTTGGTAGCCACAACAATCCATAAAACCTTGTGCAATTTGTTTTCTGGCGCGTTGTATTTGAGATTTAACTGTTGGTAAGGAAAGATTTAAACGCTCAGCGACTTCTTTTTGTTTTAAACCCATTATATCTGACAAGAAAATGGGCTCTCTATACTTTTTAGGCAAGTTTACAAGGATACCTCTTAAGCAATCTTTTTCTGTATGCTCAGAGTTTAAAGTAGTATCCTCAATTTCAAAACCATTCAGTTCTACTTTTATCTTTGAAGTTTTAAAATGGTCTAAAATGGTATATCTAGCCACAGAAAAAAGCCAAGGTTTTAACTTGTCGTCATCTCGTAAAGTATGAAGCTTTGTATGCACCTTAATAAACGTATCTTGCAAAATATCATCCGCAATATTAGCATCATTCATTTTACTAATTATAAAACGTTTTATATCTGCTGAATAGGTATCCCAAGCTTCTTTAGTAGTCATAATCAAAATAAACTATTCACTTTGAGTGAATTTACCGAATAAAGAATTCACTCAAAGTGACAATAAATTTAACAATTACAATTGGTACATGTGCAATTTTCGCAAGTACAATCTGTACATTTTCCATTGTTACAAGGTTCGCAGTTGCATTGGCATGTTTTATCTGTTTTCATAACTTAAAGATTTAATGTTCACCTAATAGACGATATAAGTTGAAAAAAGATGCAACTTTTCTTAAAAATATTTTTGAAGCTCTTTTCGTATTGGCATTGGTTGTACTGCCGAAACATTTGCACCACCCGTATTTCCTGTAGGAACCCAAATCAATGTAAATAAAACCGAAGCTAGGATTCTAAAAATCTGCCCTAAAGTTTCCTTAATACTTTGGTTTCTTATTGCCCAAAATAACAGCCAAAAATGGGAAGCCGTGTGCCTATACAAATGTTTTTGCCCTAAAATGTGTGCATTTTCAAAATGATAAAATGCTTCAGAAAATTGGTTTTCCTTAAGTAATTTCTTTCCGAGTTGCAATTCATTATAAAATGCATCTTTAATACTATTCTGTTTCATAACCACGCTATTTTACAAATAGACGCCTGAATTATGAAAAAGATGCAAAAAGAGATTAAGAAAAAACCACTTACATATTACGACGATACTGTCCACCAACTTCAAACAATGCTGATGTGATTTGCCCTAAACTACATACTTTACAAACATCCATTAAAGCTTCAAAAATATTTTGATTGTTAATAGCCTTGTTCTGCAAGTCTTTTAATAATTCGGTTGTATCAGTTGCTTTATGTAAATTTTGTAGCGTCTTAATTTGGTTTTCTTTTTCCTCTTCTGTCGCTCTAATTACTTCAGCAGGTTGCACTGTTGGTGACCCTTTACTACTCAAGAATGTATTTACACCAATAATTGGGAATTCGCCATTATGCTTCAACGTTTCGTAGTATAAACTTTCTTCCTGAATTTTTGAACGTTGGTACATCGTTTCCATAGCACCAAGTACACCACCACGTTCTGTGATTCTGTCAAACTCAGTCAATACTGCTTCTTCTACTAAATCGGTTAGTTCTTCTATGATGAAAGAGCCTTGAATTGGGTTTTCATTCTTAGCTAAACCTAATTCTTTATTTATAATCAACTGAATTGCCATTGCACGACGTACGGATTCTTCCGTTGGCGTTGTAATCGCTTCATCATACGCATTTGTATGTAACGAATTACAATTATCGTAAATCGCATAAAGTGCCTGAAGCGTAGTTCTAATGTCGTTGAAATCAATTTCCTGAGCGTGTAAACTACGACCAGATGTTTGAATATGATACTTCAACATTTGTGCTCTTGGATTAGCACCATATTTATGCTTTAAGGCTTTTGCCCAAATTTTACGTGCTACACGACCAATTACCGCATATTCTGGGTCGATACCATTTGAGAAGAAGAATGATAAATTCGGTCCGAATTTATTGATGTCCATTCCTCTACTTAGGTAATATTCTACATACGTAAACCCGTTAGCAAGTGTAAACGCTAACTGCGAAATTGGATTAGCACCAGCTTCAGCAATATGATATCCTGAAATAGAAACTGAGTAGAAGTTACGCACATTATTTTCAATAAAATATTCTTGTACGTCACCCATTAAACGTAAGGCAAATTCTGTTGAGAAAATACAAGTATTCTGTGCCTGATCTTCTTTTAAAATATCTGCCTGAACCGTTCCTCTTACCTGAGCAATTGTCTTTGCTTTAATGTCTTCGTAGACGTCTTTTGGTAATACTTGATCACCTGTAACACCTAATAACATCAACCCTAAACCATCATTTCCTTCAGGAATCTCGGCGTTGTATTTAGGACGTTCTTTGTCTTTATAAACAGCCTTTATCTTTTGCTCAACCTCATCTTCTAAGCCATTTTCTTTGATATAAATTTCACATTGCTGATCTATGGCGGCATTCATAAAAAAGCCTAACAACATTGGCGCAGGACCGTTAATAGTCATACTTACCGACGTCATAGCATCAGCTAGATTAAATCCTGAATACAGTTTTTTAGCATCGTCTAAACAACAAATACTTACACCTGCATTACCAATTTTACCATAAATATCTGGTCTGTAATCTGGATCATTTCCGTATAAAGTTACCGAATCGAAAGCTGTAGATAAACGCTTTGCTGGCATACCTAAACTTACATAGTGAAAACGTCTGTTGGTACGCTCTGGACCACCCTCACCAGCAAACATACGCGTTGGATCTTCACCTGTTCTTTTAAAAGGATATAATCCTGAAGCATACGGAAATTCTCCTGGCACATTTTCTTGTAAGCACCATCTTAAAATATCTCCCCAAGCTTGGTATTTTGGCAAAGCTACCTTAGGAATATCTGAATGCGATAACGACTTAGTGTGCGTTTCTATCTTAATTTCTTTATCTCTCACCTTGAAGCTATAAATTGGATCTTTATAGCGATTGACCTTATCATCCCAGCCTGTGATGATTTCCCAATTGTAAGGATCTAAGTTTAGTTTTACGCGATCGAATTCTGCGATAAGCATTTTAATAAAATCCTTCTTGTCATCCTGAACTTGTTTCAAGATTTCATCTTGGTCTAAACCTTGTTTTCCTATAAAAGATCTTTCGACTGAGCTCAAGGTGACATTTCCTACCGAACAAATGGTTTTAAAAATTCCGTAAAGCTTTTGAGCTACATCTACTTGAGCATCAGCTGTTTTGTCGTAAGCTCTATTATTCTCGGCAATTTCTGATAAGTAACGCGTGCGTGATGGTGGAATGACGAAAATTTTCTCGCTCATTTCCTTAGAAATCTCGAATGTCGATTTTAAATCTGCATTTGTTTTTTCAGCTACTTTATCCATTATCGCTTTGTAGAGCGTGTTCATTCCAGGATCGTTAAACTGAGACGCGATAGTACCAAAAACAGGCATTGTATCAGGATCTTCGTGCCATAAATTGTGGTTACGCATATATTGTTTTTTCACATCACGTAAAGCATCTAAAGCACCACGTTTATCGAATTTGTTAATCGCTACTAAATCTGCAAAATCTAACATATCGATTTTTTCAAGCTGTGTGGCTGCACCAAATTCTGGTGTCATTACATAAAGTGACACATCGCTATGCTCTAAGATTTCAGTATCTGATTGTCCGATACCAGATGTTTCTAAGATAATTAAATCGTATTCAGCCGCTTTTAAAACTTCTACCGCTTCATTTACATATTTTGAAAGCGCTAGGTTAGATTGACGTGTTGCCAAACTGCGCATATATACACGAGGTGAGTTAATGGCATTCATACGGATTCTATCTCCTAATAATGCACCACCTGTTTTACGTTTTGAAGGATCAACAGAAATCAATCCCACTGTTTTCTCAGGAAAATCGATTAGGAAGCGACGTACCAACTCATCTACTAACGACGACTTACCTGCTCCACCTGTACCTGTGATTCCGAGAACTGGTGTTTTTGAAGTTTTATTTTTATTATGAATAGTTTCTAAAGCATCTTTTGCAACCTCTGGAAAGTTTTCAGCAGCAGAAATAACTCTTGCTATCGATTTTGGATTTTTATTGCTAAGCTCTTTAACTTCCCCATTTAAATGATCTCCAATAGCATAATCTGATTTTTGAACCAAATCGTTTATCATTCCTTGTAATCCCATTTCCCTACCATCATCTGGTGAATAGATTCTGGTGATACCATAATCCATTAGCTCTTTAATCTCTTCAGGAAGAATTACTCCACCTCCACCACCAAAAATCTTGATGTGTTCTGCCCCTTTTTCTTTCAATAAATCGTACATATATTTAAAGTACTCATTGTGTCCGCCTTGATAAGACGTCATTGCTATCGCATTTGCATCTTCTTGTATGGCTGTATTAACAACCTCTTCTACACTTCTGTCGTGCCCAAGATGAATGACCTCTACTCCTGTAGATTGAATAATGCGACGCATTATATTTATAGCTGCATCGTGCCCATCAAAAAGGGATGCTGCAGTTACTATACGTACTTTATGTTTTGGTTTATATGGTGCGATTTGTTCCATTCGTAAAAATCCTACTTATTTGAGGTGCAAATTTAAGGAATATTCAAAAAAAATTCGAAAAGTTTAATAAATATATAATCATTATTGATGATAAAGTAAGCTCAAGTTTTTATTCTTAAAAAATTAAGTTATATATAGACTTTCAGCCAAATTGATTTTCAATCAAGCCATCACAAACAAAACCCTAAAACCCTCATAATCAACATGTAATTTTAGCATTTAAAACAAAGTAATGTGACTCATGAAGAAATGTCGTGTCTAACAAGAACATATGGGACGATAATTCTCATTATAATAAACTATAACCATTAACTAATTATTTATTTCTTATGAAACAAAAATTATTATTACTAGTTTGCTTTGTTGCCGGAATAGGATTTTCAAAAGCACAAGGACCACCAACAAACCCTGAACCAGGTAAATGTTATGTAAAATGTATTACTAAAGATGAGTTTAAAGATGTTGAAGAGACTATTCAAACTTACCCAGCTTACACTACTCTACAAGTAATACCTGCAACATACAAAACCGTTGAAGAGCGCGTATTAGTAAAAGAAGCCTCTAAAAAGTTTGTTTATGTACCTGCTACATACGAAACTGTTGAGGTTCCTTATGTAAAGCAAGAAGGACGCACAGATTTAAAAGTTGTTCCTGCAACTTTTGGAAGTGATTCTAGAACTTTTGAAATTTACCCGAAAACTTCTGGTTGGGAATATAAAATACTAGAAGATTGCCCTTCTGTAGATAAGGACGACTGTGTTGCCGCTTGTTTTGTTGAGTATCCTGCTCAATCTAGAGATGTAAGCTTTACAACTTTAGCTTCTGATGCAAGCACCAATTCAATACCTGTACCAGAACAAAACACAACTTACAAAAAGCGTGTAATTAAGACTCCTGCAAGAATGGATGAGATAGAAATTCCTGCTGAGTACACTACAATCAAAAGAAGAGTTGTAGATACACCTGCCAGAACAGAGACTAACACAATACCTGCACAATACCAAACAGTTACAAGAACTGTATTAGACAAAAAAGGAGGTATTACTACTTGGGAAGAAGTTGATTGTGAGTTATTAAATCCTAATGTGTTACCTGTTTTTTATGAATTAGGTAGTGCTAGATTAACATCGGCATCTAAGAAGACTATTGATGACACATTATTACCAATCTTAAATGATAGTAATGTAAGCATTGAAATTATGTCTCATACAGACTCTAGAGGTAATGATGATTTCAACCAATCTTTATCACAACAAAGAGCAAACTCTGTTGTAAACTATCTAGTATCTAAAGGCATCTCAAGAAGCCGATTAACAGCTAGAGGTTTTGGTGAAACAAGATTAACCAATAGATGTTCTAACGGTGTGGAGTGTTCTGAAGCTCAGCACCAAAAAAACAGACGTACAGAATTTAGAGTTATTTCTAACTAATGAAATTACTGTGTTCTAATAAAAAAGCTCCTTGTCAAGGAGCTTTTTTTTCTATATGATATACTGGATAAGTAATCGTTCTCTTTTCAACTTTAATACCGTAGTTGTCTTCTAAATCAATTTGCATTAACTGGAAAAACTTATAATGAAAATCCCAATCGTGCAATGCTAAATTCATATCACTATCATCTGGAATAATAATTGGCATGTCTA
The DNA here is from genome assembly GCF_022810765.1 of Winogradskyella sp. MH6. Taxonomy (NCBI): domain Bacteria; kingdom Pseudomonadati; phylum Bacteroidota; class Flavobacteriia; order Flavobacteriales; family Flavobacteriaceae; genus Winogradskyella; species Winogradskyella sp. MH6. The sequence continues at coordinate 2,159,954 of NZ_CP094494.1, read as the reverse complement.
AAACATTTGCCAATTGATAAGCAATATCCTTTAAAGACACATTATCACCTTGTATTTGAGAGTCACCAATTAAATACTTAGCATTATTCTTTCCCCAATCTATCTGATTAGTATCCCAAAACTTTGGAGTATCTATAGTAAAACTCATACCTTCTCCTTCACTAAACTTTCTATCCACACTTAAACTTAATTCTGAAATTAGTTTGAATGCTAAATTCTCATTGGTATTGAATGGTTTTTTGAAATACACTTCATAATTGGTATCTAAGCCTTCTGCAACAACTATCTGATTCTTATATATCTTAGCTAGATATCCCAATACAGATTTTAATGAGCCTGAAACTTTTAAATAATTATCATTATCTACAACACTTAGCTCTTCAAAACCACTTACTAAAGGTTTAAACTCCATTGCTTCAGTTGGAATATATTCATTTGAAGTTTCATCCTCTATGCTAACAACATCAAAAAATGAACTTAACGATGTTCTGGCTGTTTGCTGTCTTAAAAACCTAGAAACCATCTCTTTCTTTAAATCTGGAGCACCTCCTTCCCACAGCACTTTACCATTTGCATTAAACAACACACCTGCCGGCAAGACCTTTACATTATACTTATCAAAAGTTTCCTTATTATAATCAATGGCTACCGTTAAATTATTAGGATGATTCTTCAAGAACTTCTCTACTTTGAGTGGGTTTTCACTAGATAAGGAGACTACATAAAATTCATTGGGAAACTGACTTTGCAAAACTTTTAAATGTTCTTTTGCCGTAATACATGGCACACACCACGTTGCCCAAAAATCAACAAAAAATAATTTGTTATTATCGGGAGAAGCAATTGTAGATTTCTGAATAAACTCAGAGACTTTTATCTGACCAAAAGTGTAATTAACCATAAATAAGAAAATTACAACTACAGATAGATTTTTTTTATTTAAACAATTCATGATGAATTTTAAAATTCACTAATAGATAATCAAATACTATGCTAAAAATAAGAATTTTAACTATTAAATACTTTCTAACCTTTTTCTGGCACTAAAATTGTCAATAATTTTTTAGTACTACTTATTTTAAAATATCTTTGTTTAAAACTAAATCCTGAATTATGATCAAGAGAGTCTTTATCCTATTTATAGCCTTCAATTTAACTGGTTGTGCAGAATTACAAAACGTTATTAATGAACTTCCACAAACAAGTGGAATAAGTAATGAAGATATGGCTGCTGGTTTGCGCCAAGCCCTAGATTTAGGTATTGATAAACAAGTTACTAAGCTTACCCAAACCGATGGTTTCTACAAAAATGAGCTGGTTAAAATTCTTTTACCTGAAGAGTTACAAAAAGTAGATGACGCTTTACGTAAAGTAGGATTAAGCAGCTTGGCTGATGAAGGTATTAAAGCACTCAACAGGGCAGCCGAAGATGCTGTAAAAGAAGCTACACCTATATTTGTTAATGCCATTAAGGACATTACTTTTAATGATGCCAAAAATATTTTGCTTGGCGAGGATAATGCCGCGACTGAATATTTAACGTCTAAAACTCAAACGCAGCTTTACGATAAATTTAAACCAGTAATAAGCAATTCTTTTGGTAAGGTTGGTGCAGATCAAATTTGGAACAACCTTATTACCAAATACAACAACTTACCGCTTACCAGCAATGTAAATCCGGATTTAACAGATTATGTAACCACCGAAGCTTTAAAAGGTGTGTATACTATGATTGCTGTTGAGGAAAAAGAAATAAGAACTAAAGTTTCTTCTAGAACTACAGATTTGCTTAAGAAAGTATTTGCTCTACAAGATTGATATAACGTTTTTTAACATATTTTTTTATTAACAATACAAGTTTTATTCACTTAATTTTTAGTAAATTAGAAGTTCTAATCAACATTCTTTTACCGTGCATAATTCAGAAAAATTGCTCCGAAAGAGGTTTAAATTAAGACAAGAATACCTACGACTTATTGAGGATGCTTACAATCTGAGGCAAACTGACCATGCGCTTAGTGATTTTTCAGAGTTTAAAGCCACAAAAATTTTACATCAACTTAATAAACTTAAGTTTGTTATTGATGATACTAAGTTAATTACCGAATAGTTAATTTTTGCGCTTATATAATCCATCAAAGGCCACTGTAACATCTTTATCGTTTGTTATGGTTTCCCAAAGTTGTCTTACTGTACCGTCCTCATTGTCTGTCCATGTTATGCGATGAAAAAAAGTTTTGCCTTCAGCATTCTTCTCATCGTCTGTTCTTAAAATCATTTGATTACCAACTTTGTTTCCTTTTAAATGCAAACTCTGTCCTTGATTGTCAATCCAGATTTGCTCCCATTGTTTTATTTTATTGTTGTAAAAATTATTACTAGTTCCTGTGTAACCAGGTGTAGCGCTTGTCCAGTTTTCTTGCAACACACAATCTCCTTGCATTTTTTTAATAGTATTTTCTCCTGCTTTAGTACCATCAGGATTGATAACTTCCCAAGTTCCTATCCAAAAATCGAATTCTGAATGTTTTTCAGTACAACATTTACAAGTAGAGTTTTGTGCTATTAAAGTTGAGTTAAATAAAATTAATGTCAACAGTAGTGTAATGTTTTTCATGATTGATAGAGTTTTACCTTAAGTTATTAAACTACATTTAATTATATGCTAATATTAACATAACATATAAATCATAGAAAGTCAACATCTTTGTACCGCAAAAGAGATTAAGTCTTAAAAGAGATTAGAACAAGTTAGTTAGATTAAAGTCGGTATTTTAGTTAGGTGCCGACTTTTTTTATTTAATAAAAAGACGTTTTAAAATACTTGTAAGATTTAAGTAGTCGACTACCATACCAAGAGAACATTTCGCCATCTACTATCATAGCTTTTTTATCTTGAAACTCATTTTTAAAATCTTCAACATCCTTGTATTTAAAGGGATAGGGCTCGCTAGACAGCAATATAAAATCTGCTTCTTTTAATTTTGGATGATCTAGATGTATTTCTGGATAACGCGCTTCGTTTTCAAAAACATTACTAAAACCAGCTTCATTAAACATCGTATTAATAAAAGTATTTGATGCAGCAACCATCCAAGGATTCTTCCAAATAAAATAGGCAGCTTTTGGTTTCTGTTTAAATGTTGTATTAGATTGAAATTCCTCTCTTTCTATTTTAATAGCTTCTATTAACTCTGAAGCTTTGGAAGGGATTTTGAAAATTGCACCATACATTTTGATGAGTTCCAAACAATCTTCAACAGTATTAACATCGCTAATATGAATTGGCGCTATAGACTCTAACGCTTTTACCATATCTTCTGTATTTTCCTCTTTATTACAAAGAATGATATCTGGTTGAAGCGCTTTTATTTTTTCAATATTAACTTGTTTGGTGCCACCGACAATGGTTTTGTTTTTTCGAAGCGAGGAAGGATGCACACAAAACTTTGTAATACCAATAAGTTCATTTTCTAGTCCTAAATCTACCAACAATTCGCTTTGAGATGGCACTAACGATACAATTCGTTTTGGAGATTTGTTAAGTTGAAGTTCTCTATTAAGTTGATCTAAGTATTTCATTAGAAGATGCTGAAACAAGTTCAGCATGACAAATTTTAATGTTCCAAAATTTCCTTCATCTGCAATTGCAATTCTTTAGCTTTTGCTGCCGCAGCCTGTGCAAAATCATCATTTTGAGATGCATAAATTATTCCTCTAGAAGAATTAATAAGCAAACCTATATTATCAGTCATTCCGTATTTACAAACATCTTGAAGGTTACCACCTTGTGCTCCAACACCTGGCACTAGTAAAAAACTATCTGGAATTATTTGTCTGATATCTGCTAAATACTCTGCCTTTGTTGCACCTACTACGTACATTAAGTTTTCAGAATTTTCCCAAGTCTTTGAAGTTTTTAATACTTGTTTATACAACTCAATTCCCTCAACCTGTTTGGTTTGAAAATCGAACGCACCTTGATTGGACGTCAACGCCAAAAGAATAGTATGCTTATCCTTAAATGTTAAAAATGGTTCTACAGAATCTTTGCCCATATATGGTGCTACGGTAACACTATCAAAACCTAGATCTTCAAAAAAAGCTTTTGCATACATCGTACTTGTGTTACCAATGTCTCCACGTTTTGCATCTGCTATGGTGTAAATTTCTGGATAGTTTTTATTAAGATAGTTTATGGTTTTTTCTAAAGCCTGCCAGCCTTTTATACCATAAGCTTCGTAAAATGCTGTATTAGGTTTGTATGCCACACACAGCTGATGTGTTGCGTCAATTATAGCTTTATTAAACGCAAATATTGGGTCTTCTTCCTCTAAAAGATGTTGAGGAATTTTATTTAGATCTACATCCAGTCCCACGCAAAGAAAGGATTGCTTTTTTTTAATTTGAGTGATTAGTTGTTGTGTTGTCATGTTATAAAAAAAGCCTCAAAAAAGAGGCCTAAAAATTTATATTGTTTCGTCGCTAGCTTTTAATAACTCTGTGTTTTCTGCAAGCATTAATTCGTCTATTATTTTTTGGATATCTCCGTCTATGATATTTGACAAATCGTAAAGTGTTAGACCAATTCTGTGATCTGTAACACGACCTTGTGGGTAGTTGTATGTTCTAATTTTCTCACTTCTATCACCACGCTTTATTATGCTTTTTCGTCTTTCTGAGTCGGCCTCTTGTTGCTTTTCTAATTCTCTTTCATATAAGCGAGAACGTAAAACCTTTAAGGCTTTTTCTAAATTTTTGTGAGATGATTTCTGATCCTGACAACTTACAATCATACCTGTTGGCTCATGGTGTAATTTAATTGCAGAATAGGTTGTGTTTACCGACTGACCACCAGGACCTGTAGAGGTTGTACGCTCTATTCGCACTTCTGTCATGTCTAACTCGTAATCAAACTCTTCAACTTCTGGAGAAACCATAACTGTCGTGGTACTTGTGTGTACACGACCTTGTGTTTCGGTTTGTGGCACACGTTGTACACGATGCACACCAGCTTCAAATTTTAACGTTCCGTATACGTCTTCGCCTGTAACTTCAAAAATAATTTCTTTAAAACCACCAGATGTTCCCTCGCTTGTACTTACTACGTCTACTTTCCAGCCTTTATCGCTACAGTACTTTGAGTACATTCTATATAAATCACCTGCAAAAATACTAGCTTCGTCTCCACCTGCACCTGCTCTAATTTCTACAACTGCATTCTTATTATCGTCTGGATCTTTTGGTATCAATAAGAACTTGATTTCTTCTTCTATTTTTGGCAAATCTTCTTTAGCTTCATCTAACTGCATTTTTGCCATTTCTACCATTTCGTCATCAGAACCATCAGCTATAATCTCTTCTGCTTCAGAAATATTGTCTAATAATTCTTTATAAACTGCACCTTTATCAACTATTTTCTTTAAGTCTTTGTATTCTTTATTTAGTTGAATATAACGCTTCTGATCTGCAATAATATCTGGCTGTATAATGAGGTCGTTTACCTCATCGAATCGTTGTTTTACAATCTGTATTTTCTCTAACATCTCTCTTCAAAAAATTGGAAATCAAAAGTACAATTTTTTATGTGATAATCGGGATTTAAGTATTCAGAAACTTTATACTGAGTTTACGTATTTGATTGGGTTTGTATTTTGTGTCTCTTCTAAAAAATAAATTTTAGTCTTTTAGCGTTGTAGGTAGTATGCGAAAGCAGTTTACCTCTATACTAAACTACTATAAGCCGCTTGCTCTATGGTCGTTTTTAGTGACCATTGCTATTACGGTGATTAATCCAGAACTAATTTTAGCGCTTTGCACTAAACTGTTCTTGGTCTTTTTGCTATGGATAATGATTAGTGACAGAAAACTAAGACAACGCTTAAATTTTTATAAAATAAGAGGTGTGTCTAACCTTAAATTCTTCAGTATTATATTTTTGTTAGATAGCTTAATTACTTGTGTTTTTCTATCACTTATAAAAGGGTTTATTTAATGAGAAATATCAGGGCTCTGAACTACCAGCAACTATACTATCTAAGTCTACAACTACTCCTACACCTAGCAACTGTTTCCACTGAATTTTTGGACCTTCTACCACAACCTCCTCATTAGTGATTTCGTTTGTTTCTACCTCAGCCTTTATATCATGATCGTATCTAAGATGAGAGCCTAAGGTTGCTTGTACAAATTTGTTGACCTTCATATCTAGATTAACTTCCCAATCTACATCCACATTACCAAAGTTCACTAAGTAGTCCGTGTAAAGTCTTAAACGTGAGTTTAGTTTTATGTTTTCAAAAACTTCATCTTCAAATTGACCTGTAAACAGCATACCAAATTCTTGACGAGTATTTTCACCTTTTTTCACAATATTCCCATCCATATCATAAATTGCCGGTTTAACACCAAAAGCACCTTGATTGGCTAATGCTTCATCTAATACAAATGTTGTTTTTAATGTTAATGGTGATGCATACAATGAAAATCTTTCTATATGTCTACCATACTCCATACCTGCTCCTAAAAACACATAGCCTGGAGCCATAAATCTTGAAATGGGATTGTTATCATCTGGACTACTGTATCCGTTAGCAAATTGGGTATTAAAACTAAACCTTGCAGAATAGAACCAGTTACTTTCGGGACTTTTCTCAATACCAAAATTAGAAATTACCTCAATAACATCTTCCGTTTTAAACAGTGATTGTTTTTCCTGCTTATTTAAACCGTAACGTAGGTTGAGAGAAGAGTTCCAAAAATAAGTTTCTTCTTTATATTTAGCTGATGCCTTTCCACTAAGTATTGCTGAAATTGAGTTTGTTCCACCTGCATTCCAATTAGAAAATGAAACCTGATTAAGATAAAAACCTACTTCATTTTTGGTGTTCCAACCTAAATTTAACTTCTCCTTTGGCTTTATTAAAAATAAAGAATCTGGCTGTGCAGAAATACCAATACTAAATAACAACGTAAAAACTAAAACACTCTTTTTTATACTCTGCATACTTACAATAGTTTAATAAGTAAAAGTTCCGTATTCACTTTTTATGGTTAATTTTTTATCCTCTGAAGCTTCTACTCTACCAATAATCTGAGCATCTACATTAAATGATTTTGATATTGCAATAATGTCTTCAGCAATCTCTGGCTTAACATACAATTCCATGCGATGACCGCAATTAAAAACCTGATACATTTCCTTCCAATCTGTTTTAGATTGCTCTTGAATGAGTTTGAATAACGGTGGAATTTTGAACATATTATCTTTCACAATATGGAGCTTATCTACAAAGTGAAGTATTTTGGTTTGTGCACCACCACTACAATGCACCATCCCATGAACTTTATCGCTATTGTATTTATTAAGAATACTTTTAATTATAGGAGCATAAGTTCTGGTAGGCGACAGCACTAACTTACCTGCATCTATTGGAGAATTCTCTACTGCATCAGTTAGTTTGATTTTACCTGAATATACCAAGTCTTCTGGTACTGAGGCGTCGAAACTTTCAGGATATTTTTTAGCTAAATATTTTGAAAACACATCGTGTCTTGCCGATGTTAGACCATTGCTTCCCATACCTCCGTTATATTCAGTCTCGTAAGTTGCTTGACCAAAAGATTCTAATCCTACGATAACATCACCTTCAGAAATATTTGCATTATCTATGACGTTAGAGCGTTTCATACGAGCTGTAACTGTTGAGTCTACAATGATAGTTCTTACCAAATCTCCAACATCTGCAGTTTCTCCACCTGTAGAATGAATAGTGACACCAAAACCCTTTAAATCTTCTATTAGTTCTTCCGTACCATTTATAATTGCTGAAATTACTTCGCCTGGAATAAGGTTTTTATTTCTGCCTATAGTAGAAGATAGCATTATGTTATCTGTTGCGCCTACACATAGCAAATCGTCAATGTTCATTATTAAGGCATCTTGGGCAATACCTTTCCAAACAGATAAATCACCTGTTTCTTTCCAATACATATAGGCTAAAGACGACTTGGTACCTGCTCCATCTGCATGCATAATTAGGCAATACTCATCATCATTTGTAAGATAGTCTGGCACTATTTTACAAAAGGCCTTAGGAAAAAGCCCTTTGTCTATATTCTTTATAGCATTGTGTACATCTTCTTTTGAGGCAGAAACACCTCTTTGGGCATATCTTTTGCTTACAGAATTACTCATTGAAACTGGTAATGATTCTTAGTAGTGCAAAAGTAAGAATAGAAATTAATTATTTGATTAAATTAGAATTTATTACGGTTTCAATATCTTCTAATATTTGCTCTTTCCTTTTGTTACCACCAAAATAAATATTTACACCCAACCCTACTCGCAAAAAAGATTCATCACTATCTGGCATTATTAAACCTTCTACCTCATTAGAAAGCACATAATTATAATCACCAAATAGCTTTAGCCCTAATCCTTCCATAATTATGTACTCTAAACCTAATCCAAATTGAACTTTAGTATGTGTTTCTTCAAAAGAACTTGATGCGTTATAACCATAACCACCGAAAACAAAAGGGGAAAGCTCAGTATAAGGACTTACTAAATACTCAAGGTTGAGGTCGAAGGACATAAAACCTTTATTGATATTATTGCCAAGCGCGATGTTATATTTATTGAACGATAAATTAACATTAAGGTTACTTATTATGTGGTATTTGTAACCTAATCTAAAAAAAACATCAAGTTCAGAGTCAGCATAGTCTCCAAGAATCATTGTAGTACCCACAACAGCATCAGCAGCGTGTGTACCTCTCAATTCTAAAAAATCCAACTCTCTATAAAGTTCTTCGTTACTTTGCTCTATTTTTTCTTCTTGAGTATTCTCTTCTTGGGCAATTACAAAAAATAGATTTAAAAAAATAAAAATTATTGTTAGGAATTGATTTTTATTTACAACAATCATACAAGCTCTATTAGCAAATAAGCTTAAGTCATTTAAGTATCTGAGGCATCACAATATAGAGAAATATTTTTCAATTAATCAAAAAATCAAAGACCAACGGTATAAAAAAAAGGATAAAACCAATAATATGATTTTATCCTTTTATAATTTTTTTTGGCTTTACGCCTGATTAATATCTTAGTTTTTAAGATTCTGCCTGTAGCGTTGATTGTACATTGACAACCTCATCCTTTACAACATCTTTAATGTCATCAGAATTGTCTTGTGAGAGAATTAAGGTCGCACCCACTAGAATAGCTACACTTAATAGTAACTTCTTCATTTTTACAAATATTGATTAATAGCATTACAAACATACTAAATAATGCGTTTGTAAAAATGATGAAAACTAGTTTTTTTATAACAATCAATAGTGTTTTCGACAATGGGCAATTGTTATCGACAAACAACACGAATTCTGATTTTTCAACGAAATTTTATACGTATAACTACGTACAAAAACAGCTCAAAGTGTTGCTATAGACTCACTACTTAGTAAAAAGTAGTTCTCTATATTTTGTAAGTGGCCATAATTCGTCATCAATCATCAACTCTAGTTTGTCGCAATGGTATCTTATATCATCAAAAAGCGGTTTTACTTTATTGCAATACCCTTTTGCTTTCTTTTCAATATTACTTTGAGAATTTAAACTTTTACGTTCTTCAACCATTTTAGTTACTAAAGAATTTATGGCTTCTATATGTTTTGAAATCTGTTCAATAATATTTAATTGTTCTTTTGCTAAATCTTTAAAGTGTTCACCGTAAATAGCCTTGAGTCCTTTCACATTTTCAATAAGAACATTTTGATATCTTACAGCTGTAGGTACTACATGATTACGAGCAATATCACCCATAACCCTACTCTCTATCTGAATATGAAGAATGTACTCTTCCATTTCTATTTCATAGCGAGCTTTAGCTTCCACTTCATTCATAACACCTAGGTTTTCAAAGAGCTCTATTGAGGATTTCGCCACTTTAACCTTAAGTGCATCAGGAGTTGTTTTATTGTTACTTAAACCACGTTTTTTTGCTTCTTTCTCCCATGCTTCACTATAACCATTCCCTTCAAAAAGGATGGCTTTTGATGTTTTAATATACTCTCTTAATACATTAAAAATGGCATCATCTTTCTTCATTGATTTTTTATCAATCAACACATCAACTTCTTCTTTAAAATCCATTAATTGCTTGGCAACAATAGTATTTAAAACCGTCATAGGATTTGCACAATTTGCCTTAGAACCGACAGCTCTAAACTCAAACTTATTTCCTGTAAAAGCAAAAGGTGAGGTTCGGTTTCTATCTGTATTATCCAATAGTATTTCTGGGATTTTACCAACAACGTTTAGCTTTAAATCTGTTTTTTCTTGAGGTGATAATTTTCCTTTTGTTACACTTTCTAATTCTTCTAAAACCTTAGTTAACTGCGCACCAATAAATACTGAAATTATTGCAGGAGGTGCTTCGTTAGCACCTAAACGATGATCGTTACTAGCTGATGCAATGGCAGCTCTTAATAATTCTTCGTGAGTTTGTACTGCTTTTATGGTATTAATAAAAAAGGTTAAAAATTGTAAATTGCTCATTGGTGTTTTACCAGGAGACAAAAGGTTTATTCCAGTATCTGTACTTAAACTCCAATTATTATGTTTACCTGAACCGTTAACACCTGCAAATGGTTTTTCGTGCATTAAAACGCTAAAATTATGACGTTTAGCAACCTTTTGCATTACATCCATTAATAACGAATTATGATCTACTGCGAGATTAGCCTCTTCAAAAATTGGTGCCAGCTCAAATTGGTTTGGAGCTACTTCGTTGTGTCTTGTTTTAACAGGAATACCCAACAACATACATTCATTTTCTAAATCTCTCATGTAAGCCATAGCTCTAGACGGAATGGTTCCGAAGTAATGATCGTCTAGCTGTTGTCCTTTTGCAGGCGAATGTCCTAATAGAGTTCTTCCAGTTAAAACAATATCTGGTCTAGATGTTGCCAAAGCATTATCAATTAAAAAGTATTCTTGCTCCCATCCTAAAGAAGCACTTACTTTCTTCACATTTTTATCAAAATATTTACAAACTGCTACAGCAGCTTTATCAACTGCATGAAGAGCTCTAAGTAAAGGAGTCTTATAGTCTAACGCTTCTCCTGTATAAGAGACAAAAACGGTCGGAATACACAATGTTGTACCATAAACAAAAGCTGGTGATGTTGGGTCCCATGCTGTGTAACCTCTGGCTTCAAAGGTATTTCTTATACCTCCATTTGGAAAACTAGATGCATCTGGCTCTTGTTGCACCAACTGGCTACCACCAAACTTTTCGATAGCAATACCATCTCCAATCGTTTCAAAAAAAGCATCATGCTTTTCTGCGGTTGCTCCAGTTAATGGCTGAAACCAATGTGTATAGTGTGTAGCTCCTTTAGAAATAGCCCATTCTTTCATTGCTGTAGAAATATGGTCTGCTAAAACACGGTCTATTTTAGTACCCTTAGTTATAGCTTCCATAATACTAGACAGAGCTTCTTTGGTTAAATACTGACGCATTGCATTTTCATTAAATACATTAGCACCAAATACTTCTGAGCGTCGTTTCGGCTCTTTTATTTTTAAAGGTTTTCTTTTTAATGATTCTTTTACAGCGAAAAATCTCAATGTTGACATATTAGTAAAATTTTGGCTCAAAAATACGAAATTATCAAAATCACTAACACATACCCCTAAAAAATTAGGGCTTATTAACAACTATTAATAACATTTTACCTAAAACACCCTATTTTTTTTGATAGCATTGAAAAAAATAACAATATTTGCACCGTCAAATTATAAATCTTAAACTGATGAGTAAATCTAAATTAGAGTACATATGGCTAGATGGTTATAAGCCTACTCAAAACATGAGAAGTAAAACTAAAGTTGAAGACGACTTTAGTGGAAAATTAGAAGACTGTCCTATTTGGTCTTTTGATGGTAGTTCTACCAGACAAGCAGAAGGTGGTGCTTCAGATTGTTTATTAAAGCCAGTTGCTATTTATCCAGATCCTACAAGAAAAAATGGGTACCTAGTAATGACAGAAGTATTAAATGCTGACGGAACTCCTCATGTGTCTAACGGAAGAGCTACTATAGATGATGATGATAATGATTTCTGGTTTGGTTTTGAGCAAGAATACTTTATTATGGACAAGAAAACACAACTACCTCTAGGTTTTCCTGTTGGTGGATATCCTGCTCCACAAGGTTTATATTACTGTTCTGTTGGAGGAAGAAACACTCACGGTAGAGATTTAGTTGAAGAGCACGCTGACCTTTGTATTGCTGCTGGATTAAATTTTGAAGGTATTAACCAAGAAGTAGCTTCTGGGCAATGGGAATTTCAATTGTTTGCTAAAGGTGCAAAAAAGGCTGGTGACGAAATTTGGGTAGCGCGTTATTTATTAGACAGATTGACTGAAAAATATGGTTACTATATTGAGTACCACCCAAAACCATTAGGTAAAGACATGGATTGGAATGGTTCTGGAATGCATGCTAACTTCTCTAATACCACATTAAGAACTTGTGGAGATAAGGCTACTTATGAGAAAATCTGTGAAGCATTTAGACCAGTTGTTAAAGAACATATTGAAGTTTACGGTGAGTTTAACGACCAACGTTTAACTGGTGAGCACGAAACACAATCTATCGATCAGTTTAGCTATGGTATTTCTGATAGAGGAGCTTCAATTCGTATTCCAATTATTACTGTTGAAAAAGGTTGGAAAGGATGGTTAGAAGATCGTCGTCCGGCTTCTAACGCAGACCCTTATAAAGTTGCAGGTAGAATTGTAAAAACTGTAAAAAGTGCTGATGTATAGTTAGCATAACTAAAATAAACAGAAAGCTCATATTAAGTTATGAGCTTTTTTTATGCTCACTACTTAAGTGCCAAAAAGATAAATATCATGTAAGCACCAAACAACAATATCCCTTTTAAACGATCTATTTCAAAACGTTTTGGAACAAGAATTAAAGGCACCAAAATAGCCGCAAAACCTATCATCCAAAATATATTAGTCGACAGAATCTCTGGTGTTTTTGGATTTACTGCAATTGGTTTTATAATGGCTGTTAACCCTAAAACCGAAGCAATATTAAATATGTTTGAACCTATCAAATTTCCTAAAGAAATGGCTTTTTCTCGTTTTAGAGCTGCAATTACAGAAGCCGCCAACTCTGGTACACTAGTACCTATTGCAATTACTGTTACCGAAATAGCATAATCGCTAACACCAACCGCTGAAGCTAACTGCTTTGCTCCCTTAACCAACCACTCTGAGCCAAAATACAATCCTGCAGCACCAATAAGCAACCAAGCTACAATCTTAAAGTTAGACACCTCAGCTAACGCATCATCTACTTCGTCTAAGTTGGCCTTAATAGATTTTCTTGAACTTCTTATGAGTATAACCAAAAACACTATCAAAGCAGCGAAAAGAATCCCACCTTCTAAAGCCGAAAGCAATTCATCATTCTTCAAAAAATAATACAATGCAAACGACACCAACATCATCATTGGCCAATTGAGCCTGTAGAAATCGCGATCTACAGCTAAAGGAGAGATAATTGCTGTAATACCCAAAACTAAACCTATATTAGCAACATTAGAGCCTATTACATTACCAAGTGCAATATCTGTAACACCCTCTAAAGCAGCTTGTAAGCTTACCAAAAGTTCTGGTGCAGAAGTCGCAAAAGACACCACTGTCATCCCAATAACCAGTTTAGAAATCTTTAGTTTAAAGGATAATCCAACTGATGCTCTTACTAAAAAATCACCTCCTATAACTAATAACGCTAACCCAGCCACTACATAAAATACACTCATCTACAAACCAATTATTAAATCCTTTTTTTAATTGACTGCGAAGATAATACTTCATTTTGAAAGCTAACAAAACTAAATTTTTCGTTAAATAACTATTTTTATAGTTATTTAACTACAAAAATAGTTATATTTGATTTCATCAATAAAAAATAAAACTTCTGAAATGCAAAAACTCACTAACAAAGAAGAAGAAATAATGCACATATTATGGAAGCTAGACAAAGCCTTTGTAAAAGATGTATTGGCAGAAATAGAAACAGACAAACCACACTACAATACTCTATCTACCATAATTAGAAACCTTGAAGAAAAAGGGTATGTAAGTTATAATGCCTACGGAAAAACACATCAGTATTACCCTATAGTATCTAAGGAAGATTATAAAAAACGTTTTATGAATACTGCTATTGAAAACTACTTCAACAGTTCTTATAAAAACGTCGTATCCTTTTTTGCGAAAGAGGAAAAAATTAGTGTTGAAGAGCTAAAGGAGATTATTGAAATTATAGAAAAGAAAAAGTAATCATGGAATATCTATTAAAAGCATCATCTGTAATTTGCATATTCTATATATGTTTTCAGTTACTATTAAAACGAGAAACGTTTTTTAATCATAACCGCTGGTTTTTATTTATCGGTCTAATTTTAGCATTAGTATTTCCGCTTGTAATTATTCCTATTTATGTTTCAGTAGACACTATTGTTTCGCCAGATATTGTTTTTCAGGTTAACGACATAGCACCAAATACTACTACTGATGCTAGTACTGAAAGTACATTCCAATGGACCTCATTATTACCGATAATTTACATTATAGGATTAAGTGTTTTATTTCTTCAATTTATATTTCAGTTTGGCTCTTTAATTTGGCTGCTATTAAAAAACCCAAAAAACAAAGAAGGCACATATACATACGTTATCGTAAATCACAAAATTTCACCCTTTTCATTCTTTAAGTGGATTGTCTTCAATCCTAAAAACTACACCAAAGATGAATTGGAACTTATACTGATGCACGAGAAAGTTCATGTCAACCAGATGCACTCATTAGACATTATTTTTTCCCAATTGGCTTGTGTTATCTTTTGGTTTAATCCACTGATATGGCTTTATAAAAAAGAGATTCGTCAAAACCTTGAATATATAGCAGATAACGAAACTCAAGCTACTTCCCAGAACGAAAAAGCATACCAGCATTTATTACTAAAAACTAGTGTTAAAAATGCTAACATTTCATTATCAAATAATTTTTACAATTCACAAATCAAAAAACGAATCATTATGTTACACAAATCTAAATCAAATCACAAAAAACAATGGAGGTACTTATTGGTTTTACCGCTTTTAGCAGGTTTATTAATGAGCACGAATACCGAAAAAGTCTATGTAGATAACACTACTACTATCCAAAATTCTAAAGAAACTATTGAATTTTTAGTGACTAGAAACACCACAGACACTGAGCTAAAAACCATGTCTAAAGCTATTGAAGACAAAGGTGGATCACTGGAGTTTAGCCAAATAAAGCGAAATTCTAACAACGAACTAATAGATGTTTTTGTAAAATTCTATAACCACAGTTATGGAGGTGGAAATGCAGAAACTCCAATTGAAGATTTTATTATTTACAAAGAATTTTTTGATGACTATGCTGGCTATGTAGGACGTCCTCATGGTGCTACTTTTCATTTTGATGTTGATAAGAAACAAAACGAATCAGACTATAAAGCATTACAAAAAAGAGCCATCTCTAAAATGAAATCTCTTGGTATGCAAAATGAGAAACTTCACTCTGAAAAAATCCATAAAACAGAAGAAAACAATTCTAAGAAAACTGAGGCTTCAAAAAAAATCATTGAATTTATCATTACCAAAAATACTACGGATTCTGAATTAGATAATATAAAAGAAAAGTTTAAAAATGTAGGTATTACAATAAAATTCAAAGGTGTAAAGCGCACTAAGAATGGAGAAATAAGAGCTATTAAAATTGAAGCAAAGTCTAAAAACTCTAATACCAATTATCAAATTAGCTCAGATGACGAAGCTATTGAACCAATAAAGATTGTTTTTGATCAAGAAACAAATAATATATCTATTGGCAATGGGAAAACAAAGCACAAAACCCATTCCTATATTATCGAAACAGAAAATGGAGGCAAACACAAAATTCATAAAACAGGTAAAGGCAATAATGTGTTTGTTATATCTAAAGAAAAAACAAACACCAAAAGTGGTGATACCTTATATATGGTAATTGATGAAGGTAGTAATGGCAAAACCATAAAAAAGTCCAAGACTTTTGAAGTTATTTCTGAAGGTGACAAAAACGTTGAAGTCATTATAGAAGATGATGGTAATTCTGAAGATGAAATCATTATAGTAAATGGCAAAAAAATTAAAACAGATTCTAATGATGATGTTGAAGTTATTGTAGAAGAAAAAAACAACAAGAATGTTTGGGTTACAAAAACCGACAATAAAGACGAAAGCTACATCATTGAAATTAATGACGACAAGAACAATGTTTTCTTTTCAGATGATAATGGCGAAAACCCTTTATTTATTATTGATGGCAAAGAGGTTACGAAAGAAAAAATTAGGGATTTAAATCCTAAACAAATTGAATCCGTAACAGTTCTGAAAGATAAATCTGCCACAGAAAAATATGGAGACAAAGGGAAAAATGGTGTAATTGTAATAAAAACAAAAAAGAACTAAACTAAAATTTCATCAATCAATCAAAACGGAAAAAGCCAAACATCACTATTGAGTTTGGCTTTTTTTATATAGCTTTTAAAAGCTTTTATTCTATAATTATTTTTCTGGTTATAAAACCATTACTGTTATTCAACTTTATTAAATATAAGCCAGAAGCCAAATCTAAATCCACAAAATTTTCTACGGAATTAAATTGTCTTAACTGTTTTCCTTCAACAGAATAGACTTCTATGCTTTTAATATCTGAACCCTCAAAATAAATTCTTCCTTTAGAAGGGTTTGGATGAAGTGACAACTCTTCTAACCCAATTTCATCGACACTAAGTGGTTGATCCCAAACATCTCCAACATTATTTCCCCAAATATATTCTACTAAATCCGGTTGATCTATAAACGGGTTTCTGTTAAACTGCCAATTGTACACTACGTTGTTTCTATTCATTTCAAAATCATCGGGAGGATCGTTTCTATGCCAATCTAATAATGTTGCCAAATCACCTAATTGTCCTGTCGCAGTCGGAAAGCCATTTACCACTTCAAGCCCATTATAACGTATTTCCATATACAACACACTACGCGCTACGTCACCTCTAAAGCTTCCTAATGTTCCTACAGGACCAATATATTCTCCATAATGCTGATTGCTACGTGTACTATTTTCTACAGCATCTACAGCACGTAGAGCATGGGCATCTGAGTTTCCATGACGTAAAGAATCTGCTTTGGTTGTCCAAAACACATCAATACCATCTGCTATGTCATCTTCTTCTATGTTATCAAAACCACCTCTTGAACGTGGAAAAGTATGCTCTCTGTTCCATTTTCCTGTATTACTACTTCCTGTTTGCAAATCTAATTTTGGCCTACCCTCTTCGGTATAAACTAACCAAACCTGATTACTATTTGCAGGATTTTGATCCGCTTCCATTAAAATATCGATAACATCTGCATAGGTTTGTGCTCTTACCACATTTGGGTCTGCTATAATATCCTGCAAAGCCTGTCTTAATGCTAAATCCGACAATCCGTCTAAACTATCGTAATAACCATTTGGCTGCGTGCTTTGTACAATTCCTGTAGTAGGATTTGTTGGAGTTCCCCAAGCTGCAACTGTAAAATCATTGTCCACTGCCCTAACCTCTACAAAATTGTTTCCTGGAACTATAGGTTCAACTAAATCTAAAAACTTAATTTTAATAACTTCATCACCTTCATCATCAGAATCATCTGTTAAAGTAATCGTAGTACTTGTGGAATTTGTTCCACTTAAAATCGTAAGACTTGTATTACCTGTAAAGTCAGATGTATTAAACCCAAAATTGTTAAGGCTAATCGTAAAGTTTAAATCTGACGTCACATTAGTTTCAGAAGTAAATGTGATATCAAAAGAAGTTCCCTCATCATATTGCGTTTCTGCAACAGAAATCTGAATAGGATTTATCGCAGTACCTGAACCGTCATTTTCACGCCTTGGTGTTGGTGTAGCAGTAGAATAAGATTCCACTCCCATACCATCTACAAACCGCTGTATAGATCTTTGAGTAGAGCTTGTACCATTATCGTTGTATTGAACTGTTTCTCCTAATAAACTCATCAACACAGTATCATCCGCATCATTAGTACCGTAAACTATGGCATCTATAAGATTGGTTTGTGTTGCTAAAGTACCTTCTGGAAAATCACTCACAGAAGCTTGATAAATCCCAACAGCATCTGCTCCATTCTGAATAACATTTTCTGATATTAATAATTGAGGAAACGGATAAACACCTTCACTACCAATTACAAGCAATCCATTATTATCTGTTTGGTAACCATCTAAATCAATTACCATATAACTTGAATCAGCACCACTGGAAGATCCATTGAAGAAGACCAAAATATAACCATCGGTAGGAAAATTTGGTGTCTGCGACTTTAACTCTATAAACTCTGCCGTATCAGTGCTTGGTGTATCTGGATCTAGCTCATTAATAATTAAAACCTGACTCCAGGTATTATGAAATACAAATAATACCAGGACAATTAGAAAACGTTTCATACTCTATTTTTTTCCAAAGATAATGGTAAAAAAGACTATTAATGTTAATTAAAAATTATTTAGAAAAATCAGTTAAATATTTACCTCAATTTTATCAATAGAATAAAACTCTCAAAAGATGAAAAGTTAAAAATTAAGGATTTTAAAGACGAAATGCCTCTACGATTTAAAAAACCAACTCAAAAACCCTCTACAAACATATAATTTTGTAAGCCAAAAACACATTTAAAGTTACATTTTAAAACTTTAATGAAGAGAAGTCACATTTTTTAGTAATACATATCATTTTTTTAGTTATAAATGTAAATGCAAATTCGTCGATTTTTATAAAAACGTTTGGAAGAATATTTGTTACCGATATATATTGAAAACTCAATCAAGAATTTAAAACAAATAATTAACCTCAAAACCAAAAAAATATGATGACTTTAGCAAAATTGATTATCGACATAATTTTTTCGATATTCTAAACTCAACTAATCAAAAATCAATCAAGAAACAATCAATCAAAAAATGAGTAAAACTTAGTTCTAGAATAAGTTTTACTATTTTTATCGCTCAGACAACATGCAAAAGATTTAGTCATCCTCTGCTAATCAATAAAAATGAAGACATCTATCTTTAAGATTATTGCAAAAATTAACAAAGCGATACTCCCAAGTTACTCTAAAAGACAATTAGACCTAAGTAAAGCTAGTAAATTACAACTTGCTATAATAGGTTGGCGTGTATATGTTACCAAAAATGCTTTAGACTAAAAAAAAGACTGCCCATTGGCAGCCTTTTCAAAACTCAATTTAATCTATCGCTTTAGCGGTAAATTCTCTTTTTCAACATTAGTTTCTTGTTACAAATCCCATTAACGTTTCTACAGGACCATTTCCCATATCAATAACTGTATGATCCATAGCATTTGCTGGCACCATATGCGCTAATGGCTTTAATGTAAATGGCGCACTGCTATTATCTGGATATGGTTCTACAGAAATAACAACTGTTCGTCCTTTTAAGTCTGTTGGAAATGTTAATCCTGCTGGAGCATTTTGTAAGTAATCCTCACCTGGATATCCTGGACCATTTCCAGCATCTCCCTTAAACGTAGAGGTTGTTGCATTATCATCTGCAGCTTCGGCACTTGTAAATGTCCCTGTACTTATTGGAGTACCGTCAAACACAACCCAACCTTCATATTTCCAACCATCAGATAGAGTAGGCAAACTTAAACCAGCCGTAAGATTTGGAGCATTAGTATTATCTAAAAACCAAACACCACTAGACTCATTGGTATCATCCATATCTGTAGGAGTTGCAAGAATGTATTTTCCTGTTGAAGCTCCGAGTGAAGAAACTGCACTTCCTGACCCAACAACTATATTGTCAGAATTAACATTAGCAACATTACCAGAAAAATCACCAGCTAAT
This sequence comes from Winogradskyella sp. MH6, assembly GCF_022810765.1. Classification (NCBI taxonomy): domain Bacteria; kingdom Pseudomonadati; phylum Bacteroidota; class Flavobacteriia; order Flavobacteriales; family Flavobacteriaceae; genus Winogradskyella; species Winogradskyella sp. MH6. Next base: position 2,139,923 of record NZ_CP094494.1, on the reverse strand, counting down.
AGTTTGGTAGCTGCTGGCGCAGGATCTGGATCTACTGCTGGCTCAATAGACAACACAAATGTTGTTGCACTTTCTAACTGTTCTGTGTCAACTGGAAATGTCTGAGGAAAGGTAACACTTGTAAAAGTACCTGTACTTACGGGTTGTCCATTTACAATTATCCAACCTTCATAAACATAATCACTTCCTAAAGTCTCTAGACCTTGTAAATTTAAAGTCAATTCTGAGTTTGTAGACGCATTATTATCGTCATCATTACTACAGGATACAGCAAAAAGACTCAATGCTAGTAATCCTAAAAAAGTTTTTTTAATCATCGCTTATCGTTTTAAAAATTTTATACAGCAAAACTAGAACACGTTTATGTCCCAAAATGTTAGATAGCTAACAGTTACAAATTTTTTATTCATAAAAATGACTAAAGTCATTAAAAAGCAACAACTTAGTTAGTAACTTATAGGGCAAATATTATAGTCATGATTAAAAGTTTAGAACAAAAAAGGTGCTCAGAGATTTTAAAAAACAACTATATAGGCTATTTGTCTTACATAAGTGCTAACAGACCTTACACGGTTCCTATTACCTATTATTATAATGATGAAGAAGATTATATAATCTGCTACTCCGGTAATGGGCACAAAATAAAATCTATGCGAAAGCAGACATCTATTTCTATGACTGTTGCAGATATTTTTAGTAATAATAAGTGGCAGTCTGTTATGGTACATGGACAATATGAAGAAATTGATGGTGGTACCGCTAAGCTTTATCTACATGAATTTTCTTTAGGCATTAAGAATCTTGTTTTAAAGAAAGAACACAAAGACCTTGATTATATAAGCCAGTTTTCTAGTAAAATTTACAATATGGAAACACCAGTTGTATTCCTAATTAAAATTAATGATATTACTGGCAAGATGAAGTCTTAATGAAGCCCAACAACAATTATACATAACTATAATAATCTAAAATATAAGACATAAAAAAAGCAAGCATTAATTCTGCTTGCTTTTTTGCTTGTGACCACGGCAGGATTCAAACCTGCAACCTTCTGAGCCGTAATCAGATGCGCTATTCAGTTGCGCCACGTGGCCTATTAAAGGGCTGCAAATATATAACTTTTATTAAAAAACAACCAAACTATTTATTTCAAAATTCTAAATGATTATTTTTGAGACATGATTTCAAAAGATATTTTAGAACCCTTTTCATATTTGTTTGACGAAGAAATTCTCAACAACATATCTCAAGTCGCAGACATTAAAGTCTTCAAAAAGAACGATATCATTATTGATATTGGGCAAGAGCTAAAGTATGTCCCACTTTTAATAAGAGGCAATATAAAAGTACTCAGAGAAGATAGTGAAGGTAGTGAGTTATTGCTTTATGTATTAGAATCTGGTGATACCTGCGCAATGTCTTTAACCTGTTGCATGGCTAAGTCTGTAAGTAAAATAAGAGCTATTGCAGATGAAGACACTACTGTAATTATGATTCCAATAGACGAGATGCGAGTTTGGTTTGACACCAACGATAGTTGGAGAAGTTTCATTCTACAAAGTTACCAGACACGTTTTGACGAAATGCTTGAGACCATAGATACCTTAGCATTTATGAAAATGGATGAAAGACTTTTTAAATACCTTACTGATAAGGTAAAACTCTCTGCATCTACCGACTTAGAAATTACACATCAGGAAATAGCTGAAGATTTACATACTTCTAGAGTTGTAGTTTCAAGATTATTGAAGCAACTTGAAAAACAAGAACGAATAACTCTTGGAAGAAATAAAATCCATGTAATAGACTTTTAATCTATTCAAAAAAATCCCTTAATAATTCAAATTTTAAAATTAAATGGAACTAATAAAAGAACCTTGGCCTTGGTATGTCTCTGGTCCATGTATAGCTATTACAATGTTTTTATTACTTTATTTCGGCAGAACTTTTGGCATGTCCTCTAATTTAAGAACCATGTGTGCAATAGGTGGAGCAGGTAAATACTCTGAATTTTTTAAATTCGATTGGAAAAGTTACAGATGGAACCTAATCGTTATGATTGGAGCTATAGTTGGCGGATTTATTGCTCATTTTTTTCTATCAAATCCAACAGATATTAATCTTAGTGCTGAGACTATTAAAGATTTAAATGAGCTTGGTTTTAAAAATGCAGGAAACAGTCTTTTACCTCCAGAATTATTTGCTTGGGAAAATGTATTGACTCTCAAAGGAATCTCAATACTTATTATTGGAGGATTTTTAGTTGGTTTTGGCACACGTTATGCTGGTGGTTGTACATCAGGACATGCTATTACTGGCTTAAGCAGCTTACAACTACCGTCTTTAATTGCCGTTATCGGTTTTTTTATTGGCGGTTTAATCATGATTTATTTAATATTTCCAATACTATTTTAAGATGAAGAATTTTTTAAAGTTTTTTTTAGTTGGAATATTCTTCGGAATTGTACTGGTAAAGTCTGAAGCAGTTTCCTGGTATCGCATATTTGAGATGTTTAAGTTTCAATCTTTCCATATGTATGGTATTATTGGAACTGCTGTTATTACTGGCATAATATTGTTGTTAGTTGCAAAAAAGAATCATCTCAAAACTACGCAAGGCACCTACTTACGTGTTCCTCTAAAAGACAAAGGGCTTATTAGATACATAGTTGGAGGAAGTATTTTTGGGCTTGGTTGGGCACTTTGTGGAGCTTGTCCAGGACCAATGTATATTTTAGTTGGCACTGGAGTTTTCCCTATGCTAATTGTTATTGCTGCAGCATTACTAGGTACGTTTGTTTATGGAATTTTAAAACGTAAGCTTCCACACTAGCCTACGACCTATGTAACAAATAGTACATTAAGATTTTTTTGCTTTTATAATTTAGCGTAAATTTATAAGAGTAAGAAGATTTTACACAGACTTCACCTCTGTTTAAATATAAAATCATAACTAATGAAAATTGAACAATTATATACAGGATGTTTGGCTCAAGGTGCCTATTATATTGAATCTAAAGGAGAGGTTGCTATAATAGACCCATTAAGAGAAACTCAACAATATATTGATAAGGCTAAGGCAAACAACGCTAAAATTAAATATGTGTTAGAGACGCATTTTCATGCAGATTTTGTTTCAGGCCATGTAGATTTGGCTGAAAAGACAGGTGCCACTATCGTTTTTGGGCCTGGAGCACAAACAGAATACAATATTCATTCTGCTACTGATGGAGAAGAACTTAAACTTGGTGAGCTTACTATAAAAGTATTACACACTCCAGGTCACACATTAGAGTCAGTAACGTATTTACTAAAAGACAAAGATGGTAAGGACTATGCTATATTTTCGGGAGACACCCTTTTTCTAGGTGATGTCGGCAGGCCAGATTTAGCTATAAAATCTGATCTTACAGAACGTGACTTAGCTGGTATGTTATACGATTCATTGAGAGAAAAAATTATGCCTTTGGCTGATGATGTTATTGTGTATCCTGCTCATGGTGCTGGCTCTGCTTGTGGTAAAAACTTGAGTAAAGAAACGGTAGGTGTTTTAGGCGAACAAAAGAAAACAAACTATGCCTTACGCGCAGATATGACTAGAGAAGAGTTTATTAAAGAAGTACTTCATGGCATTGCTCCACCTCCTCAATATTTTGCTAAGAATGCCATGATGAATAAAATGGGCTATAACGCATTTGATGACATTCTTAAAACAGGGAACAATCCTTTAACACCAGAAGAATTTGAAGCATTGGCAAATCATGAGTCTGCATTGGTTTTAGATGTTAGAACGCAATCTGATTTTATTAAATCTCATATACCAAACTCAATCTTTATTGGATTAAATGGCCAGTTTGCTCCTTGGGTTGGTGCTTTAATCACAGACATAAAACAGCCTATTTTACTAGTTGTACCAGAAGGAAAATCTGAAGAAGCTGTTACCCGATTATCTCGTGTAGGCTATGATAACACTTTAGGTTATCTGGAAGGTGGTATAGACGCTTGGAAGGCTTCAGGAAAAGAAATCGATTCTTTAGAATCTATCTCTGCTAAAGAATTTGAAAAGAGAGCTAACACATCAGAATTAAATGTTCTAGATGTAAGAAAAGACGGTGAATATAAAAGCATGCATTTAGAAAATGCTCAGCATTTTGCACTAGATTATATCAACAATCAAATGGACCAAATAGATAAGGATAAAACTTATTATGTACATTGTGCAGGTGGCTATCGTTCTGTTATTGCTGCTTCTATCCTAAAAGCAAGAGGTTACCATAATTTGGTAGACATAGCTGGCGGATTTGGTGCTATTAAGAAAACTAGTTTACCTAAAACCGATTTTGTTTGTCCATCAACACTTTAAAAACTCTTTTATTATGAAAAAGAACATGGGAAGTTTAGACAAAGGCATTAGAATTGTAATTGCTATTGCCATAGCCTTATTGTATTATTTTAATGTTATTGAAGGCACATTAGCTTATGTATTAATGGCATTGGCTATTGTTTTCTTACTGACAAGTTTTATTAGTTTCTGTCCGCTTTATTTACCTTTTGGATGGAATACCTGTAAACGCAAATAATTACAAAATGAAGAATACGACTATACAAGTACAAAATCTGAAGTGTGGAGGTTGTGCTAATACTATATTAACGCAATTATCTAAAGTAGAGGGCATATCTGATGTTTTAGTAAATAATGACACAGATGAAGTAAGTTTTAATTACACTTCAGAAGAAGAATTTGATGCTGTAAAAACAAAACTTTCAGATTTAGGATATCCTATGGTTGGTGAACAAAACTCTCTTCCTAAAAAGGCTAAATCTTTTGTTAGTTGCGCTGTTGGAAGAATGACAAAATAAAAAAATCCCTCAAGTTGAGGGATTTCTTTTTTATACTATTTCTGCACTAAGACCTGCTTGCAATAATTTAGAGCATCTTGGCTTTAAATCTTCATAATCACCTGTTTTTACAGTACATTTACCTTTGTAATGCACTATTATAGAACATTGCTCTGCTTGTTCTGGTGTGTGGTCGCATGCATAAATAAGCGTATCTATTACATGATCAAACGTATTCACATCGTCATTAAATAAAACAATCTCATTTTGTTTCAGTACTTCTTCTTCAAGGAGTAATTCTTCTGATAGTTTTTCTTTCGTCATAACTACAAACGGATTTGAGGATTTCTCGTTTTTACTATACTAATTTATGAATTTTAACGATACCCAATCACCTCTTTTTATTGTTTCTTTCAATTTTAACATGTGCTTGTTACATAAATCTGCAAGCATCGGTATGTCTTCTTCATAAAAACCACTTAAATACAGCTCTCCGTTACTGTTCAGGCATTTAACATACGTAGGTATATCTGCTAATAGAATATTCCTATTAATGTTTGCAATGATTGTATCATAGTGCTTTCCGTCTAAAAGCTTAACATCACCTTCATAAACCGAAATATTTTTACAATCATTTCGCTCTACATTTTCTAAACTATTCAAATAACACCAATTGTCAATATCAATGGCATCAAGCTTTGTTGCACCAACTTTTTCTGCTAAGATTGCTAAAACACCTGTACCACAACCCATATCTAGCACAGACTTTCCTTCAAAATCGTTCTTCAAAATATGTTGAATCATCATGTGAGTAGTTTCATGATGTCCTGTACCAAAGCTCATTTTAGGCTCAATAATAAGATCGTATTTAGTTTTAGGTTTTTCGTGAAATGGTGCTCGAACCGTTACTAAATCATCTACAACTATTGGTTTAAAGTTTTTTTCCCATTCTTCATTCCAGTTGGTTTGCTCTATTTCATTAAACTCATAAGTAATCTTAAACTCTTCTGAATTTAAAATCTGAATATCTTCGAGTATAAACGCATTCCAATCTTCCTTTTGTATATATGCAGTAACACCTTCTGAATGCTCTACAAAACTTTCAAAACCAGCATAACCAAGCTCTGCTATTAAGATTTCTGATGCAGGTTGAAGTGGATCTACTTTAAACTCGTAGCCTATGTAAATTTGATTTGTCATTTAAAATGCGTTCACGATAGCAAAAAAATCCTCAGCTTTTAACGAGGCACCTCCAATTAGTCCACCGTCTACATCTGGTTTAGAAAAAATTTCCTTAGCATTGTTTGGTTTTACACTTCCACCATATAAAATAGATACAGATTCCGCAACGTCATTTCCATACTTTTCAGCTAATGTTTTTCTTATAAATGCATGCATATCTTGCGCTTGCTCTGGTGAGGCAGTTTCACCTGTACCTATTGCCCAAACAGGCTCATATGCTAAAACAATACTCTTAAACGCATCTGCACCTAAATGAAATAATGCATTTTTAATTTGGCTTTCCACCACTGTTTCTTCATTACCTGCTTTACGGTCAGATAATTCTTCGCCGAAACAAAAGATAACTCTCATATCGTTTTCTAAAGCTGAATCAACCTTTTTAGCTAAAGCCTCGTCAGTTTCATTAAAATAAGCTCTACGTTCGCTGTGCCCAAGAATAACTGTTTTAATACCAACACTCTTCAGCATACCTGCACTAATTTCGCCAGTGTAGGCACCATTTTCTGCAAAGTGCATATTTTGAGCAATCACTTCTATATCATATTGTCTTGTCGCCTCAAACGCGTGCCACAAATTGGTATATGTTGGTGCAATCATTACTTCAACATCTGATGTTTTTTCTTGCTTCTTTAACTCTGTAATTAAGGTTTCTGTTTGAACTAAACCGTTATTCATTTTCCAGTTACCAGCAACAATATGTTTTCTCATGATTTTATAAATTGATTCTACTTTAGTTTGAAGACTACAAAAATAAGATAATAAAGCACATTAGCAGATGACAAACATCATCTATTTGTTAAGAGAGTTTCACTCTAGGGTCTAGCCAAGCGTATATAATATCTACTAAAATGTTTATGGTTATAAACACAATGGCAATGACCAAAACAGAACCCATTATTACTGGTAAATCCAAAGTATTCAATGCATTAACAATTTCTTTTCCTAAGCCATTCCATCCAAAAATGTACTCCACAAAAACAGCTCCCGCTAACATTGACGCAAACCAACCTGATATTGCTGTAACTACAGGGTTTAAGGCATTTTTTACAGCATGATTTTTTATTACGTTAAATTCGCTCAGTCCTTTAGCTCTTGCTGTTCTTATATAATCTTGGCTCATCACATCTAAAAGTGAATTTCGCATTAACTGAATCACAACTGCCAATGGACGTATACCTAAAACAACAGCTGGTAGGATTAAGTTTTTCCATTTTATTGTCATTTTTTCACCAAAATCATCTAATTCATAAAGGCTTCCTGTCATTTCTAGATTTGTGTATTTATGCAACACAAAACCAAACAACCAAGCAAAAAGAATCGCACTGAAAAAAGAAGGTACACTCATACCGAACGTACTTAAAATTTGTATGGTTTTATCTATCCATGTATCTCGGTATAATGCTGAAATAATTCCAAAGATAATCCCAAGAATTATGGCTATTATAATGGCTGAAACTGCTAAAACAAAGGTGTTTGGAATAGTTTCACCAATAACATCTGTTACTTTCTTTCCTTGTTTGGTAAATGATTCTCTTAAGTAAGGTGTTTTTATTACTGTTGTAGTATTACCTATACTAAATAACTTTGCAGCATTATATTTATTAGTGCTTAAAAACGTATAATCCTCTGTGTTATTAGAGTGAAATGACACTGGAGACAAGTCATTGAGATAGTATAAGTACTGTGTTCCTATAGGTTTATCAAAACCGTATTTGTGTTTTACGGCTTCTACCTGTTCTGCCGTTTGATTTTGACCCAACATCATCTTTGCAGGATCACCTGGAAGAATGGTAAATAGAAAGAAAATAACTGTGACTACACCTAATAAGGTGATGAATGCATAGAATAGTTTATTTACAAAATATCTTATCAAAAATTACAGTTCTATATCTTCAATATCGTTCCAATGTGCTTTGTTCATTATTGTACCTTTTTCTAGAATAACAATTCCAGGATTAGATCGCACAATAGTTTTAATCACCTTTTCATCGCATAGATAGAAATCAAAATTTAAGTTATAATCTTGTTTCACTTTTTGTTTTGCATCTTCACCAGAAGAAGTTAATCCTATTACTGTATATCCTTTTTTTATAGCCTCATCAGTAAAAGATTTCAACTTGGCAAGACCGTCAGCTTCTGAAGTGGCTATATTATACATTGTAATAAATACTAACTTATCTTTTTCCAAGAAATACGAAGTTAAGTTTTCATCTAAAGTCTCAATAGAAAAATCTTGAATTGGTGGAGTATAACCCTCTTCAATTATTTTAGGATTACCATCTAGACCAACATATTCACCACCTTCAACACTTGGAAAACTCCCATCAGTTGTAATCTTTTTCTCTTCTCCATCTACCTTAAAGATCCACGTATATTCCATCACAGGTTTTGCTGCATTTTCAGGAATAATCATTCCTTCCGTAATATTTGCCCCTATTTTGTACGGTCTAAAATCCTTTACAGGCAAATTCTCTAAACAGTACCATGTAAATCCAAGTGAAATCATATATGCTGCCAATAGAGACAACCATTGGTTTTTCATTTTATTTTTTACGAGGTATACTACAACAAACAGTACTAGTGCAAATAATAACGAGAACCACCATTTAGTAAAAATCAAATTGAACAACAGTAGTAAAACCATTGAAAAACCACAATAAATCCAATCTTCTTTCTTTGTGTTTTCTTTAATTGATTTTTTAAAACTTACTATAAATAGTGGGATTGCAAAGAGCAACAATACTAAATCCTTATAGAACGACTCAATAGGTTTTAGCTTTAAAGCATCTCCAAAACAGCCACAATCCTCTACACAGTTTCTGTTAAATTCTTCACCCATTTGTGTTACGACATCTCTCTCTGAAATACAGCTCGAAGTATACCAAGTTAACCAAGTAAAAAAGAGCATCATTAATAACACCAAAGATGATGTAAGTTTGGGTTTAAATCCAAAAATTAGCGCAACACCTAGTACGATCTCGACAACGCAAATCATTACTGCCAAAATCAATGAATATGGAATTAAAAACTCTAGATTTAATACATCTTGAGCAAAATAATCATTCAGTTTATAAGAAAAACCTATAGAATCATTGCACTTTATTAAACCAGAAATTATAAATAAACTTCCGACAGCAATTCTAGAAAAGTTGATAAAATATTTCATGAAAAATTCTTTCTAATTAGACTCAGATTCACCCAAATGAATCATTGCGAAAACGGCATAATTTATCATATCTTGATAATTAGCATCTATACCTTCGCTTACAATTGTTTTACCTGCATTATCTTCAATTTGCTTTACACGTAGTAATTTCTGCAAAATTAAATCGGTTAACGAGCTTACACGCATATCTCTCCAAGCTTCACCATAATCATGGTTCTTATTCATCATTAATTCCTTGGTTAATGCAACTTTTTCGTCATAAAGTTTTGTAGCCTCTTCTGTATTCATGTCTGGCTGCTCCACAACACCTTTTTCTAACTGAATTAATGCCATAACACAATAGTTTATAATACCAATAAACTCGCTTACTTCTCCTTCATCTACTTTTCTTACATCATTTTCTTGTAATCCTCTAATACGTTGTGCTTTTATAAAAATCTGATCGGTAAGCGATGGCAATCTTAATATTCTCCATGCACTTCCGTAGTCACTCATTTTATTTATAAAAAGTGTTCTGCACTTTTCTATAACAGCATCGTATTGTTTTGATGTATCTTGCATATAATTCCGTAAAAATTTCTGTAAATTTCGCTTATTTAGTTTAAAGTTCAAAGTTCTGTCTTCATTCATTTATTGAGGGCTTTAAAGTTTATGAATATGTTAACTTTGAACTTTTAAAAATGAAATTTCACAACTCCGACATGACCATAAACTGCAAAGGCCAACTTATTGACATCTCTACACCCAAAGTGATGGGAATCCTTAACGTGACTCCAGACTCTTTTCATGATGGTGGACAATACAAAAATGAATCTTCCATTTTAAAACAGGCTGAAACCATGCTAAAGGAAAGTGCTACTTTTATAGATATTGGTGGTTATAGCTCACGTCCTGGTGCTGATTTTGTTTCAGAGAATGAAGAATTAAATCGTGTGGTTCCTGTTGTTGAACTCATTCTAAAACAGTTTCCAGAAACCTTAATTTCTATTGACACGTTTAGAAGTGAAGTTGCTAAAAAAAGTATTGAAGCTGGTGCTGCTATTATTAATGATATTTCTGCTGGTCTTCTAGACGAAAATATGATTTCAACTGTTGGACAACTTGGCGTTCCTTACATAATGATGCACATGAAAGGCAATCCTAAAACCATGCAGCAGCAAACTGATTACGATGATTTAGTGAAAGACATCAACAGCTATTTTGCAGAACGTATTGCAAAAGCACATGCGGCAAAAATCAACGATATAATTATAGATCCTGGTTTTGGTTTTGCTAAAACTACAGAGCAAAATTACGAACTACTTAATAATATGGAGTTATTGCAAATAGTTGACAAACCGATTTTAGCAGGCGTTTCCAGAAAATCTATGATTTACAAAACATTAAATACAACTTCTGAAAATGCGCTTAATGGCACAACAGCACTGCACATGGTTGCGTTGCAAAAAGGCGCAAAAATCTTACGAGTACACGATATAAAAGAAGCTGTTGAATGCGTGACTTTATTTAATCAATTAACTAAAACTAAATGAAAGGTCTGATATATTTATTAGTAATCACAATATTTTTAAGCTGTAACAACGAGCGTGTATTAGAACTACCCGAAATTGAAAATGCTGAAATCACTGAAGTTTTAGACGTTTCACCAGCTTATATTTTTTATGATGAAACACAACCAGACTCAACCCTTTTCAATAGAAAAAATCTTATTGGCACTACAAATTGGTTAGTTAATGTCGATAAACGTTTAACGTTAAAACAAGCTATTCCTCATATTCAATATCTACAAGATAAACGTAAAAAAGCGTCGTTGCATAAAAATGAAGCTGCCAAGAATTACTTTACTTGTAATGATACTAGTATTAAAAATTTGGGGTTTATTGAGTTTACTGATGTTAATTATTCTGATTCAAGTGAAATCTCGCAAGACAACAAGACATGTATAATGACAGTTAATAGCTTTAAAGAAATAACTTTTTCAAGCTCTGCAGATTTAAATATTAGTTTTTCGAAGGAAAACTTTTCATCAGTATTACCAGTTTTAAAATCTGAATTTGGTGAATCAATCAAACTTATTTTGAGCTTTAATGAATCTCTAAGTTTTCAAGATTACATTACGATTAAGAGTAACTTAGCTACTTTTCAAAATAGTATATCTAATAACGAATTTATTTATTAACATAAATTATTAAATTAGCAAAAAGCACAAACCTTGGAAAACTTACAACTTTGGGAATTTAGATTTATAGACTTTGTAGATGTTTTCCTTGTGGCTATTCTACTCTATTACATCTACAAACTTGTAAAAGGTACTGTGGCTATCAATATTTTTATTGGTATTCTTATCATTTATTTTGCCTGGCGTCTTACAGACTACTTAAAAATGCAGATGCTCTACAGCATTTTTGATGGTTTTATGAAGGTAGGTATTATTGCACTTATTGTGGTCTTTCAACCTGAAATAAGAAAGTTTTTATTGCTTGTTGGCTCCACTAATATTGGTGGTAAAAAGGGAATTTTCAAAAATTTTAAATTCCTAAAAAACGATGACCAAACCTCTACCGATGTTGAAGCCATCATTAATGCTTGTAACAGAATGGGAGCTACAAATACTGGTGCGTTAATCGTAATTGAGCGCAACAACAATCTCGACTTCTTAACCAATACTGGTGATGACACTAACATCTTAGTTTCGCAACCGATTATAGAAAGCATCTTTTTTAAAAATAGTCCGTTGCACGATGGCGCTATAATTATAGATAAGAATGTAGTTAAAGCGACGCGTGTAATTCTACCTGTAAACAATGAAAAGCACATACCTGAACGTTTTGGACTGCGACACAGAGCTGCCATTGGCATTACAGAAAAAACAGATGCACTTGCCATTGCTGTAAGTGAAGAAACTGGACAAATTTCATACATTAAGAATGGTGAATTTGCAATGTTTAAAGATACTGATGATCTTGTAAAAAAGATTAAAGAAGACTTAAACTAATTGATGAACTGTAAAAATTGCAATAAAGCTCTAGAGGACACACAAAAATATTGTGATGAATGTGGTGCAAAAGTGATTCAAAATCGTTTAACACCAAAAGTTATAGCTAATCAAGTAAATGAACAGTTTTTATCTATAGACAACAAATTTTTCAAAACATTTATTGACCTTTTTAAAAAACCAGAAGATGTAATTATAAGTTATATCAATGGAACCAGAAAAAAGTATATTGATGTCCTGCAATACTTCGCAGTTTCTTTAACCTTAGCTGGGATTCAGGTATTTTTAATGACTACTTTTTTTAAAGAAGCTTTTGAATTTAGCTCTGAATTATCAGGAAATATGCAAAGCATAGCCAATAAAGAAAACAATCCTTATGGTAATGTTATGTATGACATGTTTACAAAATATCAAGGATTAGTTTATATTTTAACCGTACCACTGTCTGCGGTTGGTTCATGGCTGTCTTACTATATCAGTGGAGAGCGAAAATACAATTATACCGAACACCTTATTTTAAATCTGTATTATTCTGCCCAGATTATAATTATCACAGCTGTTTTTAGTATTCTATTTTTATTGCTTGGTTTAAACTATTTAATCGTTTCAACGATACTTACATTACCGACTTTTCTTTTCTTATTTTATGTACTTAAGCGCGTTTTTAAGGAAAGTTTTTTGAACACTTTAGCTAAGTTTATTCTAACCTTGGTTATATATATGACCCTATTAATACTTTTATTTGTATTAATCGCAATTGTTTTGGTTGTGATAACTCTTGCTAATAAATAGTTTAACCAGCTCAGTTATCTGGCATTATTTCGTCAATTTAGATATAAAGGCAAAGGTTAATTAAGCTAAAGAATATTAAAAGCCTCTATTAATTAAACCGCTTCAGCCTTTAAAAACTGTACTTCGTAAAGATTTTTGTAATAACCATCTTTCTTCTTAAGTAAAGATTTGTGCGTACCCATTTCAACAATCTGCCCAGCATCCATAACTATAATTTTATCTGCTTGTTGAATAGTTGCCAATCTATGTGCAATAACAATAGATGTTCTACCTTTTGTAATAGTATCTGTAGCATCCTGTATTAATTGCTCAGAATGAGAATCTACAGACGACGTAGCTTCATCTAGAATTAAAATACTTGGATTAGTCACATAAGCTCTTAAAAAAGAAATTAACTGACGCTGACCAGAAGACAGCATAACTCCACGTTCTTTTACGTTATAATGGTAACCTCCAGGAAGGCTTGTTATAAAATCGTGTATTCCTATAGCTTTTGCTGCAGTAATAACATCGTCTTCTGTAATGTATTCGTTATTAAGTGTAATGTTATTGAGAATAGTATCTGCAAACAAAAACACATCTTGCAATACAACTGCTATTTGGTTTCGTAAGGAACTTAAGGTCATATCTTTAATGTCGGTTCCATCAATTCTAATATGACCAGAATCTATTTCATAAAAACGATTTAATAAATTTATAATCGTTGATTTTCCTGCACCTGTAGCTCCAACAATAGCAACGGTTTCACCAGCTTCAACATTAAACGAAACTCCTCTTAGCACTTCTTCATCTTTCACGTAAGAGAATCTTACATTATCAAATTCAATTTCGCCTTTAAAATGATTAGCTTCAATTGTACCTAAGTCATCAATATTAGAGGTGGTATCTAAAACTCTAAACACACGGTCTGCGGCAACCATTCCCATTTGCAACGTATTGAACTTATTCGCAATTTGATATAATGGTCTAAACAGCATTGGGATAAACATGGTAAACGAAATGAGATCACCTAAAGTTGTGGTTGCATTGTCACTTAGAGCAGTAAAACCGCCTGCCAATATCACTAAAGCCATAGTAAGCGACGATACAGTCTCTGCAACCGGAAAAAAAATAGAGTTATACCAAACGGTTTTTAACCATCCTTTTTTATGGCGCTCATTTATAGCTTTAAACTTTTTGTACTCAGTTGCTTCGCGTGTAAATAATTGTAGAATTTTCATTCCAGTGACACGTTCTTGCACAAAAGAATTAAGGTTAGACACTTCGGTACGTACATCTTCAAAAGCGCGTTTCATATACTTTTGAAAAATCTTAGTAGCAACAATAATAATTGGCATGGTTGCAAAAACGATTAAGCCTAATTTTAAGTTGATAAATGCCATAAAAATTGCCACAACCAGCATTTTTAAAATATCACTAAAAATCATGAACAAACCTTGCCCAAAAATATCGGCAATACGCTCCATATCTGTTACTGCTCTGGTAATTAAAACACCAACAGAAGACTTATCAAAATAAGTCATTTTAAACTTTAAAATATGTTTAAAAAGTTTAACACGTATATCTTTAACCACTGACTGACCAAGCCAACTTGCATAGTAGATAAACAGTAATTGCGATACAACCTCTAGTATGAGCAACGCCAACATAATACCCATGTAAAACAAAAAACCACCGTATTCTTTATTGGCTATTTTTACATCTATAGCTTCTTTTAGCACGTATGGTCTCAACGCTCCAAAAAGAGCCAAACCAATAACACAAACCAAAGAAATAACAAAAACAGTTTTGTATGGTTTTATGTAATGCAGTAATCGCTTAAAAAGCGTTGTGTCGAATATTTTCTTTTTATTTTTTTCTGCCATCTTGTACTGAACGTGTTTTCAGTATCTATTTTAATTCAATTTTATAGTCTCAGGATACTCAATATTTACCAAATATAAGCCATGTGCCGGAACTGAAAAACCAGCCTCACCTCTATCTTTAGATGCAATTATTTGATGTAAATCATCCGAATTTAGTTTACCTAATCCTATATTTACCATTGTACCAACAACAGCTCTTACCATATTTCTTAAAAAACGATTAGCCTTAATGGTAAACAAAAGTTCATTATCATTTTGTATCCAAAACGCTTCCATAATATCACAATTATACGTTTTTACATCGGTCTTACTCTTAGAAAAGCATTGAAAATCTTTATACTCAAATAAAATCCTACAAGCATCATTCATTGCGTCAACATCTAAAGGTAAATGCATTTGATAAGCATAATCGTAATCAAATACATTTTTTAATATCGAGACTCTGTAATGGTATGTCCTACTTAAAGCATCAAATCTAGCGTGCGCCTCATTGGTTACTTTAAAAATTGCTTGTATTGCAATATCTTTTGGTAAAAAAGAATTCAACTTATAAGTAAGATCTTCTTCTTTAAAGTCTCCTTCAAAATCAAAATGCGCAAACATCTGCGACGCATGCACACCTGCATCTGTCCTACCTGCTCCAACAATCTCTATAGTTTCTTTTAAAATAGTACTTAAGGCTTTCTCTAAAACTTCTTGTACCGAAATAGCGTTTGGTTGATTTTGCCAACCATGATAGGCTTTACCATTATATGATAACTCTAAAAAATATCTCAAAAGATTGGCTATTTTTGCTTTTTAAAGTCACAAAGATACATAGAATCGTTAGTTAAAATCACAATATTATCTTAATGCAAAAGATACTTCTCTTATCAGACACCCACAGTTACATTGACGATACTATTATTAAATATGTAAAGCAAGCCGATGAAGTTTGGCATGCTGGTGACATTGGAGACTTAAAAGTAACTGATGAAATAAGCAAACATAAGCCACTAAAAGCTGTTTATGGCAACATTGATGACACAAAAGCTAGAGCAGAGTTTCCGTTAAACTTGCGTTTTAAATGCGAAGATGTTGATGTTTGGATAACACACATTGGTGGTTATCCACCCAAATACAATGGTCGGATTAGAGAAACACTTCAGAATAATCCACCAGATTTATTTATTTGTGGCCACTCTCACATTTTAAAAGTAATTCCAGATAAAAAATTAAACCTCATACACATGAATCCTGGTGCTGTTGGTAAACATGGATTTCATCATAAAAGAACAATGTTGCGCTTTAATATTGATGGTAAACAAATAAGAGACTTAGAAGTTATAGAATTTGACAGGTAAAAATGAAAAACCCAGACGGCAGCGTCTGGGTTTTTCGCACTAATACTACTAAGATTTTAGGTTCTATCGTAATCTATCTACAGATTTTACGAGATCTTCATCCTTCTTAATAGCCTTGTTTGCCAAGACTAAACACACAATAGAAAAAATAGGAAGAAGAATCCCAATACCTTTCTCAGAAACATTCGTTTCTCCAGATATATTTAGAGATTGATATACAAAGATTCCTAGTAAAATAAAGTTTAATATTATATTAACTCGTCCCATTACAAATTGAGACTTTCTATTTTTAAAACTAAAAATCGAAATTAAAGATAACAAAGCAGACGCTAAAAACAAGCCCAAATACAAATAATTATCTGTTGCAAAAACTTTCACATCTTCAGTGTTAGTCCACAGATGAAACACAAATATTAGTCCTGCAGAAATAACTACAGATAAAAATAAATAAAGTGTTTGTATGCGCTGAATCATATCTTCAATTAAAAATTGCTCGGCAAAATTAGTAGTTTATTTTTTAAAAAGATAGAAATTGTTTTAAAATAAAATTGTATTATTGCAATAGAATGTGGCAATATACTGAGTTGCATCATTCTATCTTCCAAATTAATTTCACTTTTTTTCTTTTTATTTCATTTAGAAAATATTGAATTAATAATATCAAATTGTAATACATTATATAACATACGAATGTTTGAAATTTCACAGTTAAAAGCTAAAAAGCTTCCTGAGTTACAGGATATAGCTAAACAACTAAATGTACCTAAGTATCGCTCACTAAAAAAGCTAGACTTGGTATATCAAATCTTAGATTATCAAGCTGCAAATCCGGAAGCAGTAAAAGCAAAGGTTGAAACAGACTCTAACCAAAAACCAGAGCAAAAGCAAAATAAGCTTCAACAAAAAAGAGCTAGAGTACAAAGAAACCCAAAGGAAAATAACGATCAAAAATCTTTGGAGTTTTCAGATAAGAAAGAAGACGCTAAGCCAAAAGAACAAAAATCGAATAAGTCTAACAACGACAAGCAAAATCAGCAACGTCAAGACAATAAGTCTAACGATCGTAAGGAAGACAACAGACGTTCTAACAACAACAATCAGAAAAACGATAATAGACAAAATCGAAATAACAATAATAACAATCAGAAAAACAATGGCAACAAGGATAACAGAAACCGTTATCGTGAGCCAGATTTTGAGTTTGATGCTATTATTGAAAGTGAAGGAGTCTTAGATATTATGCAAGATGGTTATGGGTTTTTAAGATCTTCTGACTATAACTACTTAACTTCTCCTGATGATATTTATGTATCGCAATCTCAGATAAGATTATTCGGACTTAAAAAAGGGGACACTGTTCTTGGTCATGTAAGACCACCTAAAGAAGGTGAAAAATATTTCCCTCTTATTAAGGTAAGTAAAATCAATGGTCAAGATCCTAATGTAGTAAGAGATCGTGTTGCTTTTGAACATTTAACTCCTCTTTTCCCTAAAGAGAAATTTAATATTGCAGAAAAACAAAGCACTATTTCTACAAGAATAATGGATTTGTTTTCTCCAATAGGAAAAGGGCAACGTGGTATGATTGTATCGCAACCAAAAACGGGTAAAACCATGTTACTTAAGGATGTGGCTAATGCTATAGCTGCTAATCATCCTGAAGTATATCAAATGATTTTACTTATCGATGAAAGACCTGAAGAAGTAACAGATATGCAACGTAATGTACGTGGTGAAGTTATTGCCTCTACTTTTGATAAGGAAGCTCACGAACACGTAAAAATTGCAGATATTGTTTTAGAAAAAGCTAAACGATTAGTAGAGTGTGGACATGATGTCGTAATCTTATTAGACTCTATTACACGTTTAGCAAGAGCATACAATACAGTTCAACCTGCTTCTGGTAAAATTTTATCTGGTGGTGTTGATGCAAATGCTTTACATAGACCAAAACGTTTCTTTGGTGCGGCTCGTAATATTGAAAATGGAGGTTCTTTAACTATTATAGCCACAGCACTTACAGAAACTGGTTCTAAAATGGATGAAGTAATCTTTGAAGAGTTTAAAGGTACTGGTAATATGGAATTACAGTTAGACCGTAAGATTTCTAACCGTCGTATTTTCCCTGCAATAGATCTTACATCATCTAGTACAAGACGAGATGATTTATTATTAGACGATAACACCATTCAAAGAATGTGGGTAATGCGTAAATATCTTGCAGATATGAATCCGGTTGAAGCTATGGAATTTATAAATGATCGCTTTAAACAAACTAGAAACAATGAAGAGTTCCTAATCTCTATGAATGGATAAGGAAAAAATCGTAGAATTATAATGTAAAAAGCCTTGAAATAAAATTTCAAGGCTTTTTTATGTTTAAGCATAAAATGAATCCTATAGAAAATAAAAAAGGCTTTCGAAATATCGAAAGCCTTTTAAATATTCTTAGTAGTTTCTACGATTATAACGCAGCAACATGTTTAGTTAACTGAGACTTTAAGTTACCAGCTTTGTTTGTATGAATAATATTCTTCTTAGCTAGTTTATCAATCATGCTAATAACAGATGGCAACATTGTTTGTGCTTCTTTAGCATCACTAACTTCACGTAATTTTTTTATAGCATTACGAGTAGTCTTGTGCTGATATCTGTTAAGCACTCTTTTCTTTTCGTTACTTCTAATTCTTTTTAAAGCTGACTTATGATTTGCCATTTTATTTTTTCTTATTAAAAATTGTAGCCCGTAGGGGAATCGAACCCCTCTTACCAGGATGAAAACCTGGCGTCCTAGCCGATAGACGAACGGGCCATTTGGTTATTATCATTCTTTAATGAACCAACAATGTTTCCATTGCGGATGCAAAAATACAACTATTTTTAAATGTTGCAACAACAAATTTATTTTTTTTGAAAAAATTTTAATACGCCTTTGCAAAAAGCACACGTTGATTTGACGGATTGCCAGTAAACACACACCTTCCCGCTTCTTTTTTATTATCTAAAGGAATACATCTAATCGTTGCTTTTGTTAGCTCTTTTATTTTTTGCTCAGTTTCAGCTGTTCCATCCCAATGTGCAGAAATAAAGCCTGTTTTTGTCTCTAATACCTTTTTAAATTCTTCAAAATCATCAACTTCTGTAATGTGAGAATCTCTAAAGTTTAAAGCTTTGTCAAATAAACTCTTTTGTATTTCTTCAAGCAAATCTTCAACTACAACATTAATTCTGTCTAGTACTACAGTCTCCTTAGTAAAAGTATCTCTACGCGCTAATTCTACAGTTCCGTTTTCAAGATCTTTAGGTCCTATCGCAATTCTTAATGGCACACCTTGTAATTCGTGCTGAGCAAATTTAGCACCAGGACGCAACGTATCTCTACCATCAAACTTTACTCTAATATTTAATTCTTTTAAATCGTCTGTTATTTGATCTGCTACTTTTTTAATAGCATCAAACTGTTCATCATTCTTATAAATAGGAACAATAACCACTTGATAAGGAGCTAAATTTGGTGGTAAAACCAGTCCTTTATCATCACTATGTGTCATAATTAATGCTCCCATTAATCTTGTAGAAACTCCCCAAGATGTTGCCCAAACATAATCTTGTTTGCCTTCCTTATTAGTGAATTTTACATCAAATGCTTCAGCAAAATTCTGGCCTAAAAAATGTGATGTACCCGCTTGCAAAGCTTTTCCATCTTGCATTAAAGCTTCAATACAATAGGTGTCAACAGCTCCTGCAAAACGTTCACTCTCTGTTTTTACACCTTGTACTACAGGAATAGCCATAAAATTCTCAGCAAATTGAGCGTAGACATTATTCATTTGCACTGTCTCTGCTATCGCTTCTTCTTTTGTTGCATGTGCTGTGTGGCCTTCTTGCCATAAAAACTCAGCAGTTCTAAGAAACAATCGTGTTCTCATTTCCCAGCGTACAACATTAGCCCATTGATTTACTAAAATCGGTAAATCTCTATAACTTTGAATCCATCCTTTATAAGTATTCCAGATGATTGCTTCACTAGTTGGTCTCACGACAAGCTCTTCCTCTAGCTTGGCATTAGGATCTACTCTAAGCTTACCTTCATTATCTGGATCTGATTGTAACCTATAATGTGTTACAACCGCACACTCTTTTGCAAAACCTTCTGCATTTTTCTCTTCTGCTTCAAACAAACTCTTTGGTACAAAAAGTGGAAAATAAGCATTTTGGTGGCCTGTTTCTTTAAACATTCTATCTAGTTCTGCCTGCATCATTTCCCATATTGCATAACCATATGGCTTAATAACCATACATCCACGAACGGCAGAATTTTCGGCCAAATCAGCTTTTACAACCAATTCATTATACCATTTAGAATAATCTTCAGCTCTAGTAGTAAGATTTTTACTCATTTTCAATGTTTTGGCACAAATATTGTGACTATGTTAAATAAAAG
This sequence comes from Winogradskyella sp. MH6, assembly GCF_022810765.1. Classification (NCBI taxonomy): domain Bacteria; kingdom Pseudomonadati; phylum Bacteroidota; class Flavobacteriia; order Flavobacteriales; family Flavobacteriaceae; genus Winogradskyella; species Winogradskyella sp. MH6. The sequence goes on along the minus strand of NZ_CP094494.1, from coordinate 2,119,237 downwards.
AATAGTTGCGCAAAACTAACTATTTTTGCTATGTTCAACAATAAAATAATAAGAGATATGCAATTTAAAACCATTACTAAACGCAAATTGCCATTTTTTGTTGCACTCGGTTTAATGTCCGTGTTAACTTCATGTGGTTCTTTTCAATATGCAGGTTACGATGATGACGGTATTTACTCATCTGAAGATTATAACACTACAGATGTTGAACAACCTGTGGTAACAACATCCACAAACAATTCTGAATATTATAAAAATTATTTCGCTGAAACTTCTGCCCAGATAGAAGCAGCCAAGGAAAACAGCGAGATATTTACAGATATAGATTCCTATGAAGGCAATTACTTAGAAAAAGCTCAAGACACTATTGAAGAAAGACCTGTATATGGTGGTTGGGGCCAAAACAACGAAAGTATTACCATCAACATCATAGATAATGGTTGGTATGGATGGAATGATCCATGGCTTTGGAATGCTGGTTGGGGTTACGGCTGGAATAACTGGGGTTGGGGAAGACCTTGGGGATGGAATAGCTGGAGATGGAATTATAGCTGGGGCTACGGTTGGAATAACTGGGGCTGGAATGCCGGTTGGGGCTATGGCTGGAACAATTGGGGCTGGGCTCCTGGTTGGGGTTATGGCTATAACAATTGGGGTTGGAACAACTACTACAGACCTAATAGTTATGCATACAATGCAGGAAGAAGAGGCTCAATGCTCAACAATAGTTATCTAAATCGCACTAGCAGAAACACATCAGCATTATCAAGAAGAAATTATTCTACAAGTAGATTGTCTCGTAGTGCAACTGGTTCAAGTGCAAGTAGATCAAACTCAGCAATTCGTACCTCAAGAAACGGTACACTCAGAAGCTCTTCGTCTAGGTCATCAAACACCAGAATTACTAGACCTGGCACTAGTAGATCATCAGGAACTATAAGATCCACAAGAAGCAACAGATCTTCTTCTGGTTCTGTCAGATCTTCGAGAAGCTCAAGATCATCATCTGGCTCTATAAGATCGACTAGGAGTACAAGATCTTCAGGTTCTGTTAGATCATCTGGTAGTTCATCATCTAGATCTTCTGGTAGCGTGCGTTCATCAAGTAGCTCTAGATCTTCTAGTGGATCACGATCTAGTGGAAGCAGTACTAGCAGACGCGGTAGAGGATAATTAGCTTAACCTTTTTTAATAAAAAATTACTTATGAAAAAATTACTTATGTTATGCATAGGCTTAGCGAGTTCATCTTATATCTTAGCACAAGATATATCAGACGCTGTTCGTTATTCTATGGATGAAATTCAAGGAACAGCTCGTTTTAGAGCAATGAGTGGCGCCTTTGGTGCACTTGGTGGCGATATGTCTGCCGTGAATATAAATCCTGCAGGTTCTGCAATTTTTAACAATAGTCATGCATCTGCTTCTATTGGATTTTTTAGTAAAAATGATGATATCAATTATTTCAATAGATTTACGACGTCTTCAAATTCTAATTTCGATTTAAATCAACTTGGTGCTACTTTTGTTTTTGTAAACAGAGATGAAAGTTCACCTTGGAAAAAATTTACATTAGGTGTTGCCTATGATAGATCTGCAGACTTTGATGATGATTGGGTAGCTAGTGGAGTAAACCCTAATAACTCGATAGGAAGCTATTTTCTTTTGAATGCTCAAGGTAAACGATTAGATGAAATTTCCGCATTCTCTGGAGAGACAATATCTCAGGCCTACTCCGAAATAGGGTCTTTTTATGGTTTTGAAAATCAACAAGCCTTTTTAGGTTATGAAGGTTTTATAATAGATCCTGTTAATAATACTGATGACAATACTGCTTACATTTCTAACATAGATCTTAACGGAACTGATTTTGACCAAGAATATTATTATGCCAGTAGAGGTTATAACGGAAAATTAGCCTTTAATTTAGCTAGCAGCTATGAAGACAAGATATTTTTAGGAATTAATCTAAATGCACATTTCATTAATTATGAAAGAAGCACATTTTTGAGTGAAATTAACTCAAACGCAAACTCTACTATTACTAGTGTTGATTTTGAAAATAATCTTTTAACTACCGGAAGTGGTTTTTCTTTTCAATTGGGTGGAATTGCAAAAGTTACCGAAGAGTTTAGAGTTGGACTATCTTACAACTCTCCTACATGGTTCAGAATATCTGAAGAAACATCTCAATATTTAGCTACAACAAGCACTACTGAAGGTAACATAGTTGTTAACCCTAATGTTATTAATATCTACCCTGAATATAAATTGCAAACACCTTCGAAACTTACAGGAAGTTTAGCTTATGTTTTTGGAAAGCAAGGGTTACTAAGTTTTGATTATTCTATTAAGGATTATAGTGGAGCCAAGTTTAGACCTTCTTCAGACATTTATTTTTCTGCTTTAAATAATAATATCAGTAACACTTTAGATACAGCAAATTCTTATAGAATTGGAGGAGAATACAGATACAAACAATTAAGCTTTAGAGGAGGTTATCGTTTTGAAGAAAGTCCTTATAAAGATGATACTTTCTATGGTGACTTAACTGGATACTCCCTTGGCCTTGGTTATAACTTCGGAAACCTAAATCTTGATTTAGCTTTTAGTCAAGCTGAGCGAGATACAAATTACCAACTTTATAATGTTGGACTTACTGATTCAGCAGAATTTCAATCCAAATTTACAGATGTAATCCTAACTCTTGGATTTAAAATATAAACACACTTTACAAAAGTACTACACTCTTTTTAGGGTAAGATGGATACTCATTAGTTAATAACTAATGAGTGTTTTTTTATATATCTATTTTCTTTTGCAAGCAGTACATTTCGATTGAACATAAAAATACAAAGCGTATTCATTTTTAATCTATCTGTAATACTGAATACAATCATCTAAACCTCTAAAACTCTATCTAAAACGAATCAATATAAATAATAAATCTATATACTATAATGAACAACACATTAGCTTTAACTAAACATCTATAGATAGTCATTACCAACAAAAACCGAAGCATAAAAAAGCCTGAACTTAATATTCAGGCTTTCTCTATAATTAATTTCTAACTACACTTATCGTCGTAGTGTAAAATGGGCTTTAAACTCCTTTATTTGGTTGGTAAGGGGTTCTTCGTATTCTACTGTAAACCAGTAGTCGCTCGATGGCATGTTGTTGCCGTTGAACGTCCCATCCCATCCCTGACCTTCCGGGCTGATCTGCTTGAGCAATTTCCCGTAGCGGTCAAATATATAAATTTTGGCATTACCTCCAATACCTTCTATGTTCCATGTTTCATGTATGCCATCTCCATTTGGCGTAAAGTACTTCGGATAATCGATCACGAACACCTCTTGTGTCGCTATACCACAGCCGTTCTTGTCCCTTGCCGTTACCGTATGTAGTCCCTGAGATACTCCAGTAAATTGTATTGAGCCATCCTCTGAAGGATCCATCCATGGACCTCCGTCCAGACTGTACTCATACTCACTGATTCCTGTTGCCAGTGCTTCTATAACGTTACTATTGCCAAAAACTTGTGTTACCACTTCAGCAATTAGAGTTGGCGGCGCACTTTCTACCACCACTGTTTCATCGTAAGTCTCACAGTTCGTCACTGTTGACGTAGTGATATCCGTTACCGTCACTCCATAGGTTCCTCCTTGGGTTGGCATCATACTTGAACTGGTCTCTGTAGTGATGACTTCACCATTGAAGGTCCACTCAAAACTGTAATCCGTGTCCGATAATCCGGTATCCAATACCAATGGGTCTAAAATTTCCGTGCCATTGGTATCCACACAAAGGATGTAACTGTCCTCAAGATCAAAGTATGGTCTCGGGTTTACCTGAAGCGTCAGTGCTGCGACTTCGTAACAGATAGATCCGTCTTGTTGGTTATCGAATACTCCGTCATTGTTTAAATCTACTGGGTCTCCGTTTCCGTCTCCATCTATATCTACAAACTCATACAGACCATCTGCATTGGCATCGATACCATCTGATAAGCCATCTCCGTCAACGTCTATTAAATCGAATACTCCGTCCGCATCCGTATCATAGGTATCTATCGTACCGTTGGCATCTAAATCTAGTCCTGCCGTTAATGCAGTTAGATCTAATGCGATTGGTATAACTGCTAAAGTATTGTTATCTACTCTTGCATAGATAACCTGTGGGTTTACTACATTCTCATATAGGTCTGGTAACGGGTTAACGTTTAAGTTTGCATCGTCTTCCGTAGCGAAGTACGTAACAATATAATTTGTTGGGTCTTGTCCATCCAATATAAACTCATCTTGTGTAGACAAGGTAAACTGTGTACTGTCATTACTTGGGTCTCCATCGGTCTCTACATTATCATCACATTCCTCGTAGATTATATCCACCATATCCGGATTGGCCTGTGCCGCTTCATCTACCTGAAGGTTAAAACGCTGTGTACTGATAGAACAGCCTGTTACGTTGTCTGTTATCGTTACGTAGATTTCTTGTGGGTTGCTAATGTTGGTGTATGGACTTACCAAGGCGTTCATCTCTGCTTCTGCATCTGCCAAGGTCTCATGATAGGTCACAATGTAACGTGTTGGATCTTGTCCGTTTAAGACTTCTTCGTCTTTAGTTGTTAGATCAAAGCTGTCAAATCCGTCCGTGTTCAGTTCACATTGTATAAAGTCCGTTACTGCCACTACTTCTGGTAATGGGTATACGTGTATCGTAAAATCAACTACCGCATAACAGCCCGTTACGTCATTGGTTACTCTTACATAGATGTCCTGTGCTGGTGTGTCTACATTGGTATATTGTGTTGGGTCTGCAATGGCGTTTTCACCTGCGTATGCATCTTCCGATGTTTCGTGGTATGTCGGTGTTACTCCGGCTTCTCCGTTTAAGATTAATACTTCATTCTCTGTTAAATCGAAAACTTCTACTCCATCTCCGGTGTTCGTATCATCACACAGCTCTAAATCTGGTAATTGGCCACTTGGTGTTGGTGTTGGGTTTGGCAACACTCTTATGGTCATTGTTGTATAGGCTACACAGCCCGTATCAGTATCGGTTACCACAACATATAAGGTCTGTGGGTTTGCTGGAAGACCATTGACCGAAGCATTGGTGTACTGCGTTGGGTCGGCTATGACATTCGTCTGTGCCTGTGCATCAGCATTGGTTTCATAGTAATCTACATCCCAACTAGCGTTGCCTCCTGTGATCTCTGTGTCTTTTACCGTGAGATCGAATACCGTCATCTCATCTCCTGGTACTTCATCTAAATCATCACACAATTCTAATGGTGTTGGCTGTACTGGCTCTGGTGGCAACTGTACGATTATCTCAAACTCTCCTGTATCCTGACAGCCTGTAGTCGAGTTATACAACCTTACATAGATGGTCTGTGGATTTATGGTATTGGTATAGTTACCCTCGTTTATTATTGGATTATTCCCTGTCTCTGCATCTGCTGCCGTAACATGGTAGGTTAGTGTTACTTCTGTTGGGGCTTGCGTCCCTAAGATATCAGCATCGCGCTGGGTCAGGTCAAACTGGGCTATCCCGTCATTGTTGTCATCACAGATCTCTAATGGATCTAGATTTGTCGGTACTTCTGGTGATGGTACCACAATCAGTTCCAACGTGTTCTGCGTTAGACTGTAACAGCCTGTAATCGTATTCTCGGAACGTACATAGATCATTTGGTTGTCTGCTACAATATTGGTGTACAGCCCTGTTATGGCATTAATACCTTGTTCGGCTTCTTCTTGGGTCTCATGGTAGGTAATAACCACGTCTGGCTCTCCGTTGGTAATCTCTACCGTACGAATCTCTAGATCGAACTCGGCAAAACCGTCGTTGTCATCGTCACAGACCTCGATTGGGTCTGGATCTGGCTCTGGCGATGGAATCGGATCTACCCTTAGGGTTACCGTTATGGTACTGTAACAGCCTGTTACATCGTTCTCGGCTCTTACATAGATTGTTTGGGCATTGCTCGTGTTGACATACGGACTTACGATTGGATTGGTAGCATTGTCAGCATCCATCTGTGTCTCGTAGTACGTTAAGGTTATTCCGTTCTGACCGTTCAAGATCTCTGCTTCGGCATTTTCCAGCGTAAAGGCTTCTTGCTCATCTCCTGGATTGTTGACGTCACATAGCTCTAATGGCATTGGTTGTACCAGTACTGGCAATGGGTTAACGATCAGCTCCAAACTTGTGACCTTATAACAGCCTTCTACTGTATTGGTGTCTTCCACACGTATCCAGATAATCTGGGTATTGGCAGTGGTATTGGTATAAGCCGCTGGATTGGCTATTGGATTGTTCGCCTGGTTAGCATTATCTTCTGTTTCATAATAGCTTACCGCATACTGTGCTGGGTCTAATCCGTTAAGAAGTTCTTCTGCTTTGCTTGTTAAGTCAAAGGTTGCAAACCCATCTGCCGAGGCATCGTCACACTCCTCTAATGGTGTTGGCTCTATAATCTGTGGTGTTGGCTCTACGATAAGCTGTAGTTCTACTATCGTTGCACAGTCCGTTGCAATCGTTGCACTCTCTACGCGTGCATAAAGGGTCTGCGTATCTACTACGATATTGTTGTAGTCTACTGTCGTATCTACGGCATCTACTCCATTTTCTGCATTGGCAAAAGTTTCATGGTAGGTTACCGTTAGGCCTGCTATCCCTCCCGTAATCTCGTTATCGGCATCGGTTAGGGTAAACACACCAAAACCATCGTTGTCCGGGTCGCAGTAGCGCAACGGTGTCGGCTCATTGGCAACTGGTGCCTGCTCTACCACCAAGTCTAATGTCGTGGTATCGTAACAGCCTGTTGTGGTATCTTCTACGCGTACAAAAATGGTCTGTGGATTGCTAATGTTTGTGTATGGGATCGCTAATGGGTTCGCCTCTGCTTGGGCATCGGCCAAGTTCAGGTAATAGCTTACCGAATAACCTGGGTTGTTGCCGCTAATCTCTATGTTCTTTATACTTAGGTCGATCTCTGTTAGGCCATCTGGTGTACCGTCGTCACACACCTCTAATGGTGTTGGGGCTACCAAGGCTGGTAATGGGTTGACTACCAAATCAAATGTAACTTGTGAACTACAGCCTGTATTGGTATTGGTCAGTACTGCAATGATCTCTTGTGGGTTACTCGTGTTGGTATATGGGACTGTGATTGCGTTTGTGTTCGTATCTGCATCGGCTTGGCTCGCGTAATAGCTCACCGTGACGTTCGTCTGTCCGTTGAGTATCTCCGCTTCCTTATCCGTTAGGTCGAACTGCTCTTGCTCGTCTCCTGGATTATCATCGTCACAAAGCTCATATGGGCTTACTGCTACAACCGTAGGCAATGGGTTAACGATTAGTTGCAACGTTGTGGTATCATAACAGCCTGCTGCGTTCTCGATACGCACGTACACTTCTTCCGTGAATGGGTCCGTATTCGTGTAGAGCGTTGGCAGTACTCCTGATCCGTCTGCTGCACCTTCTGGTGTGGAATGGTAGGTCACTACGACTCCCGTCTGGGCTCCGATAACCTCCGCTTCACTATCTCCCAAATTGAACTCAGCCAATCCATCCGAATCGTCGTCGCAAACCTCCAAAGCCGTAGGCATGTTAGCTAATGGATTGCCCAATACCTCTAAAACTAAGGTCGTAACATTGTAGCAGTTTGTTGTGGTGTCTTCTAAACGAACATAAATCGTTTGGTTGTTTGGTGTCGTATTTACATATCCATCAAATATTTCTGCTGTATCAGTATCTGCTCCAACCATAGTCTCATGGAAAGATACATCAACACCTGTCTGACCATTTAAAATCTCTGTTACTTTAGTTGTAATATTAAATGGTGCAAAACCATCAGTATCATCATCACAAACCTGAAGTGGTGTTGCAGCAACGACTTCTGGTAATGGATTTACTATTAAATTGAAAGATGTTGTACCATAACAATCTGGATTTGCAGGATCTTGAACTCTTACAAATATTGTTTCAGTGTTTGGTGTAACATTAGTATAGTTATTAGGTAAAGCTCCAACATTATTATTAGCATCATCTTGACTTATATGAAAAGATACATCATAAATTGCAGGGTCTTGACTTCCTAAAATAAATGTTTCTTGAGTACTTAAATCAAATGTTGATATACCATCATTACTAGGATCATCACATGCCTCCATATCTACTGGTTGATTAGCTATAGCCCTAGGATTAACAATTAAATTAAATACCGGATTTGCTGAAGCGTTGTAACAATCAGAATCGCCAACACTTTCTACCCTTACATAGATTGAAGCATTACCACTCGTATATAGATTTGGTAAAGCACCTGTGCCTGCATCAGCTTCTGCAAAAGTTAAATGATAAGTAACATTAAATTCTGTAGCCGACTGAGGTCCTAAAATTCCAAACGTTTGGGTACTAAGATCAAATTCTTCTACACCATCATTAGAAACATCATCACATAATTCTAAATCAGGTACAGGATAAATATCAGGTTGACCTGAGACATTCAATGTAAATGGCAATACCTCATAACAACCAGAATCTAGATATTCAACTCTAATGTATATAACTTCTCCATCTGTACCAGAATATGTGTTTAAGCCTGCTATAGCTCCAACATCGGCATCGGCATCTGCTTGAGAATTATGATAAGTAACCACCAAATCACCAGCATTTGTAGCACTTGCCAGCACAACAGCTGTGTTGGTTTCTAAATCAAATATATATGGCGGAACACCTGTGTCGCATATAAATAAGTTATTTGGTGCTTCTGTTACTATTTCTGGTAATACATCTATACACACCTCTTCTGTATACTCACAACCAAAATCATCCGTTACTCTGTAAGTGTAACAATATTGTCCAGCATCTGGTGGTGTTACAGTAATTATATTTCCATTTGTATTTGTTATTGTTGGGTCTACATCCCAAGCCTCTGAGGTAATAACAGGAGTAAATGATAGTTCTGGTGGTTGAATTGCTGGATCGAAATTCATATACCACTCAAAGATATAACCATTATCAATTGACAAATTATCTACAACTCTAATTGTCCAAGTTCCATTTAATTGAGTTCCAAGTAAACCATTAAAACTCTCAAATGGTAAATATGATCCTGGCACCCATGAATTTCCTGGAGGATTTGTACCGTTAATCTCTGTTGGTGCATCCTCTAACAACACAGAAGCACTCATTGTGAAGCAATAAGTCTCACCTGTTCCCGGAGTTAGAGAATTATCATCATTCGCCCCTCCAAAATAAGTACCACCTCCTGCTTGATCGAACAATCTAATTTCCTGTCCGCTAGGACCTTCTATAAATATATCTAAATCGCCTGAGTATGAATGCTCCATATTTAGACAAACCTCTATTAGTTGGTTAGGGTCCGTTAATGTTTGTGAAGATTCGAAACAATCAACAACTATTGAAGATGTATATTGCTGACCTGATCCATCTGGTAAAAATGTCTGCTCAGCTACTGGAGGAGTACAATCATTAATAAACTGAACTGGATTAACAACTCCGGTTATATCTGTACTTTCACCATAACATATTGTAGTTTCAGCAGCACCTGTACCAGTAAAATCAGGTTCTGTTGCTACCTGAACAACTTGATTTATAAGGTTAGTATTAGGACAACCTTCTGGATCTATAGATGTATTAGCATCTCTAATGTTTAAGTTTACAATATAGACACCAGGATCGGGATAAGAAAAAACAGCTGTTTGACCTGTAACTGTATTTCCATCACCTAAATCCCATTCATATGTAGCTCCTGTACCATCAACTTCAAAAATACCGCTACCATTTAACGTAATTTCTTCATTAGGACATACTCTAATGTAACCATCTCCATTTGGTGCCGGAACAGAAGAATCTATCTGAGAGTTAATAGACTGGCAAGGAGTTAAACAAGATATGTTTGCCGCCCAGCCACTTCCACTACCAGAAGCATTAGAAACAAATTCAATTGTTAAACAACCTCCTGTATTCTCCTCTGTTGCAGATACTACACCAGGTGAATCACCACCTGAGAATTGACCAAAAGCATCAGCCGCAGTCGAATCTCCGTTGTAAATCGTCATCACGTCAGCATTTAACTGAGTGGTAAACTCTGTAAAATCCAATATAACTCTTTGTCCAGGATTTTCTGGGCATATTGTTAAGACAAAACTTTCATCATTTCCATAATTCCCAAATTCACCACCAGAATCGTAGAAAACTCCACCACATTGACTGACTGTAGCTGTTTGCATATTAACATCTTGGGCAATCAATACCGATGAAAATACTACTGTAATTAAAGTTAATAAATACTTCATTTTTGTAAAATTTTTAATGATATTGAGATTTTATGGTTATAAAATAGTTGGTATTATCTACCTGATACATTGTAGACCCTCTGGAATGAAAAGCAAAATTATACTTTAATGGGTTAAACGTCTTGGGATCAAAAGTTTTATCTCTTTCTAAGTCTGAAACAAAGCTATTAAGCAGCGGGATTTCAGATAACTTTTGACAATCTTTTTTATCACTTTCTTTGGTGATGTATTGAATCTCCACCCTATTTCTTAATATATCTTTAATACTTTTTAATCGGAAAGCATTACTGTAAATATGTTTTTCAGCATATTCTCCATAAACCTCATCTATCTGAAGACGCTCTTTTGCTGTTAGCGGTAAATTTACATTGTCATTGAACTCGACAACTTTGAGTGGAATTTTATTACTTTTTTCTTGCCCAAATGAACAAAGAGGCAAAAGTACTAAAATGAAAATTGTTAGAAATTTATTCATAGCTTAACCTTATTTTAAAGTTTGGAAAATTAAGAAAATTTTATAAAAACCATTGTTAATTCGTCAACGATATTAACATTTTAACGGTTTTAGATATATAACAGGTATAATTGTAAAACTCCTACCATTATCATCCTATTTTTATTACGTATCTTTGCAACTTTCTTTTAAAGATTGATTAATAATTATTTAACTATGAAAATCGACAACGATTTTAACGATATAGATGCTTTAGGCGATAGCCATATTGGTTCATCGAGTGATACTCCTATGAGAGATGACGCTTTTGAATTATCAAAAGAAGAGAAAATAGACATTATTAAAGATGATGTAAGACACATCATGGAAACTTTAGGCCTAGACCTTACTGATGATAGTTTACAAGGTACACCAAACCGTGTTGCAAAAATGTTTGTAAATGAAATATTTGGTGGCCTAGACCCTAAAAAAAAGCCAAGCGCTTCTACCTTCGAAAATAAATATAAATATGGTGAAATGCTTGTAGAAAAAAACATTACGGTTTATTCTACTTGCGAGCATCATTTACTTCCAATCGTTGGAAGAGCACATGTAGCTTACATTTCTAACGGCACTGTAGTTGGTTTGTCTAAAATGAATAGAATTGTAGACTATTATGCCAAGCGTCCACAGGTGCAAGAGCGTCTTACCATACAAATTGTAAAAGAGTTACAGGAAGTTTTAGGAACTGATGATGTTGCTTGTGTAATAGATGCTAAACATCTATGCGTAAACTCTCGTGGAATAAGAGATATAGAGAGCAGTACTGTAACTTCTGAATTTGGAGGGAAATTTAAAGAAAAAGAAACGCGAAGAGAATTCCTTGATTACATTCAGTTAGATACAAAGTTTTAGCTTGTTTCCTCTTACTTTGTTATTTAGTTTTGTTTAAACATTTTTTGAATTTTACAGCATGCCTTTATACGATACCCAAGCTATAAAAATATACAACTCCCTATCTGGTGAGAAAGAAGTCTTTAAACCTATTAACGATGGTTATGTTGGCATGTATGTATGTGGACCAACTGTATACAGCAATGTACATTTAGGTAACGTAAGAACATTTATGTCTTTTGATGTTATTTTTAGATATCTAAAACATCTAGGCTACAAAATAAGATACGTTAGGAATATTACCGATGCAGGCCACTTAGAAAATGATGCAGATGAGGGCGAAGATCGTATAGCAAAAAAGGCAAGAATAGAAGCTATTGAACCAATGGAAGTTGTACAACGTTACACGGTAGACTTTCATAATATCTTAAATAGATTCAACTTTTTACCTCCAAGTATAGAGCCTACTGCAACAGGTCATATTATTGAGCAAATAGAACTTATTAAGACCATAATAGATAATGGCTTTGCTTACGAGGTAAATGGTTCTGTATATTTTGATGTTCATAAATACAATGAAACTAAGCCTTATGGAATTTTAAGCAAACGTAAACTCGAAGATTTAATTCATAACACCAGAGCTCTTGATGGACAATCTGATAAGAAAAACCCTCAAGATTTTGCACTTTGGAAAAAAGCCGAGCCACAACACATTATGCGCTGGCCTTCGCCTTGGAGCGACGGTTTTCCTGGTTGGCACTTAGAATGTACAGCCATGAGCACTAAATATCTTGGTGAACAATTTGATATTCATGGTGGTGGTATGGACTTAAAATTTCCACATCATGAGTGTGAAATTGCACAAGCAGAAGCTTGTAACAACCATTCGCCTGTGAATTATTGGATGCATGCCAACATGCTTATTATGAATGGCAAAAAAATGGCAAAATCTACAGGGAATTTTATTCTACCTAATGAAATATTTTCTGGAGATAACCCTCACATCACTAAAGCTTATGCTCCAAGTGTTGCTAGATTTTTTATGCTTCAGGCACACTACAGAAGTATTTTAGATTTCACCAATAATGGTTTACTAGCCAGTGAGAAAGGGTTTTACAGATTGATGGATGCTATCAATTTAATCGAAGATTTAAAAACCAGCGATTCATCATCATTTAATGTTGCCGAATGGAAACAGAAATGTTATGATGCCATGAATGACGACTTTAACACTCCAATCCTAATAGCTACTTTGTTTGATGCTGCAAAATTCATCAACCAAGTTAAAGATGGTAATGCGACAATAACCATGGAGGATTTAGAAGTGTTAAGAGAAACGCTAGAGACTTTTACCTTTGATGTTTTAGGTTTAGTTAATACATCTAAAGAAAGTACAGATTCTGACAAATTATCTGGCGCTGTTGAAATATTAATTAATCTTAGAAAAGAAGCTAGACAGAATAAAGACTTTGCTTTGTCTGATAAGATTAGAGATGAACTTTCAGAAGCTGGTATACAATTAAACGATAGTAGAGAAGGCACCACATTTACGACTAATTAATCGTGAAAAAAATACTTGCATATCCTTTTTTATTATTGATTAAAGTCTATCAAACTTTTATATCACCATTTACTCCTGCTACTTGCAGGTATCAACCTACATGTTCACACTACGCTAAAGAAGCTCTAGAAGTTCATGGATTTTTTAAAGGTGGTAAATTGGCATTGAAACGGATTTTTAGTTGTCATCCTTGGGGAGGAAAAGGTTACGATCCTGTTCCAAAGAAGGATGACAACTAAAAATTTCTCCCTCGCGCCAGCTCGCCCATTCGCTAAAAATGTACACTGTACATTTTCTTAACACTCTGTCGCCTTGGGGAGGAAAAGGTTATGACCCTGTACCACCAAAAGAAGATTAATATTACGTTAATCCTATTTTCACTCCCTAACAAAATAGTATATTTACAGCGAAAAGTTTAAAAGTATGCACGCATTACAAATTTCTTGGAATCCTGATAAATCTATTGATCTTGGTTTTTTTGAACTCCACTTTTATAGTGTCATGTGGATTATCGCCTTTATACTAGGCTTCTACGTTACCAAGAAGATTTGGAAAAACGAAAATCAGTCTAATGAATCTTTAGACTCTTTATTTATCTATTCTGTTTTAGGAATTATGATTGGTGCAAGATTAGGCCATGTTATCTTTTACCAATCTGAATTAATTAGTGAAGATTTCTTTAGCATCTTTTTACCTTTTAGTTTTAAAGATGGTATACGATTTACAGGCTTTCAAGGCCTAGCTAGCCATGGCGCAGCTATTGGTATGATAATCTCAATGTACTTGTTTAATAAAAAAGTATTAAAAAAATCTATCCTATGGATTCTAGATCGTGTGGTTATTGCCACTGCACTTGGCGCTGTATTTGTAAGGATTGGGAATTTTATTAATTCAGAAATAATAGGAAAATACACCGAAAGTGACTTTGGTGTCGTATTTAGGCAACTTAGTGAAACTGAGCCAAGACATCCTGCTCAGTTATATGAAGCGTTTTGCTATATTTTTGTATTTATAACGTTGCTCTATTTTTACTGGAAAACCAATAAATCTAAACAAGAAGGCTTTTTATTTGGTTTATTTTTAGTTTTTCTATGGACGATTAGATTCTTTGTTGAATTTGTTAAAGAACCTCAAGGTGATGAAGATTTGGCTGCTTTCTTCGGAAATACGCTCAATAACGGTCAGCTTTTAAGTATACCTTTTATACTCATTGGTCTGTACTTTATGTTTATTTACAAACCTAAAAACAAGGTTGCTTAATGCGTTCAACTCCGTTTTTTAAATTCTTTATTCTGTTCTTTTCTTTGCTTTTATTTTTTAATTGTAAAAATGAAAAGAAAGACAATTCAAACGACAAAATTGAAGTAAGCTTTAAAAAAGAAGGAATTTTAAATCTTAAAAAAGCGAATACCGATTCTATTATAAAAACCTTAGATATAGAATTTGCTGAAGATGAGCACGAAACACAAACAGGCTTAATGTACCGAAACAAACTTGGCACCAACCAAGGTATGCTGTTTATATTTCCTAATACACAAATGCGAAGTTTCTATATGAAGAATACTAAAATTCCTTTAGACATTATTTATATAGATGATGAGTTACATATTGTTAGCTTTCAAAAAAACGCAAAACCTTTTGACGAAACTTCACTTCCATCTGAATCACCTGCTAAATATGTTTTAGAAATTAATGCTGGTCTTTCCGATGAATGGCAACTTGAAATCGGTGACAAAATTGACTTCATAAAAGACTAATTAAATTCTTTTAGGGCTTTTTATTTAAAAAATGATATATCTTGTAGGAATAATTTAAATTCCTATCTACATGAAATCATTAAAAACCCTTTCACTTTTAATTCTATCCTTAGTTTTATTTTGCTCTTTCTCACTTAAAGATTCACCTTCTTATGTTGGTAAATGGAAAGGAGAAGATAAAGGTGATATTGGGTACTTAACACTTACAAAAGATGGTTACGCTTTGTTTGAATTTGATGGCCAAATAATGGGTGGCAAATCCTTTACGAGAGATGGAACTGAAGCCTCTATGCAATATGAGGTTGAAAAAAAAGAAAACTACTACCATATTGATTTCATTGTTAAGAAGATTAAAGATGAAGAAACTCTAGGCACCTTAAAAGGTATCTTTAAAATGAATTCTGAATCTCAAATGGTCTTAGCATTGGGTTTTGACGGTTCAGCGCGACCAACCAATTTTGAAACCGATCAAATTACGCTCAACAAAATCGATTAAGCTAATAACTTATTTAAAAAAAAGCCTTTCTTTTCAGAAAGGCTTTTTGATTTAGTCTGTCTCGTCTTTAATATAATTAATTTTTAATTCTTCACTATTTTTCTAATGACTTTTAGACCTATTGCATCATTAGAAACTTCCATAAAATACGGAGCTTTTAGCAGGTTACTTAAACCTTCTACTTTAACACCTCCCTGAAGACACTCATGAGTTTTATTGTATACTTTACGACCATTTAAATCATAAATAATAATATTTATTTTAGAGCCTAATAATTGTTCAGGCAGGTTTAAAGATATACTCTCATTAAAAGGGTTTTGTAAAATCTCTATGTTTTCTAGACTAAAATCATCAATACTTAATAAATCACCATCAACTCCATCACAATTTTCATCAACACCATTACCTTCAGAATCTGATGAATCTGGGTTTATTTCACCATTGGCATCGTCACAATCTAAACCATTTACTACATAACCCAAAGGTGGTATATCGGAACAGTCTTCTATTGTACTATTAGGGTCACCGTAGCCATCACCATCTAAATCCTCATAAAACGTTGTTGGAGCTTGCCCCTCAGCTGTCATGGTAACACATACCTCCTCAGTATACTCGCAACCAAACTCATCTACTGTTCTATAAGTATAACAATGCTCGCCTTCAGACCCAGGAGCAACTGTAATTATGTTTCCATTTATTTCTGTAATACTAGAATCAGCGTCCCACGACTGAGAAGTAATTTGAGGAGTATACTCATAATCTTGTAACTCTAGACTAGGGTCAAAATTAAGCTCCCATGAAAAAATATAGCCATTATCTATGGCAAGGTTATCTACAATCCTGATACACCATTCTCCGTTTAATGGACTTCCTAGTAAAGCATCAAAACTTTCATAAGGCAAATAAGTACCAGGCACCCATGACTCACGCGGTGGATTTCCGTTAAGCTCTGTAGGCGCATTAGCGAGTAAAGTGGTTGCATTCATAGAAAAACAATAGTCTTCACCAATTCCAGGATCAAGAGTTTCATTATCATTAGCTCCTCCAAAGTAGGTTCCACCGCCTGCTTGATCGAACAACCGAACTTCTTGTCCGTTTGGACTTTGAATAAAAATATCCAAATCTCCAGAGTATGAATGCTCTATATTCATACAAATATCAAGTATTTGAGAAACATCTGTTAGCACAGCTTCATTATCAAAACATGTAACGTTGATACATGTACTATAGGCAGCTCCACTACCATCTGGCAAAAAGGTTACTTCACTTTCTGGTGGAGGACAATTATAAAACAACAATAAGGGGTCTGCTACTCCTTGTATCGTTGTTGTATCTCCAAAACACAAAGTGTTATCATCTGCTTGAGTACCTGTAAAGTCTGGAGCTCCTGAAACTCTAATCACTTGGTTTATAGCATTACCATTTGAGCAACCATCCATATAATTATCCATATTAGTATCATGAATATCCAAATTTACCAGATAAACACCTGGCTCATCATACGAAACATTAACACTCTGACCTATGGCAGTTGATCCATCTCCTAAATCCCAAGTGTATGATGCTCCTGTACCATCAACCCCAAAAACACCACTCCCATTTAGTTGAATACTATCACCAACACATACCTCTACAACACCCTCTGTATTAGCTGATGGAGATACAGAATCTAAAACCGCAGTAATATCTTGACATGGTGTTGTACAAGATACAGATGCTGCCCATCCTGCTGTATTAGTTGTACTATCGGACACAAACTCTATTGTTATACATCCACTTGGATTATCAAATGTTGCTGTTATAGTTCCTGGTGAAACATCTCCAGAATGCACACCAAAAAAAGGCAACCCCTCTGTGCTTTCCCCATCATAAATACTCATTACATCAACATTTAGTTGGGTTTGAAAATCAAAAAAATCTAACTTGATTCTTTGTCCAACTTCCTCTGGACAAATTGTTAAAGTGTAATCCTCGTTGCCCGAGTAATTTGAATTTTCCCCTCCTGAATCATAAAACGTTCCTGAACATGTAGTTATAGAACCATTTTGCATTAAGATATCTTGCCCAAAACAAAAAGTTGATATGGAGATAGAAATTATGAGTAGTAATTTTTTCATAAATGTGATTGATTGTGTTAATGCCCCATAAGTTAGGATTTATTTTTAAACCTTTACTATAAGATGTGCAGATAGTTCAATGGTTGCGTCTAAAAATAAAAAAACGCCTTTTTTTTCAAAAAGGCGTTCATATTATAACTTAGAAATCGAATATTTTATTCTTCGTCTTCTTCTTTTACTTTCTTCTTTAATGATTCAGCAGCATCACCTTTTTTAGCTGTATCGTACATTAACGGTGTTGCGATAAACATAGAAGAATATGTACCTACTACTACACCAACTATTAATGCAAACAATAAACCTCTTAACGATTCTGCTCCAAAGATGAACATTGCTAATAACACTACTAAAGTTGTAACAGAAGTATTTAATGTTCTACTTAATGTACTGTTTAATGAAGCATTAATTGTCTTATCTAACTTCCAAGACGTATGCTCGTTTAAGTATTCTCTAATTCTATCAAATACTACCACAGTATCATTAAGCGAGTAACCAATAACCGTTAAGATAGCTGCAATAAATGCTTGGTCTATTTCCATACTAAATGGCATAAATTTCCATGTTAAAGAGAAAATACCCAATACGATTAAAACATCATGGAATACTGCAGCAACTGCACCAAGAGAGAACTGCCATCTCTTAAATCTAAATAGAATATAAAGGAATACCACTACTAAAGATCCTAATACTGCCCAGAATGATGACTTTTTAATATCATCTGCAATCGTAGGACTTACTTTACTAGAAAGCATTTTACCAATTTTTGCCTCATCAGAACCATTATCAAACTCTTCGTAAGTCATACCAGAAGGTAAATATGGTTTTAAAGCTTCAAACAATTTAGTTTGTATCTCTGTATCTGCTTCTACCGAATTGTCGTCTACTCTATACTTTGTAGAAATTTTTAACTCATTTGCAGAGCCTATGGTCTTTACTTCAGCACTATTAAACACATTTGGATCGTTAAGCACACTTGTAATTTCTTCTGTGCTTACTGGTTGCTCAAAACGCACCTGATAAGTTCTACCTCCAACAAAATCAATACCTTGGTCTAACCCTGTTGTAAATAATGATCCTAAACTAGCAAGGATTAACGCACCAGAAACAACATAAGCAATCTTACGTTTCTTTAAGAAGTCGATGTTTACATTTTTAAACAACCCTTTAGTTATAGCCGTAGAAAAATCTAAAGTTCCACCTCTATTAACCCACCAATCAATTAATAAACGAGTAATGAAAATCGCCGTAAATAATGATGTTAAAATACCTATGATTAATGTTGTTGCAAAACCTTTAATTGGCCCTGTACCAAATACAAACAAGATTAATGCAGTTAAACCTGTAGTGATGTTAGCATCTAGAATTGAAGATAAAGCGTTAGAAAAACCATCTTTTATAGATTCTTTTTGCGATTTACCTTTTTCTAATTCTTCCCTTATTCGCTCAAAGATAAGTACGTTAGCATCAACCGAAATACCGATCGTTAATACAATACCAGCAATACCAGGTAGAGTTAATACTGCACCTAAACTTGCTAACACTCCAAATATCAATAAGATGTTCAACAACAATGCAACATCAGCAAAAGCACCTGCTTTTCCGTAATAGAAAATCATCCATAGTACAACAAATGCCAATGCAATTAAGAAAGACATCATTCCGCTATCAATAGCTTCTTGTCCTAAAGAAGGTCCTACTTCATCTGCCTGAATAATCTCAGCAGATGCTGGTAATTTACCTGCTCTTAATACGTTTGCTAAATCTACAGCTTCGTTAAGTGTAAAAGAACCTGAAATTTGAGATCTTCCTCCAGCAATACCTTCTGGTTGATTTCTTACACTTGGTGCTGAGTACACAATATCATCTAAAACTATTGCGATGTACCCATTTTCTTGGTTGGCTTTTTTGGTTATTTCTTGCCATTCTCTTGAACCTTTAGGGTTCATTTGCATACTTACAGCAGGTCTACTTAGCTCGTCAAAATCTTGTCTTGCATCTGTAATAACTGCACCACTCAATTCTGGCTCACCATCTCTATTACCCTTAATAGCATAAAGCTCAGAATACTCAGAATCTTTAGCCTGAATTCCCCAAACAAATTTTGCATAACGCATTTCTGTTGGTAAAAGCGCTCTGTTTTTAGGATCATTAAGTGCTTCTAATACTCTCTCTTTATCCTTAGCCAAGAAACTAGCAATCATTGGTCCACCACCTGGAGCTTGAATACCTAATGGATTAACATTAGCAACGTTTGTTGTGTCAGTTTCAATTTGTCCTGTTAACTCATCTATAGTATTTGTTGTAGAATCTTGCTCTACTTCTGCTACCTCAGTAACTTCATCTTCACCTTCTTTATCTTTAGAAGCTTCTACCAAAGCTTGGTTAACCTGAAATACATACGGTAGCATTTCTTCTGCCTTAAAGGTTTCCCAAAACTGTAATTGTGCAGTCTTAGTAATAATATCTACCACACGTTTTTTGTCTCTTGCTCCTGGTAATTCAATTAAAATACGACCAGAATTTCCTAAACGCTGAATGTTTGGAGATGATACACCAAAACCATCGATACGATTACGTAATACCTCAAAAGCAGAAACTATAGACTCATCTATTTTTTTCTCTAAAATACCTTTGACTTCATTGTCTGACATTTCAGGTTTAATATCATCACTCAAGTTTCTGTTTGCAAAAATATCTGGAGATGCTAATTTGGTATCTCCTTTAATAGCATCAAACGCTCTAAAAAATGACTCTAAATAAGATTCTTGAGCGTCTTTTTGTAATTCTTCTGCATCAGCTAATGCTTTGTTAAATACAGGATCTTTACTATTGTTTGCCAATCCTTTTAAGATGTCTTTTACAGAAATCTGAATAATTGCGTTAATACCACCCTTAAGGTCAAGACCTAGTTTCATGGCATTATCCTCAACCTCAGTGTAAGTGTACTGAGATACACCTAATAAATTATATACTTCTATCGGCTCAAACTTGTTGTCGTCAACTTTAACTTTTGATGTTTTTAAAGAATCTAAGTAGTTAACCTCAGCTTGTGCTCTTAAATCATGATAACCGTCTACGGTTTCGTCATACTTTGCTACCGCAGCTTGTTTTGCTTCGTCTTCAATTTGGTTGGCCTTAAAGGTGAAAGACAATTGGTAAATACTTACCAAACCAAATAGTAGCGCAAACAATTTAATTATTCCTTTGTTTTGCATTTTGTTTTGTTTTACGTCTAATTTTTTAACGCGCAAATATAGAATTTACCGCATAATCAGACAATTGATTTTATGTTATAAATTATTTTTTTATGCCTTTTGATTGATTCAAAAAGTTGAAAATGAAGTGATGGAATTTTTTCAGATAGATTCCTTAAGAGATAGGACCTGCTCTTACTTCAGGTATTTCGTATAGATTTTTATTTTCTAAAATAAAAGTCCCTGAATTAATTCTGAAGCCAACTTTAACTAATTGATGTAATACTTCTAATTGATACAGATTACCTGAAGCATCTTTTTTTAGATTATTAAATCTATCGGTTTTCTGATTAAGCTCTACAATCTGCACACCATCAAAATCCCAATCATTGTCTTGATTTTTCTTTTGAATTTCGGAGACATTAAGCTTGTAGTCTCTTAAAGTTTCTTTATCAGAATTTTTATTTGAAGGAGTAGAACTTTCTCCCAACAAAAAGTTGAAATCACTACTATTGGTTAAAATGTGCTCAATACTTTGTACATCAGCAACACTGTAGTATGCAATTTTAAGATTGCCGTTTTTATCCTGACCAATCAGTAAGCTTTCAGCACCAATTTTTTGTAATTTTTGCTGAATATCCTGAAGTGCATTTTGCACTTCAATTTCTGAAACATTAGCATTAGAAAACTGAATAGTTATCTCCTGATTAGGAGTAGCGGGAGTTTCTATAAACCTTCCTAAAAAGGCTAATAGAATTATTATAATACCAAAATGTAATTTGGATCGCATTTGGCAAATATAACAAAAAATAAAGACCGCATTTTTGCAGTCTTTAGTTTAATATGATTTGATAAAAAATGTCTTAAAATTCTAAAAGACCATTTGTCTTTTTAACACCTTCAGCACTTTCTGCTAAATGTTGTTTTTCAGCATCGCTTAATGGCACATCTACGATTTTTTCAATACCATTTTTACCTAAGATTACTGGCACACCAATACAAAGGTCGCTTAATCCGTACTCACCATCTAATAATGTTGAACAAGGGAACATTTTCTTTTGATCGCAAGCAATTGCCTGTACCAATCCGCTTACAGCTGCACCTGGAGCATACCAAGCAGAAGTACCTAATAATTTAGTTAAGGTTGCACCACCTACTTTGGTATCTTCTTTTACTTGGTCTAAGCGCTCTTCTGATAAAAATTCAGAAACTTTAATACTGTTTCTTGTAGCATGAGATGTTAATGGCACCATACCTTTATCGCTATGACCACCTATTACCATACCGTCCACATCGCTAATTGGTGCTCCTAAAGCTTCAGCTAATCTATATTTAAAACGCGCAGAATCTAAAGCTCCACCCATTCCTATGATTTTATGCTTTGGTAAACCTGTAGTTTTGTGAGCCAAATACGTCATGGTATCCATTGGGTTACTCACAACAATTAAAATTGTATTTGGAGAATGCTCTACTAAGTTGGAAGACACTGTTTTTACAATACCAGCATTAATACCTATTAACTCTTCGCGAGTCATACCTGGTTTACGAGGAATACCAGAAGTAATAACACAAATATCACTATTTGCAGTTTTTGAATAATCGTTTGTACTTCCTGTAATTTTAGTATCAAAACCATTTAAAGAAGCGGTTTGCATTAAGTCCATTGCTTTACCTTCTGCATAGCCTTCTTTGATATCTAATAATACAACTTCTGAAGCAAAATTTTTAATAGCGATGTACTCTGCACAACTTGCGCCTACTGCACCAGCGCCAACTACGGTTACTTTCATTTTATTTTTATGTTTTAGATCGTTAAAATTTGACACAAATTTACGGTTTTACAATCTAAATTCCATGATTTATGTCATCTATCTATAATAAAAAAGCAGCCTTTATAGCTGCTTTTAATGATATATTTAATTCATTATTATCTGAATCCAAAATTTACACCGACAGAGAAGGCATCAAATTCTGAAATATGATATTCTCCATTCAATCTAAAGAATCCTAATTTCAATTTAAAACCTACAGTTCCTCTTACTGCAGACACATCACTAGATACCGAGAAAGGATCTGTTATTGTCTCTGATGTTAATACACCATCAGTTACCCTATAGTCACCTAACAAATCAGATTCTGATTTACCTTTTATATATCCTAATCCTCCATATAAATTGAAGATAGGCAGTTTAGTAGAAACCGCTAATTGAAATAACCATGTATTTGTGCTATTCTCAAGTCTTTGATTTTCGCCCTCAATACCTGAAGATTCTGTAAGGTCATAAGAACCATCTATGTGATTGTAGGCTACCAAACCAGACAGTGCTACAGGCCAAATCTTATCAGCAGGAAGCCATTCAGTAAATTCAAGTTGAAGTGCAGCTCCGTACATATTAAAAGTAACTTCATCTGTATCTATCTTTGGAAGGTAACGCGCTTTAACCTCTATACCACTTCCTAAGCCTACTGCACCTTGCAAGGCCGCAGAGGGAATTAGATTATAACTATCTTCACCTATACCTTGAGGCAATTCTATTTGTGCTGTTTGGGACCCAAAAATGGGATCATCATATTCTACTTCAACAAAAATTGAAGGATCATTTTCTCCCAAAACAGTTGCTACATTTTGTGTACCAGGACCTGAGACAAACTGAATGTTGTTATAGTCTGCAGTATTCATACTAAACATTTTGTCTTCATCACCAATTAAAGTCGCATTGGCAACAAGAGATATTTCAAAACCACCTAAAGGTTTTACTTTAGCAGAATTAAACCAATTGGCATTCATACTATGCATTAATCCATTAGTTCCTGGAGCTAAATAATCGTTTGCAAAACGTTGAGCATCTTCTACACCTGCAGACAGCAGAACATCTAAATCATTTTGCGCTTTAGACACCATGAACGAGGTGCAGAATACTGTGAAAAGAAATAAATTTCTCATTGTAATTGAGTTTATAGTAAGTAACAAATATATTAAAATAACGATAAGAATTACATTTTATCGTTATTAAACGCACTTAATCGAGTTTTTATTGTACAAAAAAAGCAACCACGTTATTAACGTAATTGCTTTAATTTTGGTTTTAAAAGCTTCTATCTAAGCGTCAATATTGGCATAAATAGCGTTCTTCTCAATAAACTCTCTACGTGGTGGTACTTCATCTCCCATTAACATTGAGAAGATTCTATCAGCTTCACCTCCGTTATCAATATTTACTTGACGAAGTGTTCTAAATTCAGGATTCATAGTAGTGTCCCAAAGCTGTTCTGCATTCATCTCTCCAAGACCTTTGTAACGTTGTATTTTAGAATTATCTCCAAAATCTGCCACAATAGCATCACGATCTTTATCTGACCAAGCATATTGCTTTTTAGCACCTTTCTTCACTAAGTATAAAGGTGGTGTAGCGATGTATACATAACCATTTTCAATAAGTTCGCGCATGTATCTAAAGAAGAACGTTAAGATTAAAGTTGCAATGTGGCTACCATCAATATCGGCATCACACATAATTACTACTTTATGGTATCTTAATTTTGATAGGTTTAAAGCTCTAGGATCTTCTTCGGTACCAATAGTTACGCCAAGTGCTGTAAAGATATTTTTGATTTCTTCGTTTTCAAAAACCTTATGTTGCATTGCTTTTTCAACATTAAGAATCTTACCTCTTAATGGTAAAATAGCTTGGAATTTTCTATCTCGACCTTGCTTAGCAGTTCCACCTGCAGAATCACCCTCTACAAGGAATACTTCGCATTGTGCTGGGTCTTGCTCAGAACAGTCAGATAATTTTCCTGGTAAACCACCAATACTCATTACTGTTTTACGCTGTACCATCTCACGCGCCTTTTGTGCTGCGTGACGTGCTTGTGCTGCTAAAATTACCTTCTGAACAATGGTCTTAGCATCTTCAGGATGTTCTTCTAAATAATCGGTTAACATTTCTGAAACTGCCTGAGAAACAGATGCTGAAACTTCGCGGTTACCAAGTTTTGTTTTGGTCTGACCTTCAAACTGTGGTTCGGCAACTTTTACAGAAACTATTGCTGTTAAACCTTCACGGAAATCGTCACCAGATATGTCAAACTTCAATTTGTCTAACATACCAGAATTATCTGCATATTTCTTTAAGGTATGCGTTAAACCACGACGGAATCCTGATAAGTGTGTTCCACCTTCGTGTGTATTAATATTGTTTACATAAGAGTGTAAATTCTCTGCATAAGATGTATTATACACCATAGCAACCTCTACAGGAACTCCGTTCTTTTCACCTTCAAACGAAATAACTTCGTTCATTAAAGGCTCTCTGTTACCATCTAAGAACTTTACAAATTCTGAAAGCCCTTCTTCTGAATGGAATGTTTCACCTTCAAAAGAACCGTCTTCTTTTTTGTAACGCTTATCTACTAAATGAACTGTAATACCTCTGTTTAGGTATGCCAACTCGCGCATACGACTTGCTAAAGTATCGTAGTTATATTCTAGTGTTTGTTGAAATATTTGCGGATCTGGTTTGAAGGTAACAATGGTACCTGTTTTATCGGTATCTCCAACTGATTTTACAGGGTACGACGCTTTACCACGCTCATACTCTTGCTCCCAAATTTTTCCTTCTCTATAAACAGTTGCTTTTAAGTGCTCAGAAAGTGCGTTAACACAACTTACACCTACTCCGTGTAAACCACCAGAAACTTTATAAGAATCTTTATCAAACTTTCCACCTGCTCCAATTTTGGTCATTACAACCTCTAATGCAGAAACACCTTCTTTTTTGTGAAGGCCAACCGGAATACCACGACCATCATCTTCTGTAGTTATGGAATTATCTTCGTTTATAGTAACCGTAATATTATCACAGTGTCCAGCTAAGGCCTCGTCAATTGAGTTATCTACAACCTCATATACCAAATGGTGCAAACCTCTTACACCAACATCACCAATATACATCGACGGACGCATACGCACGTGCTCCATCCCTTCGAGGGCCTGAATACTATCTGCGCCATACTGTTTTTTGTTTTCTTCGCTCATTTTATTTTCAATAAGATTTAGTTCTAATTTTACAGCAAAAAAGACGCTTACTGCGTCTCTTTTGAGTACTTTCAAAGATACAAAAAATTAAAGCCTAAACATAGCATTTTATCTACTATAAGCAATAATTATCAACAATTGTTAAAAACCTAAAAACGTCTTAAAACAGCTAAAAAGTGCCTTAAAATGGATTTTAGACATTTTTATCAATGTTGAATTTACAAAAAAACACAAAACATCTCAGAAGCGATATTTTGACGTTTCTAATATTTTATTTTTTGTGGAATTTGAGCCTTAAAATGTCTTTAACTCTTAAAATTACTTCATTAATGATTTTAATACTTGGTCTAGAGTATTTTCTGTGGTTACACCCAAAAATTGATCTTCTTCCTTATTATTGACATATTTGATGGTTGGGCAATATTCTGTATCAAATAGGGCATATAATTTTTGATCTACCACAAGTGCATAAACAGGCTGAAACTGACATCTTCTTGTTAGTGCTTCGTAGTTTTCTTGATTTAAAAATTCATTTAAAAACAATTGGCGTTGCTGCTCATTCAAATCTATTTTTTTCAACACTTGTCTTTGTTCAAAATACTCATTTAGTTGTGTTTGTGAGTCTTCATCGTATTGTTCTTCGCTTAAATAGCAAAGGGATATTTTTTTTGCTTCTTTTAAAACTTTTGCATCTTTCATCTCTCTACAAGAAATTAAAACTATTGATATTATTAAAAAAGTAATTCCTTTCATGTTGTTTAATTATATTTTATATCGCTGCTTTTAAAGCCCGACTGACCATACTTTCCGTTTTGATTAAGTTGATATTTAGTATTGTTTTTTGCATCAGTGTATGCTCTGCTAAAGAGTTGGTCCCAAGACCCAATGTTATCATTTATTTTACTTGCTTCTTTGGCAAATGAGTTGATAAAGGCATTTGTAAAATGTCCATTACCCATGCTTCCATTTGATTTTCGCATACAAAAAGACCATTCTCCTTTACTTGATGACGTAGATAATAAAGAACCTCTAGAATCTATAAATAAGCGCTCTAGTTTATCCTCATCAAACAAAAAACCAGATTTAAACGGAATTTCTTCATCACTTTTAGTACCACTTCTAGTACGTGGTATTGAGTTACATAAATCACCAAGAGTAATAGTTAAACGTGCATTTTTTCCTTTTATAAAATTATGCATAGACTCTAAG
Organism: Winogradskyella sp. MH6; assembly: GCF_022810765.1. NCBI lineage: Bacteria > Pseudomonadati > Bacteroidota > Flavobacteriia > Flavobacteriales > Flavobacteriaceae > Winogradskyella > Winogradskyella sp. MH6. The sequence goes on along the minus strand of NZ_CP094494.1, from coordinate 2,092,205 downwards.
CCATAATCTTTACCATCTAAACTCATGCTAGGAAAACGACTATATCCTGATGTGTCGTTATAGCCGTGACCAGAATAATAGAATATTACAACATCGTTGTTCTTAATATCTAAGCTATTTATCTTTGCTATAATGCTCGCTTTATCAAAACTAGTGTCGTAAAGCTTACTTATTTCGTATTTAATACCAACTTCGCGAGCTGCTTTTTGGAAGAGATTAGATACATCATCTAAATCTTGACGTACACTAGCACCAATTTGTGGGTCGTTGCTATCTGCTGCAATTATTAAATGTAATTTTACCTCGCCTGTGTATTGATTAGTGTAACTAGATGTAGTTGTTGTGCTTGTTGTACTTGTGCTTTGGTCATTTACCAAATTAGTACATGTAATATCTGTAACCCAAGAGCCATATTTTGAAGTAGACTTTTCAAGCTTTCTAAATCCGTATTTTTTTCCATCAAAATCTCTTAAGTTATCCTTATCGCTCCATACAAGAGATCCGTCTAATGTTTTAGCGTAATAATAGAAAATACTGTTTGGAGAGTTTTCTACGTAAACGGTCTTTCCAGGCTCTATTGTCCACCAACCTTTGGAGCCCCATTTGTCCTTAAAATCTAAATAGCGAATAGCAACCTTAATTGGCTTAATACATTTATTTTTGAATTTTAATCTGTAAAAAGTTTCTCCAGAACTACTTGAACTCGTTGTACTTGACGACGTTGTTTGGTTGGTTGAAATTAACTTAGTGTATTTTATATATTCTGGTTCACTGGTCCAGAAAAAGCTATTGATATATGATTTTGTAAAGTCTTTTGAAGGATCTAGTTTTTTAAACGTTGCTTCTTTAACATTATCTAAATTACCGTCTGCCAAATCTGCATCATCATAGGTATAAAGTTTATCGTACTGGTTGTTAATATTTACTCCTTTAAAAACAAAATTATCTGCAGAATAACCAACGTTAGATTCTTTAGAAGAATATACTATTTCTGCATTTTGGCCATCGAACATAAAGAACTTAGACCCATCACTATTATAATTATACTTGCCAACACACTTATATTTAGCCACTTTATAAGCACCATCTTTTGTTGTATAATTTACTCTTACATTTATGTTTTCCTTTTCAAAAAACTCTACTAGAGCAATATATTTTATCCCGTCAGTACCTTGCCATTTTATTTCGTAAAAATTTTGTGCGATAGACAGATAGAAGCAACAAATAAAAATGATGGTTAGTATTTTTTTCATAATATAGTTTTGGCAATAGATATACCATCAATTATGAATGATGATATTCCTTTTTAATTTAGCTAATTAATCACAATTTAATAAAATATGGGAAACGTACGCAATCTTAAACAGGATAAAACATTTATTTTCAACACCATCAAGATTACAGGTTAGTAAATTACTGTTTAAATTGATTTTTGACTAAAAAAGTTGCTTAAACACTTAAAAAGCAGTTTAAATTGAATTTTAAAGATTTTGAAAAGTGAAATTTACAAAAGTATCTTGGGCGACAAATTTCAGTCTCTTTTAAAAGAGCTATTGGCAATAATTTAACTCGCTATCTTAATGAGTTTCATCGTGAAGTTGCTTTTTTAATTTTTCTAATAAATTCAAAAGACTGTTTAAAGATCTTAAATTGCTCTGAGTGGTTTCTAGCTTAAGTGTTGCTACGTTCCAAAATTTCATGGATTCAAATAAAAAATTAAAATCTGTTTGAGGTCCTCCAACAACAAAATGCTCTCTATACATTGGCAAAGCGGCATTTGAATAGTTAATATGTTCAGCAAAAAAAGGTTCTATAAGCATATTGTATTGATTGTCTATATAGACATCTCCTCTTTCAAAAAAATTAAGTTCACCTTTGAGTTCTAGCAATAATTGTTTTAGTTTTTTCTTTTCAACCTTTGTTAGCAGTCCTTGTTGCAAAAATTCATTAAAGGTTTCGTATGACAAATTGTGGTTCCAAGCAGTTGCCAAAGCACCTATATTTTCTAATAGTGCTGGGATGCTATCTTGGTTTTTGGATGCTAGAATTTGTAGGGTTTTTTTCTGTTTTTCTTCTAAATCGTTTTCCCCTTCAATTAGATTTTGAACAACTAAAATTTGCTCTTCAACCTCAACATTAAGCTTTTTGTAATACGAAAACATCTTATCTCTTTCTATACGTCTTTGGTTCCAATTGCTAACTTGTAACGCTATGAGAATTCCTATAACTACAAGGAAAATTTCTCCAATAGCATATTTTAAGTATTTAGATGTTTTTCCTTTATCTATTAGATTTTTTCGAATGTTGCTAAAAAATTTAATCATTGTCCTTTGGTTTTGTTAGCATAATTATCTCTTCTAGAGACTCTTTAAGTTTTTGCAGTTCTCCACTAGTATTTAATATTTGGTCCACTAGGTCGTACCTTCCTCTTACTTTGAATTCAAACTCTAAAGTTTGCAGCACATCAAAATTGTTTCTTGGGTCATTAAAATTAAAGTTCCAATCAAAGTATTTTGAAAAATAGGGATCATATTGATTCAATACATAGTCTCTAGATGCCTGTTCTTCTTCTTGATAATCTTTTACTAAATCGTTCCAAGAAATTAAGCGATTTCTTAACCGCTCATTTGAGATAATATTAAATGAGGACGTACTGGTAAGTGCATCTATACTTGATTGAGATGGGTTAAACGTAACACCTCCATAGGACCAAAACAGATAATGTGATAATGAATCTAGCGTTTGTTGTTTTGGTTTTGATTTAATGGGAAACATCTGAATGATTTTGCGACAATTCTTAAATATATTTTGGTGCCCATTTACAACCGAGTCTAATTGCTTTTGATTATTCACAAACTCCTTATGGATATCAGCTAAAATCGCTTTTTCTTTATTAGAATTTATTCGCTTTTCATTCCAATTGTTAATTTGAAGTGCAATCAAAATCCCAATCACTACAAGGATAATTTCACCAAGTGCATATTTGAGGTATTTGCTGGTTTTACCCTCGTTGACAAGTGTTTTGCGGATGTTTCTAAAAAAACTATTCATACTTACGCAATAGGTTTATTAGTATTTCTGTTTCCTTTTGTATGTTCTGTAAAGAGGATATTAATTCGTAATAATTGCTATATTTCACTCCCACCAACCCGTTAAGTTCTGCTCCCAATCCAGACATGGTAGCCTTAGACCATATACTATCAGCTAATTTTGATTTAGAATCTATGTGACCTATATCCTTAAAAGGGTAGGATTTAGAATATAAAATAGTATTATCTAAATAAATACCTACATCATTGGAAAAGCTTTGTAAATATCCTTGTTGAAGCGCATCCAAGCTCAACAAATTTTCCTGTACCTCTGTTGGAAGCAAATTTATATTACCCGTTGATCTTAAACTATTAATGGTATTGTTATTAAAAGAAATACTGAGTGGCACCCACGGATTAAATTCAAACCGAGCAATATTTACCAATGTATCGAGAGTAAGATCATCCCTGGACATTTTCCTTTTTATGCTTCCCAATTTTGTACTATCTTGAACGGAGTTTTCAATTACTTTTTTAAGTGCCACAACATCTTTGCTCAAGTCAAATTGTAAAGCTTGCATACTTAGTTGAGCTATTTTTTTTCCTTTATGGTCTTCATTCCAATTATTAATCTGCAATGCAATCAAAATCCCAATAACAACAAGTATAATTTCTCCAAGTGCATATTTTAAGTACTTGCTTGTTTTGCCTTCATTAATGAGGTTTTTACGAATATGTCTAAAAAACTTTATCATGGTTTCAAAAGGGGTTTAATAATCATTATTACAAAACATGTTAATCTCTTGAATCAAAGCATTTCCTAGTTCTATTAATTTTGGATAATTTCCCAGATAAGTCCGTTCTGATAAAGTTCTAAAAATAGCCGACTTGAATGCATTATCTTGAATATAGGGCAAAATATCAGTGTATTCATTTATGTCAATAGCCTCATTGTTTATATATATTTTGCTGTAGAGTAAATAAAGAGATGTTAGGTCTATTCTTTCACTTAGTTTAACCTCCATGTTTTCAATAAAAGTGTTATAACTCAGTTCATCTGCATGTGTTTTATCTACACGACTGTAGTAGAGAGAAAGTAGGCTGTCCACTTTGGTATTGTTTATTTTACCTAAATAGGAAGAGCTTTTCAGAGCTTCGAATCCACTTTTGTCAGGAATAAAATAGAACTCAACAAAGCAAGATCTGCCTAAAAAAATGTCTTCTATTTTTGAAAAATCATTGGCTCTTAATGCTTTTGAAGACCTGATGGCTTTAGCTCTAACAGTATCTCTCCTAATTTTTAATTTCTCTACCTGGTCTATATCGCTTTTTACATTTGTAGATATCTTATGCAAGTACTCTTTAAGCTCTTTAGTTTCTTTTCTTTGCTCATTCGTGTTATTAATTTGTAATGCTATCAAAATCCCAATGACTACCAGAATAATTTCTCCAATAGCGTATTTGAAGTATTTACTTGTTTTATTTTCACTCATGAGGTTGTAACGTATTTTTCTAAAGAATTTAATCATAATTCACTTAATTCTTTATCGATTAGAGCTATGGATTGCTTGGTTAACTTAAGCAGACCAAATTTTATCCAGATTTCATCATCCCTACTATTTTTATAAATATTTCCTAGAGCTATATAGGTCTCAGGATCCTTAATTACTTCTAATAATTCAGATTCATCTAACAGGAATTCTGGATGTATAGGAATAGGTGGATGTGATGAAATAGATTCTGGCACATTAGGATTCATCCCCAATTTAATCTTTAGTTTTTCAAGTTTAAGATCACTATTGTAGTAATTTTTACTTCTTTGCTCATATATTGAGCTTCTTGACTTGGTATAGTCCTTTAAGAGAGATAGTTGTTGTTTTAAGGCATCACTTAAAAGTTCAAATTTACCAGTAGAAACAGCTTCTTCTTGTACCGTACTCAAAAACGATAAAGTTGTTGGATACATTGCCTCAGATAAATATTGCTTTAAGCTATCTATGGGTAAAGTAATTTGGCCTGCAGAAAAACTAAGTACTTTATTAAACTTACTGTTACTATCATATAATCCTAAAGTATAGTGTTCTAAAGTCTCCTGATTGATTAATAATTCTTTTTTTAGCGCCAACATTAGTTTTTCCTTACTATTTTCTAATTTTCTATTTTCGTTCCAATTATTAATTTGGAGCGCTATGAGAATACCAATAACAACTAATACAATCTCACCTACAGCATATTTAAGATACTTGCCAGTCTTACCTTCATTTAGAAGTGACCTCCTGATATTTCTAAAGAATTTTATCATAACTGTTTATTCATTTGATAAGTGCTTTTTAATTTGAGAAATTAAATCTATTGCCGTTTCCTTTCTAGTTTTCATTGTATTCAACATTATTTGCTTTCGATCTAGAGCATATCTAATTCTTTGTCTGCCTTCAGTGGAAGAAATAACTCGTAACAACTCTTGCTTTCTCTCAGGTTCAGATTGTATATAATTCGGGTTGTTTTTAACCTTAAAAAATTGTGGAAATTCCATTTCTAAGGCGTTAAGCCAAAAGTCCTCATCTTTATTGGTTCTTTGTTCTTCCCATGTAAACTGTTTTTCTGCATACTCAGCTGTCGTAATGTAATATTCGCTAATGGATTGATCTAACTCAGATGAACCCAGTAAAGAGGTGAGACTTGCGTTATTAATTTTATCAAAAGCCTGAGTGGTTAACAGCAAACCCATTTGATTTAAAGGAAGCATAAAAAATATAGAGTCTGCCTTTGTATCTACAAAAAGAGAATCATTCAAAAGCTTTACGCAATTATTACTCTGAAACTCATAATTTGCAATACTTCGGTTTAGCATTAATGTATCGGTAGCCAAATCTTCTACCATGTTTTTTAATAACTTACGAGCTCTATTATTTTCTATTCGGTTTTGGTTCCAATTATTAATTTGTAACGCAATTAATATCCCAATCACTACTAAAATAATTTCTCCTATGGCATACTTTAGGTAGTTATTAGTTTTGCCTTCGCTAAGAAGTTTTTCACGGATGTTTCTAAAGAGTTTAATCATTCGTTTTCTTTTAGTTCTTTTTCAATCATATCTATGGTGGTTAGAATGAAATCTTTCAAGTTTAATTCATTAACAGCTACATAATCTTGATTATGTTTATGGTGCCATATTTGGTTCTCAAATTCCATTAAATCTTCTTGAGGTAAATTATATTTGAATGGAGAATTTTCCTTGTAGGTTTCCAAATAGTTATTCTTGTCAAATGCTAATTTTTTGGTTAGCTCACCATTTGCCAAAGGGAATCGTTTCATTAAAAAAGGCATAAGATTTATAGTGTAATTATCTGACCTAAAGAGAATATCCTCTTCGCAATCTACAATTGCTGTTAACCAATTACTCAGTTGCCTGCGCAGTTCCTCATTCTTTAAATAGCTTAATTTATCGGAATTAACGATCTCATTTGAAACTCCTGTTCTAGCATCAAAAGAATTAAAGTTACCTATGGCTATCAATAATTCATCAACCTTATCAGAGTTTTTGCCAATGGTGTTAGACCTAATTATTTCAGTAAGCTCAATACAAGATTGACTCACTTTTTTATTGATTTTGATAGACTCCTCTAACTCTGTTAAATTATATTGAAATTCACTTTTCAGATCCGAAAGCAGTTCCACTTCCTTTTTATCCTCAATACGTTGTTGATTCCAACTGTTAATCTGAAGTGCTAAAAGAATACCGATAACCACTAAAATAATTTCACCAATAGCATATTTTAAGTATTTACTTGTTTTACCTTCATTAAGAAGTGATTTTCGGATATTTCTAAAGAATTTAATCATGGTTACTGTTTATTTGTTTTTCCAATAAAATCTTTAAACTTTTTAAATCTTTATCAAGCTTCCTATAGCTTTCTTTAAGAAGAATGCTATATATATAATGGAGGTTGTCTATTTCATTTTCCCAAAATAGCATGGAAAGTATTTGACGATTATCAATCTCTTTTACTTGACTCTTACCTAGATTATTAAGGTTAGAGAATTGGTTGTCAACATTCCTTAAAGAGATATAATTGTAGAGAAAAGGAATTAAATTGGTATTGGTATCATGTTCTATGTTCTGTTCACGAAATTTGACTGTTTCCATAGTAGTAGGAATACTGTAAATGATATTTTTTAAACTGTCATTTTCGAAACTGGAAACTTGACCAGTTGACAAGGCTTCATTTAAAACAGCATCATTAAAATAATAGGTTGGCGTACCTAAAATATTGTAAATTAAACTGTCAACTAGTTTAGGATTAACTTCATGGTAATCTTCACCCATAAGGTGTAACATTGTAAGCAATGAGTTTATTGATTTTTCTATTGAAATGATCTCTTTTTCTAATTCAATTATGTTTTTATCAGTTTCTACAAGTAGCCGCTTACTTAAAAATATATTATTGCTTTCTTGTTTTTTGAGAGCATTCCAATTGTTAATCTGTAAAGCAATCAAAATACCAATAACCACAAGTATTATTTCACCAATGGCATATTTAAAATACTTACTTGTTTTATTTTCACTCATAAGATTGTAGCGTATTTTTCGAAAGAGTTTAATCATAGGTTGATACTTTCATTATTTATTTTTACCTTAATTCTTGTTTGATGATGTCTTCCATTACTTTTATGTTTTCAAGGACTTGTTTTAAACGGTTACAGGTGTTTTTTTCAGTGTATATTTTAATAATGAAGGCGCTTTCGGCAGATAGAATGGTTTCAATAGGGTTGATGTGATTATCTATTGCTTTTTTGATATCTGGTTGACTCTTTAATCGAGGAATAAAAGTACCCAATCCTTTTTCTCCATATTTCAACAAACCAGTTACATATACATTTAGGTTGCCATTGTTAACGGTTGTCCAAGCATCTAATTTGCTTTTATGTGTAATAAGTTTATTTCGTAAATCTTCAGGAATAATCTTGATGTCTCCAGTAGATTGCAAGGTTTCCATGGTGTTGAAACGAAAGTTAAGATAGGGTGTTATTCTCTCTACTTTATTGAGCGCATCTAAAGCTTCATTAACAGTTAGGTTTTTAGTTTCAAATAATTTGGTGTAGGCCTCGTAAGAGGCAATACTGGAATCTAATTGTGTAATGGTTTCTGCCGAATATTTTTTTTGTTCATCTAAATCCTCCAGAATTTGCTTGTAATAGGTTTGTAACAGTCTTTGTTCTTTTCTAATTTCATTCCAATTATTAATCTGTAAGGCTATCAAAATACCAATGACTACAAGTATAATTTCTCCAATAGCGTATTTGAAATACTTACCCGTTTTGTTTTCTCTCATAAGGTTGTAGCGTATTTTTCTAAAGAATTTAATCATCTTCTATGTTAGCTTCTATTAAACTTAAAGTATCTTTCAAAAAACGCATAATCATATTTTCATTTACGGTAACGTAGGATTGATTCATATAATAATCAAACAACATGCTATCAACTTCTAGGCTTGACAGAAAAGCTACGTAATTTTCTTTTGGAACTTCTTTAGGTTGAATAATAATATCACGTTTGTAATCAGATCTATTCATTGAAGCGTCTACATTTCGCAGAGGAATGAACTTGTACAATATTCTGGGTAAATTGTTTACCCAATATTCTCTTCTTATAATAATGTCTTCTTTGTAATCGTCAAGTTCACCTGTCCACTGGTTAAGTGCATATTTTAATTTAGAGTCTCTTATGAGTTCCAGATTACCAGAAGATGTGATGTCGTTCATAACACCTAATCGCGCATCAAATGTGGCGTAATTATACATTTGCCCTAGTAAGCTATCAATGGTTTGGGTTTTAAATGGGTTTGTATGGTCAAAATTCATTAACGCAACAATGGCATTTAAACTCCTTTCATTTAAAGCATGATCAAACTCGAGTTCTTTTATATTTTGCTTGAATTCTTCTCTTAAACTCAAAAGGATTTGCTGTTCCTTTTCTATATCCTTTTGCTTTTCATTCCAATTGTTTATCTGAAGCGCAATGAGAATACCAATGACGACTAGAATGATTTCGCCGATGGCATATTTAAAATACTTGGTGGTTTTGTTCTCACTCATAAGGTTGTAGCGTATTTTTCGGAAGAATTTAATCATGTTCTAACTCGTGCTTTATTAAATCAATGATTTCAACAATGCGTTTTCTCAAAATATGAGATTGCACATTGGTCCAGTAGTTCACAGCATAACAGCGGGTGAGATGGTCTTCAAAATCTGGATTTTTTAACAGAGCCACATAATCTGCTTCGAAATGGGAATTGCCAATATCATTCTTGGTGTCATCTGTGACTGTGTTTTCCCTATCCATAGTGTAGTTGCCCAGAATATTAAGCTTATAAGCCTGGTTTCTAATAGTTCTTAATTGATAATTTTGAATTAAAAACGGTGCGTACATATCGTTTCTGTAATCTCGCCAAATAATTTCATCTTCAATAACATCATTAATATCTGATGTCCAACGTGTAACGGCTTGTTTTAAGTCGTTACTAGATATTAATTTTAGTTCGCCGGAACTGGCTAAATCTACAACTATGGGATCAAAGGTGGCGTAAGGCATGGTTTTGCCAATGTAAATATCTACGCTGTCTTTGGTAGCAAGTAATGGATTGTCTATATAATTAAATAACTGTTTGACGGAATTTATAAAATCTTCGCGCATGGATATTTTTTGATCCAATTGCTCAAGATTACTATTGAAATCAGATAATAGTTGTTCTAACAAAACAGTTTCTTGCATACGCTCTTTTCTGTTTTCGTTCCAATTATTAATCTGTAATGCAATTAGAATACCTATGACCACAAGGATGATTTCACCAATAGCGTATTTAAAATATTTTGAGGTCCTCCCCTCATTAAGAAGAGTTTTTCGGATACTTCTAAAGAATTTTATCATAATTAGTCCTTTTCGAATTCCGCATCAATTAATGCTATGAGGTTGCTACATAAGTCTTTCATCTCATTGAAATGTGAATTCATTTTTGAATGCTCATAAACAGCCATGACAAACCCATTTTTGTGTTTTACACTCTTTAAAATGGCTTCGTAACTTGCTCTAGACAGGTTTACGTTTTCTCCAGCTTGCCCATCTGTGACATGAAATGTAAAATTCTTTATCAAATCATTCATATCTAACATTTCATAAGCAGGTTCATACATCAATGTCTCCATATCGTACCTAAAATGGTCTTCTTCACTCTTTAGTTTATGATATAATGCCTGTAAATTGAGCACCCCTTTTTTTATCGAATCATTAGAAATTACAGCAATGTTTCCAGAATTAATGAGCTCTTGATACGTATTGTCGTGCAGTGTGAACCTGTACCATACATAAACATTCGTTGCCTGAAAGTTAAAGTCATTTATATCTTCTAAAGGTCTACCTTCATAATAATCAAGAACTTTATTTGCAGATTCAATACTTGTGTTTCCAGCATCTAGAAACTGGTTAAGATCATTGATGTTTAAATTCATATCTGATCTTAAATTTTCTAAATAATTTAATTCTTGATTTCTAAGTTTTCTGTTTTCATTCCAGTTATTGATTTGAAGCGCTATGAGAATACCAATAACAACAAGCACAATTTCACCGATAGCATATTTTAAATAATTGGTGGTTTTGCCCTCATGAATGAGTCTTTTTCGAATACTTCTAAAGAATTTAATCATCAGCTTACAGTTAGGTGTAAGCAGGAAATTATAAAGTAGAGATGGTCGGTTATAGCTATTGGTTTATAAATGTAATGAATTGTTACAAAATAACCCACAAAAAAAGCCAGCTTAAAAACTGGCTTTCAATTATTTAAATTTTATAAGACTTTAGTAAGCATCATCATGCACTTTAGCAACTGCTCTACCACTTGGGTCGTTCATGTTTTTAAAGGCTTCATCCCATTCTAATGCTATTTTTGTACTACATGCTACGCTTGGCTCTTGCGGCACACTTAATGCAGCTGCATCACTTGGAAAATGTCCTTCAAAAATGGTTCTGTAATAATACTCTTCTTTGTTTTGAGGAGTTTGTATTGGGAAACGGAAATGTGCATTTGCCATTTGCTCATCAGTTACTTCTTCGTTTACCACTGCTTTCAAAGTATCAATCCAGCTGTAACCTACTCCATCACTAAACTGCTCTTTTTGTCTCCAAGCCACGCTTTCTGGTAGCATATCTTCAAATGCTTTGCGCACCACCCATTTTTCAATTCTACCATCTTTAATCATTTTATCTTCTGGGTTGATGCGCATAGCAACATCCATAAACTCCTTATCTAAAAATGGTACACGCCCTTCAATTCCCCAAGCCGCTAAACTTTTGTTCGCTCTTAAACAATCGTACATATGAAGCTTACTCAACTTTCGTACGGTTTCTTCATGAAATTCTTTAGCGTTTGGCGCTTTATGGAAATACAAATAGCCACCAAACAACTCATCCGCACCTTCACCAGATAGCACCATTTTAATTCCCATTGACTTAATAACCCTAGCCATTAAATACATTGGTGTACTCGCTCTAATCGTTGTAATATCGTAGGTTTCTAATTGATAAATCACATCTTTTATAGCATCTAATCCTTCTTGGATAGTAAACTTAATTTCGTGGTGAACTGTACCAATATGATCTGCTACTTTTCTTGCTGCAGCCAAATCTGGTGAACCTTCTAATCCCACAGAAAAGCTATGTAATTGTGGCCACCAAGCTTGCTCTTTATCATCTGCTTCGATACGACGTTGCGAATATTTTTTTGCAATAGCAGATGTTACTGAAGAATCCAAACCACCAGACAATAACACTCCATAAGGTACATCGCTCATTAACTGTCTATGTACCGCATCCTCTAATGCTTGTCTTACCTCAGCAATACTAGTTTCATTGTCTTTTACAGCTTCAAAATCTTCCCAATCACGTTTGTACCATTGCACCAATTCTCCATCTCTACTGCTCATATAATGTCCTGGAGGAAATAACTCAATTTTAGTACAAACACCTTCCAGTGCTTTCAATTCTGAAGCGACATAGAATGTCCCATGTTTATCCCAACCCATATATAATGGAATAATTCCCATGTGGTCTCTTGCTATAAAATATTCGTCCTTTTCTACATCGTAAATAGCAAAACCGAATATACCATTCATTTCATCCACAAAGTCTACACCCTTTTCTTTATAAAGTGCAAGAATAACTTCACAATCGCTTTCAGTTTGAAACTTATACTGTGGAAATTGAGCTCGTAAGGCTTTATGGTTATAGATTTCACCATTTGCTGCCAAAATCAGCTTTTTATCTTCACTAAATAAGGGTTGCTTTCCTGAGGCAGGATCTACAATAGCTAAACGCTCGTGAGCCATTATCACTTTATCATCGCTGTAGATACCACTCCAGTCTGGTCCTCTATGACGAATGGCCTTTGCCATTTCTAAAACCTGAGGTCTTAAATCTTCTGATTTCTGTTTTATATCAAACGCACATACTATTCCGCACATAACTCTTTGTTTTTATTATTAATTATGAGACAAATATTAAATTAAACTTTCATTTATTAAACACAAAAGACAATAATAGTTTTAATATGAAACTTTATAAGTTGAATTAATCTAATTCTAAAACTTAAATCATATCTATTCTGCTATTTAACTTTTAATCTGTAAACTTTAGGATTTCTTTTCGACCTTTTGATGTATTAAGAACTAATTTTATTACAACTAAAAAACCAAAAAACATGAAAACAACACGACTAATTTCAAGCATTGCTTTTGCATTTGCCTTACTTCTATCTTTTAATGCAGAAGCCCAAAAATTTTCTGATTTAGATAAAAGTCCGATGGACGCAGCCTCTTACCCAAGCAGTTATAAGGAATCTGATAAACTCATTAAAATCGTTTACAGCAGACCGCAATTAAAGGATAGAAAAGTTTACGATTTAGCAAAACCAGGAAAAGTCTGGAGATTAGGTGCTAATGAAGCAGCAGAACTCCATGTTTATGCTGATATGAAACTAAACGGAAAAGATGTTAAAAAAGGGACGTACACTATATATGCTATTCCTGGAGAAAAAGAATGGACCATCATTGTAAACACAGACCTAAATGTTTGGGGAAGTTATTTTTATAATGAAGAAAATGATGTAGCCAGAATAACCGTGCCAACTACCGAAGGTGAGGAATCTCTTGAAGCTTTTTCTATAGCTTTTGAAGAATCTGATAGTGGTGTTGACATGCATTTAGGTTGGGGAACTGTAAGGGTCGCTGTTCCTTTTTCTAAGTCTTAATTTGTAGATATTAAATAAAAAAGCACCTTGATACTCAAGGTGCTTTTTTTTTATTTGGTGCAGGGTTTATAATATGAAAGATTATTTATAAAAACATATTCATAACTTTACATAAAATAATAATGTTCATACATGCGATTACAACAGCTATTTGTTTTTCTAGTAACAATAACTTTGGGAGCACAACCAACTTGGCAACCTGTGCCCAATTTTTTCTCAAATCCTAATGGACAACGTTTTGATGACGTATTCTTCCTCAATGAAAACCTTGGATGGGCAGCAAATGGCTTTTATGCCAGAGTCTACAAGACTACTGATGGTGGCTTAAATTGGACAGAACAACTCAATGAAAATGATATTTCTGGAAATTATTACTTCAGAAATATTGAATTTTTAAACGAGGATATTGGTTTTCTTGGCACACTAAATGGAACTTTTTTTAGAACTACCGATGGAGGTGACAATTGGACTGAAGTAACTAATTTTCCTACAAATCCTAACGCCATTTGTGGTATTGAAACTGTTGGCTCTTCAACTGTCTATGGTTGTGGCGCATATTTCGGTCCTGCACATATTATTAAATCTATAGATAGTGGTGAGACGTGGACTTACACAGATATGTCTAGTTATGCCAATGCTTTAGTTGAAGTTTTATTTTTAAATGAAGATATTGGTTTTGCCGCTGGAAGAAATGACAATGGAGGTTGTATCCTAAAAACCATAGATGGTGGTGCTACATGGACTGAAATTTACAATACGAACATCGTTGGTGAGTATGTATGGAAATTACAGGTGTTAGATAATAATAATTTAATGTTTGGTGCAATAAGTTCCGTATCACCTAATAATGGTAAACTGATTAAATCTACTGATGGCGGAACCAACTGGATAAGCTTAGATTCAGTTGAAACAAATGTACAAGCTGTGGGATTTTTAAATGAAAACCAAGGCTGGATGGGTGGACACACTACAGGGTTTTATGAAACACTTGATGGTGGACAAACATGGAACAATTTGAATATTGGTAATAATTTAAATCGAATTTTTATCATCAATTCTACTACCGCTTTTGCCTCAGGAACTACCATATACAAGTTTACTGACACTACTTTAAGCACTGAGGAAGAACCATTTACCAAAGACGAGCTAGCTGTAAAAATTCTTAAAAATCCTATTGAAAACTATCTAGAGTTTACAATTGATTTTCCAGCTGATGATAATTTACTAATTGAGCTTTATGATATTAATGGTAAGTTCATAAAGCAGCTTTCGAGAGAAATAATTCTACAACAAACCTTAAATAATTACCGTTTCGATCTTTCTGAATTAGCATCAGGAACATACATTTTAGATCTTCACAATAACTCTGGTAGAACCTCTTTAAAATTTACTAAAAAGTAATTATGCTTGCTTTATAAAATTAATAAGGTTAAGGAATGTTCAAATATTTATGGGTCTGCAATGAGACTTTCCATTTTGGATTTGCCATTACGTAATCTACAATCTGCGGCATCATCTTTTCTCTTTTGCTCCACTCTGGTTGCAAATACAAAATGCAATCCTTATTTACCTTAGCAGCCTGCTCTTCAGCAAATTTAAAATCATCCTTATTATAGATAATACATTTTAATTCGTGAGCCTTATCATAAATTTCCTCCGTTGGTAATTTTACTTTCTTTGGAGATAAACAAATCCAATCCCAAACTCCAGATAGTTTATAAGCTCCTGAGGTTTCAATATGGGTTTGTACATCTTCTGCTTTTAGTTGCTCTGTTAACGGTCCCATATCCCAAGTTAATGGTTCTCCACCTGTAACTACAATGGTGTTACTATACTTTACAGCATTGGCAACAATCTTTTCTGTCTCAGTAGGAGGATGTAGCTCGGCTAACCAACTTTCCTTTACATCACACCAATGACAACCTACATCGCAACCACCAATTCGCACAAAATAAGCTGCAGTACCTTTATGAAAACCTTCACCTTGAATGGTATAAAACTCTTCCATTAAAGGCAATAAAAGCCCTTTATCTATTAATTCTTGTCGTTCTCTTCTCGTCATAGTTGGCAAATATATCAATAAGTCTTCAGTATTCTACTGTTGACGATACTAAAGTGGTAATTATAATAGTACTTAAGAGATGAATTCTATTTTAAACTTGATTAAAATTACACTATTTTTATGCAAATTTTCTGATCAATGAGTAATTCTGAAAAATTCATAAACGACATCAATGCTGGTAATACTTTTAAAGGAGACTACATCACCTTAGGTGCTGCAATGTTAGATGGCGAAACCAAAACAAATGCCTTTGTAAATGTACCTTTAAAAACCATGAACCGTCATGGTCTCATTGCTGGTGCTACTGGTACAGGAAAAACAAAAACGCTTCAAGTGTTGGCAGAAAATCTTTCTGAAAAAGGCGTGCCTGTCTTGCTAATGGACATCAAAGGAGATTTAAGTGGATTGGCAAAGCCAAGTCCTGGCCATGCTAAAATTGATGAACGTATGGAAAAGATTGGACTTCCGTTCGAAGCTAAGGCTTTTCCTGTTGAAGTTTTAACGTTATCTGAACAAGATGGTGTTCGTTTAAGAGCTACCATTAGCGAGTTTGGCCCTGTTCTTATTTCGAGAATATTAGGAGTTACCGAAACACAAGCTGGTATTATATCTGTAATTTTTAAATATTGTGATGATCATAAATTACCGCTTTTAGACTTAAAGGATTTCAAGAAAATATTGCAATATGCCACCAATGAAGGCAAACAGGAATTTGAAGAAGCCTATGGTCGTATTTCAACAGCATCAACAGGAGCTATTCTGAGAAAAATTATTGAAATAGAACAACAAGGTGGTGACTTATTTTTTGGAGAAACCTCTTTTGATACCCAAGATCTACTTCGTATTGACGAAAATGGTCGTGGTTACATCAACATTATAAGACTGACAGACATTCAAGACAAACCGAAGTTGTTTTCAACTTTTATGCTGAGTCTTTTGGCTGAAATTTATTCAACATTTCCTGAACAAGGCGATAGTGGCAGACCAGAACTGGTAATGTTCATTGACGAAGCACATTTAATTTTTAATGAAGCTTCTGATGCTTTATTAAATCAGATTGAAAGTATTGTAAAACTAATACGTAGTAAAGGTGTTGGCTTATATTTTGTAACTCAAAACCCTACAGATGTTCCAGAGGCAGTACTTAGTCAATTAGGACTAAAGGTACAACATGCCTTAAGAGCATTTACAGCAAAAGACCGAAAGGCCATAAAACTAACTGCTCAAAATTATCCAGACACTGAGTTTTATGACACAGCTGAAGTGTTAACATCATTGGGTATTGGAGAAGCTTTAGTATCTGCTTTGGATGAAAAAGGAAAACCAACACCGTTGGCAGCAACCATGATGCGCGCACCAATGAGCCGAATGGATATCTTAACTGAAAGTGAGCTTGGTAGTTTGCTCGCACAATCGAAATTAGCACTAAAATACAATCAAGAGATCGACAGAGAAAGTGCTTATGAAATGTTGAACAAAAAAATTGAACTTGCTGAAGCGGAAGAAGCCAAACGAAAAGCCGAAGAAGAAAAAGCGGCACTTAAAGAAGCTGAAAGTAAGCGAAAAGCTAGCTCTAGCAAAAGACGAAGCACAAGACAAAACCCAATTGTAAAAGTACTTTCTAGCCCAACAGTAATTAGAAGCGTATTGGGAATATTAACCAAAATGCTAAAATAACAAACCCTAAATCTTAGATATGAAAAACATCTTTTATGCAATTATAATTGCATCAATATTTATAACAAGTTGCTCAAATGATAAACCTGTTGATCCTTTTTTGGTTAAAAAGCATAACATAGGATTGCTAACAGACTCTACAACCGTAAGAGAATTAGACACGATTTTTAAAAATGATTCTATAGTAAGATATGTTGCCGGAGATGAATTTGCTGGCTCGGTAAATGTTATCGAAATATTTGACAAAAGCGGCAAAAAGCTTTTAGACCTATATCCTAAAGAAGCCCTAGATTCTACATCTGTAATCTCAAGCGTTCGTATTAAAGACGAGCGTTATAGAACAGAAAAGAACATTTCAATACTAAGTACGTTTAAAGACATTAATGATGATTATAAAATTTCGAAAATTGACAATCTTATCAATACCGTTGTCATTTCTGTCAATGAAATAAATACATCTTTTGCTATTGACAAGAAGGAATTACCAAGCAGTCTAAGATTTGATATGAATGCCACTATAGACGCTATTCAAATACCAGAAAAGGCAAAGATTAAATATTTTATGATTCATTGGTAACACATCGCGAAAACTTTGTATTACAATTTTGAAATTTAAAGTTTCTGATTTGAAAGAAAACAAAAAATACACTATACAGAATTCCCCTTTCATCGTACCAACTGACGACGGAAAACTAATAAAAGAACATTTTGGAAAAGCCAGTGATGGCAATTCTGAAATAAGTATTGCGCATATGGTTGCGCCTCCTGGCTGGGGTGAACCATTTCAAACTCCAGAGTTTGATGAATACACCTTTATCATCAAAGGCAAAAAACAGTTTATTATAGAAGGGGAAACGATAGTTTTAGAAGCAGGACAATCTATTAAAGTAGAAAAGCATACACGATTGCAATATTCCAATCCGTTCAATGAGCCTTGCGAATATCTTGCTATTTGCCTTCCTGCATTTTCAATTGAGTCTGTAAACAGAGAAAACGAATAGCATGAGCAGTTTTGTTATAAAATCTATTGGTAACGCCTTAAATGCCACGAGTTTAATATCTTCAAAATACGCTTCAAAAAAAGCATTGCATTTGTTTGCTTCGCCTCGCAAGGGTCGTTATACTGAAAACCAGAAAAAAATAGTTGATTCTGCCTTGTTTGAAACGTTATCGTATAAAGGACAAGACATTGCAACCTATCGTTGGAAAGGCAGTAGAAAAACCATTTTATTAGCTCACGGTTGGGAAAGTAATGCGTCGCGATGGAGCTATATTCTTGAAGATCTAAAAGCACAAGATTATAATATTATTGCTCTAGATGGCCCAGCACATGGCCGTTCTGATGGCAGACAATTTAATGCTGTTTTATATTCAGAATTTATAAATAAAGTTGCAGAAAAACACCAACCGCAAGTCGTTATCGGCCACTCCGTTGGAGGTATGGCAACTGTGTTTTTTATGCACAACCATCAACTACCATCAGTTAAAAAATTGGTTTTATTGGGAGCACCAGCACATTTTACTGGTGTGTTTTCTAGATACAAATCTATGATGGGCTACAACAAGCGCATTTCTAAAGGCTTAGACAACATTGTTATTGAACGTTTTGGCAAACCTGTAGATTATTTTTCTGCTGCAAACTTTACAAAGACTATTGAAGCTGAAGGTCTAATAATTCATGATAAAAAAGACAGAATTATTCCTTTTGAGGATGGTCAACTTTTTGCCAATCGCTACAAGAACTCTAAGTTTATTGAAACCGAAGGTTTTGGTCATGGTTTAAAAGACAAGTCTTTATCACCAAAAATTATAGAGTTTATAAATAATTAACTCTCAATTATGCTAAATAACAAAACGCTTTTCATCCTTTTAGTGCTTTTTTGCTTTAATTGTAAATCAAATAAAGAAAAAGAAGAGCAAAACACTACTTACTCAGATGTTGTTAGTGTCTCTGCCATGAAAGACGTTATGTGGAAAGGCGAGCTGTTTAGCAAAATACAATTAGACACTATTAAACCTAAAAAAGGACTTTACGGCATTGGTCCTGAAGCCTATTTACGTGGTGAGATACTCATCAATAATGGAAAAACTTATGTATCGAGAGTACTCACAGATTCTACAATGACAGTTGAAGAAATTACAGATGCTAAAGCTCCATTTTTTGTATATGCTAATGTCAATGATTGGAATACGATTGAATTACCTCGTTCAGTAAAATCAATTAAAGACCTAGAAACTTTTATTGACAACCAAACAAAAGATCAAAAACGACCTTTCGCTTTTAAATTAGAGGGTAGTATTTCAAAAGCTACAATTCACATTCAAAACTTACCAGAAGGCACTAAAGTATCGTCGCCAAAAGAAGCGCATCAAGGCCAAACCAATTACCAAATAGAAAATGAGAATGTTGAAATAATTGGTTTTTTTTCAACTGAGCACCAAGGTGTTTTCACACATCACGATTCATTTTTACACATGCATCTCATCACCAAAAATAAAAAGCAAATGGGACACTTAGATGATGCTGTTTTTAATGAAATGTCGTTATTATTACCTAAGTCCTAAAAGACTTTATTGTATTTTTGCACCATGTCTGAAGATTTAAAACGCCTTAACAAATACCTCAGCGAAGCAGGCTATTGCTCGCGTCGCGAAGCCGATCGTTTAATTGATGCTGGTCGTGTTACCATTAACGATGTTGTACCAGAAATGGGCACAAAAGTTGCACCAGATGATATTGTAAAAGTTGATGAAGAAATTATAGGTGAACGTAAAAAAGATTTTGTTTATTTAACCTTTAACAAACCTGTTGGTATTGTTTGTACTACGGACACTCGCGTCGAAAAAGATAATATCATAGACTTTATTAATTACCCAAAACGTATTTTTCCAATAGGTCGATTAGACAAACCTAGCGAAGGACTAATACTACTTACCGATGATGGAGATATCGTTAATAAAATTCTGCGTGCCAGTAACAATCATGAAAAAGAATATGTTGTTACTGTAGACAAACCTATTTCGCAAACGTTTATTCAGCGTATGGCAGGTGGTATTTATATTGAAGAACTGAAGCAACGTACAAAAAAATGTGAGGTTAAAAAGATAGATAAATACACTTTTAGTATTATTCTTACACAAGGACTAAACCGCCAGATACGTAGAATGTGCGAGTATTTAAACTACGAAGTACAGACCTTAAAACGTATTAGAATAATGAATATTAAGCTCGATATGCCAATAGGTAAATATCGAGAACTTACCAAAGAAGAGTTTAAAACACTAAGTGAATTGATAAGTGACTCTCAAAAAACATTCGACTCAAAACTACCACGCCAAAGAAAAAACAGACGTTAATAATATCCTAATTAACAGCTTATTTGCTCAATTGATTCATAATTTTAAGAGTATTAATCAATCAATTAGCGCAATGAAATCAGTCTTTACTCTCATTTTTTTTATTTCAGCATTAAGCTTTTCTCAAAATGAATATTCCGTATCAGATACTAATCCTTACGGTTTACCCAATCCTGAAGCTCCAGAAGAAATAAAGGATTTTGAAAACTTAATTGGCAAATGTAATTGCAAGTCTGAGACAAGAAAGCAAGACCAAACTTGGGCAGATCCAATAGACATGACATGGGAATGGAAATACATAATGAATGGTATGGCTGTACAAGATGAAACTATTAAATCTGATGGAAAACACTCTGGAAGCATAAGACAATTTATTGCAGACAGTAGTAAATGGTATGTACATTATTATTCCTCTGCTACTCCAACAACCACATTACCAACTTGGGAGGGTGGCAAAAAAGAGAATGGTAACATTGTATTGTATCGCGAGCAAAAAGCACCAAACGGCATGGAAGGCTTTTATCGTCTTACCTTTTATGATATAAGTGATTTGGGATACAAATGGATTGGTGAATGGGTAGACAAAACTGAGAAAATAGCTTTTCCAACCTGGAAAATAGATTGTAAAAAAGTAACTGAAGACGATTCAGATATAAAAATCATTAAAAATAATATCTCAGCATTTTCTAAAGCCTATATGAGTGGTGATGTTGATGCACTTATAAGTATGTATACAGACGATGGAAAGATTTTCCCAAACAATAAAAAAATACTATCTGGCAAGGACGAATTGAAAGATTATTGGGCTGTTCCTGAAGGTGTCAAGATCCTTCATCATAAAGTAACTCCAGAAGAAATTCATATAGAAAATAACATTGCGTACGATTATGGATATTATGAAGGAAAAACTTTAACCAAAGACAATAAAGAAGTTTCTTGGCATGGAAAATATACCATAGTATGGAAAAAGACTGATGGAGAATGGAAAATTTATTTAGACATTTGGAATAACGTCACTAAGTAATTCCTACTTTTATCAGAAATACAATTTTATGTCCAAAATTTCACCTTTTCATTTAGCAATTCCGGTTTATAATCTTTCTGAATGCAGAGATTTTTATACTAATATTTTAAATCTTGAAGAAGGTAGAAGTAGTAATCATTGGGTAGATTACAACTTTTTTGGCCATCAGTTAGTAATTCATTACAAACCAAAAACAGAAGAAGACACACATACCAACTTAGTTGATGGTAAAGATGTACCTGTACCTCATTTCGGAGTGGTTTTACCATGGGAAGATTTTCATAATTTTGCTGATTTATTAAAAAGCAAAAACATAAAATTCATTATTGAGCCTTACATAAGATTTGAAGGACAAGTTGGAGAACAAGCCACAATGTTCTTTAAAGACCCTTCGGGTAATGCTTTAGAGTTTAAAGCATTTAAAGATATTGAGCAACTATTTGCTAAATAGAAACTTACGCTCTATTTTTTCTATGCTGTTCTCTGGCTAAGAGTGTATTTTTAAGCAGCATTGCAATAGTCATAGGTCCTACTCCACCTGGCACTGGCGTTATAAAACTTGCTTTTTTGCTTACGTTTTCAAAATCTACATCACCTGTAATGTGATAGCCTTTTTCAGAGTCGTCAGGTACACGAGTAATACCTACATCAATAATAACGGCATCATCTTTTACCATTTCAGCTTTTAAGAAATTAGGAATACCCAAAGCCGAAATAATAATATCCGCTTGCGATGTTATTTGGGTAATATTTTTAGTGTGACTATGCGTTAATGTTACTGTTGAGTTTCCTGGAAATCCTTTTCTACCCATTAATATACTCATTGGGCGACCAACAATATGAGAACGACCAATGATAACAGTGTGCTTGCCATCGGTTTCTACTTTATATCGCTCTAACAACTCTAAAATTCCGAATGGTGTAGCAGGAATAAAAGTAGACATATCTAATGCCATCTTGCCGAAGTTAGTTGGGTGAAATCCATCTACATCCTTATTGGGATCTACAGCCATCAATACTTTTTGAGTATTTATTTGACGCGGTAAAGGTAACTGAATGATAAAACCATCTATATCATCATTATTGTTTAACTCTTCGATTTTATCCAACAATTCAATCTCACTAGTTGTATTAGATAAGCGCACCATAGTAGATTCAAAACCAACACGCTCACATGCCTTAACTTTACTACCAACATAAGTTAAACTTGCACCATCGTTACCAACAATGACTGCAGCAAGGTGAGGCACCTTTTCGCCATTAGCCTTCATTTTGTCAACTTCGGCTTTTATTTCATCCTTGATGTCTTTACTTGTCTTTCTTCCGTCTAGAATTGTCATGTTGTTGGTCTTAAATAATTTATATTAGCGAGGCATGTTTTTCATCATCTGCATCATACGTTTTCCGCCACCACCTTGCATCATCTTCATCATTTTACTCATTTGAGTAAATTGTTTTAGCAATTGGTTAACTTCTTGTACAGATGTACCTGAGCCTTTACCTATTCGTTTTTTTCTACTTGAATTTATGATTGAAGGATTAGCACGCTCTGCTGGTGTCATAGAATGAATGATGGCTTCAATACCTTTAAAAGCATCGTCATCGATATCAATGTCTTTCATCATTTTGCCTGCACCAGGAATCATTCCAATTAAATCCTTCATGTTACCCATTTTCTTGATTTGTTGAATCTGTTTTAAGAAATCATCAAACCCGAATTGGTTTTTTGCAATTTTCTTTTGAAGTTTTCGAGCTTCCTCTTCGTCAAATTGTTCTTGTGCACGCTCTACAAGAGATACAACGTCTCCCATCCCTAGGATTCTGTCTGCCATACGCGATGGATAGAAAACATCAATCGCTTCCATCTTCTCACCTGTACCAATAAACTTGATTGGTTTATTTACAACAGACTTAATAGAAATTGCGGCACCACCACGTGTATCACCATCTAATTTGGTTAGGATAACACCATCAAAATTTAATATATCATTGAAGGCTTTTGCAGTATTCACAGCATCCTGACCTGTCATAGAATCTACCACAAACAAGGTTTCTTGTGGCTGAATTGCTTTGTGAATATTAGAAATCTCGGTCATCATAGCTTCATCTACAGCCAAACGACCTGCGGTATCTATAATCACCACGTTGTGTCCATTAGCTTTTGCATGCGCAATACCTGCTTGTGCAATGGCTACTGGGTCACTGTTTCCTTTATCACTATAAACCTCAACGTTGATTTGTTCTCCAACAACATGAAGCTGGTCTATCGCTGCAGGACGATACACATCACAAGCAACTAATAAAGGTTTTTTTGTTTTTTTATTTTTTAAGTAGTTGGCTAATTTACCTGAAAAGGTGGTTTTACCAGAACCTTGTAAACCAGACATTAAAATAATGCTTGGATTACCAGACAGATTAATGCCTTCTGCATCACCTCCCATAAGTTCGGTTAATTCATCCTTAACGATTTTAACCATTAACTGACCAGGTTGAAGCGTTGTCAATACATTTTGACCTAATGCTTTTTCCTTTACTTTATTGGTAAATTCCTTAGCAATTTTAAAGTTAACATCGGCATCTAAAAGCGCACGTCTTACTTCTTTTAAAGTCTCTGCTACGTTGACTTCGGTAATACTTCCATGACCTTTTAATACGTGTAGCGCTTTATCTAACTTATCACTTAAATTATTGAACATAATCTTTATCTCTTTTTGAAGTTGCAAATTTAAGAATTTACAAGAGATAAACGAATGGCATATCTATAATTCTACACTTCTATCTTTAATAATATCACAAAAGAAAAGAGCTGCCTAGCGGTTGGCAACTCTCTTCATCAACTTAAACTTACTAAAATTACTAACTAAACGGTTCGTTTATATATTATTCACATGTTCTTTCTAGAACTAAAATGTTGTCGCCACTTTGCAACTGCAATCGGTTTTCTTCACATTCTACAACCAACCACTCGCCTGTTACAGCTTGAATATTTGGACCAGCTACATTAGAAAAGGTAACAATAACTCCATCCTCTGATTGCGATGTTGTCCAAGTAGCATCAATTGTAGTTTCATTGTTATATATAACTACGGTTTGGCTATTTGGTTCAAAATCGAAGTTCCAATTCATTAGATTATCACTACCATTATAGTTAACTGCATTCCAAATACATTCTACCAAAAAGCCGTCTACATCTAATTCACTACAGCTACTTGAACAATTTTCTACAATTAAAATAATTGGAAATATCTGATATTGATCTCCTATAACAACACGAGTGTAAACAACGGCTTCTACACCAAGCATTGCATAAGTTTCAGGATTTGAGATTGCATTAACATCAGTTTCGGCATCTACCAAAGTTTCATAATAAGTTACAACATCTGCACTTGGGTTACAATTTGAAAATGCTTGTGTAAGATCAAAATAATAAGGTCCATCAGTACCATCATCACATTGTTCTAAAATAGCATCAAAACTTTCAAAACACTCAAAATAGTTACATTCTTCAGTATTAAGAAAAATGGTAAATACTTCAAAATTTCCATTCTCGGCTTCAATTCTAAGATATACTTCTCCACTTGTTGACCAATACGATTCTGTTTCTACGATAGCATTGATTCCGGCTTCTGCATCAGCTTGAGTTTCGTGGAAAGTAGCCACAAATGCATACTGGCAATCTATCACACCAATAGTATCTGCACTAAGGTTGAATTCTGCTTCGTTATTTGGACCTAAACATTCTACCAACTCAAAATTACCAAAACAGTCAAAAACCTCATTATAAGTTTCACAGCCTTGCTCAAGTACTAATTCATCATTATCTGAAACAAGCTCTAGTCTATCATCTTCACATACTACAATTCTCCAATCTCGAGAAAGGACTTCATAATCTCCTGATAAATCTAGAATTAAAAACACTCCTGTATTACCTAGAAGAACTTCCCATGTTCCTATGGCTTCTTCATTATTACCTATGGTAACTGTTCCGCCTTCATGGAAGTTTAATGGTCCGTTGTTGTTAGGACTTAATAAATTAGTCCCTAACCACCACTGACATTCCTTTAGGTTAAGCGCTATTTGTTGGGCATCACAATCTAAATTACCTTCGCAATCTAATTCTAACTTCATTGTTACAATTCCGTTATCTGTTTCTTGCGTAAACTCTAATTCATTATCATCGTCACAATCCGTCAACAACCACAAGCCATTAGCAATACCGAAAGTTTCTAAACCTTCAATAACAAGTTTGTAACCTAAATCTGTTTCAACAATATTCCATTCACCTGTTTCAACAACTGTTGGATCACCTGTTACGGTTACTAAGCCAGACTCACTAAATTGGAATTGAAGGGAGTTGGTTAAATCCCCACTTTCACTATAGAATTGAGCCTCAAAACCACATTCTAACAATAAATTTTCAAGCCCTTGCATGTTAATGTCACAATCATCATTGTCATCATCACAATCTGCTTCTGCAGCTTCAATAGCATCAGATAATTCCTGATTTGAGTTTACCTCTATAGTATCTCCGTTCGCATAAACTAAAGTAACTGGATAATTAATGCTTACAATAAGAGCGCTATCATCACCACCTAACGCTTCGAGAAAATTATATAGTGCCTCATCGTCGCTAATAGTAACCGTATCTACAATATTAAAATCTGCATTGAATACAGAGAACGAAATCGGGTATACAAAATCTACACATTCTATAACCTCATCGTCTTCAATTTCGCAATCTTCAATAAAATCTTCTAACTGCTCTTCGTTTTCAATAACTACTTGCGTATAATCATTAAACATGATTGTAAATGGGAATACAAAATCGAAGAAATCGTCTTCATTTTCATATTGTGCAAATAAATCTTCGAGTTCTTCTAAATCGTCTAAAGTTTCAATAACAATTGTAACATCTCCAACTATAATAGTAACTGGTAATTCTATAGAAAAACAACTAGATTCATCTAAGATATTATCGTAGTCACCACAATTGGCAGTTACATTACCGATAAAATTTGATAATTGAGAGTTAGGCTGAATGATTTCCTGTTCTTCAGGATTATTGACATCTATTGTTTCGTCTTGACAAGACGTAAATGTCAAAAGGGCAAAAAAGGCGTAAATAAATAAGTGATTAATTCTTGATTTCATAACATTCGGAGCATAATGATTTTAGAATACAACAGTTATAGTTTTAAAACTCCTACCCTTGATTTAGAAAAATTTATTCATAATTTGCGCGCAATATTATGAGCCAACCTATAAAAGATCATATTTGCGAAGAGCAGTTATTTGAGCGTTTGTACAAAAAACACTCAAAAAACCTGCATGATTTTTTGTATTACAAATTTGGCGATCATCTAAACCCTAGCGATAAAGTACAGGAAGCTTTTATTAAACTATGGCAAAATTGTAGAAAGGTTTCGCCAGACAAAGCCAAAAGTTTTTTATTTACTACGGCAAACAACCTTATGCTCAATGCTGTTGCGCATAGAAAAGTGGTTTTGAAATACGAAAAAACACCTCAAAAAAATTCAACCAACGAGACTCCTGAGTTTGTTTTACAAGAAAAAGAGTACCATGACAAACTTCAAAAAGCCCTAAGCAAACTTACAGAAGCGCAACGCGTCGCTTTTTTAATGAACAGAGTTGAAGGTAAAAAATTTAAAGAGATTGCTGCACTTTTAGATATTTCTACAAAAGCTGTAGAAAAACGCATTTATGGTGCGCTAAAAAAGCTACGAGAAGATATAGATGAATTATAAAATAAATTGTGGGTAGGAATTTTTAGGACTTAACTGTTCTATTATTGAAATGCAATTATGACACGAGAAGAACTCATACAAAAATGGTTAGACCATAATCTTAACTCAGAAGAGCAAAAAGCTTTTGAGCAGCTAGAGGATTATAAAGATTTAATGCAATTAGATACAGCATTAAAATCTTTTAAGTCTCCAGACTTCTCTGTGGATAAAAATTACAATGTATTACAATCTGAACTGAAGCAAAAATCTACACAATCTTGGTATAAACCACTACTTAAAATTGCAGCTGTATTAGCTATATGCTTTAGTGTTTATTACTACACAACAACCTTAGACAGCACTTTTAATACAGAAATTGCCTCGCAAACAACAATAGAATTACCAGATGCTTCTGAAGTGATCCTTAATGCAAACTCTAACTTGGTTTTCAACGAAAGTAAATGGGGTGACAAACGAGAAGTTAAACTTAGTGGTGAAGCATTTTTTAAAGTTGCCAAAGGCGAAAAGTTTGATGTTGTTACAGACCAAGGAATTGTTAGTGTTCTCGGTACTCAGTTTAATATAAACCAACGCAATGGTTATTTTGAAGTGAGATGCTACGAAGGCTTAGTTGGCGTTAAAACAAAAGACAATTACACAGAGTTACGACCAGGAAATGGTCTAAAAATAATTGATGGGAAGTTATTTGCTAATGAAAAAGAAATCACTACGCAACCAGCTTGGTTGCGTGGTGAAAGTAACTTCACAAACACACCTCTTAAACACGTTATTACCGAATTAGAAAATTATTACGACATAAAAATTGTTATAGATAAAGCTGATGCCAACCGACTATACACCGGAGGTTTTACTCATAAAAATTTAGATTTAGCATTGCAATCTGTAACAATACCATTAAATTTAAGCTATAGTAAGTCTGGAACTTCTATTGTATTAAAGCGTGAATAAACTTTTACATCGTATTGTTTTACTTCTCCTAATTTCTATCTTCTCTAATCTTGCACATAGTCAAAAAGAGGAACCACAACAACTCGTTCAAATTCTAGAAATTTTAGAAAAACGCTATGAGGTAAAATTTTCATTTGAGACTAAAACCGTTTTAAATATAGAGCTATACCCTCTTAAAGAAGACCTTTCTTTAGAAGAAGCTCTGGATAAGCTAAAAACAATTACCAATCTTAACTTTGAAGTTTTAAGCCGACGCTTTATTGCCATAACACCAAGCGACAAAATAGTACATAGGCTAGAAGAAGTTGTAGTAAATAATTACTTATCTAGAGGTATTTCTAAAACCAATAATGGTACCATAACAGTAGATGCCAATGCCTTTGATATTTTACCAGGCTTAATAGAACCAGATGTTCTCCAAATAGTACAAAACCTACCAGGTGTTACAAGTGTAGACGAACGTATTTCTAATATTAATGTAAGAGGCGGCACTAACGACCAAAACCTTATTCTGTACGAAGGCATACGTATGTATCAATCTGGACATTTTTTTGGATTAATTTCAGCATTTAATCCTTATTTATCAGATGATATTCGTATTTCTAAAAATGGTACAAGTGCCCTTTATGGCAATGGTGTTTCTGGCACTATTTCTATTAAAAATGTAGATGATTTAGACCAAAAGTTTAGTGCAGGTTTGGGAAGTAATTTACTCAGCGTAGATGGTTATGCAAAAGTGCCATTGAGTAAAAAAACCGAATTACAACTCTCTGCGCGACGTTCTTTTACAGACGTTTTGGTTTCCGAGACTTATGACGCTTATTTTGATAGAATTTTTAGAGATTCTGAACTCAACACTACAAATGATGTAAATACACTTTTGGCATTAGATGAACGATTTTTATTTTATGATGTTAACGCCAAGTTTCTTTACGACATTAATGATTCATCTAAGCTTAGAATTAGTCTGCTTAATATTTATAACAACCTAGATTACAATCAGGTATTTGCAAATTCTGACAATAATATACAAGAAACCAGAAGCGCACTTAACCAAGTTAGCTATGGTGCAAGTGCTACCTATTCTAAGACTTTTAAGAATGATATACATACATCTGCCCAAGTATATTATTCTCATTACGATTTAGATGCTCAAAATAATGATGTGACCAATAGCCAATTACTCATTCAAGAAAATAAAGTTGAAGATTATGGTTTACGTTTCGATGTAAAAAAAATTATAGATAATGATATTGAAGTTAGAGGAGGCTATCAATTTAATGAAGTAGGTGTTACTAATTTTGAAGATGTATCTAATCCAAATTTTACAAGTTTGGTAAAAGAAATTGTAAGAACACACGCTATTTTTGGTGAAACCGAGCGTTACTCAAAATCTCACAATACATACATACGTTTAGGCGCACGAATAAGTTATTTTGAAAAACTAAAAGAATTGGTACTTGAGCCAAGATTTGCTTTTAATCAAAAAATATCTGACCACGTAAGATTAGAAGTTTTAGGAGAACTTAAAAGCCAAACTATTTCTCAGGTAATAGACTTGCAACAAGATTTTTTTGGTATTGAAAAACGACGATGGCAATTATCAAATTTAGAAAATGTACCACTTGTAAAAAGTCAGCAAATTTCATTAGGCTTAAGTTACAATCAAAACAACTTATTGGTTTCACTAGAAGGCTACTATAAAAATGTAGAAGGCATTACGGCTCAAAGTCAAGGCTTTCAAAATCAATTTCAATTTGTGAATGACAAAGGCTCATATACCGTTACAGGTTTAGATTTTTTAATAAATAAACGTTTTAATAATTTTAGTACATGGTTGAGTTACACTTTAAGCAACAACGATTATACCTTTGATGTTATTAATGACGGAAATCCCTTCCCAAACAGTGTAGATTTAACTCATGTAGCCAACGCATCTCTCACCTATAGTTTAAAAAACTTCAAAATAGGTTTAGGTCTTAATTGGCACTCTGGCAGAGCTTACACAAAACCTTTAAACATACAAGACAACAGCAATTCAACTATAGAATATCAAAGCCCAAATAGCTCCAGATTATCAGATTATTTTAGAGCCGATTTATCAGCTATTTATAAGTTTCAACTATCAAAAGGTATAAAAGCCGAAGCTGGTGCTTCTGTATGGAATATGCTTAACCAAAACAATATTATAAACCGCTATTACACATTAGATTCAGACAATGACATTGTTGAAGTTGATAATAGATCTTTAAAATTTACACCCAATTTGAGCTTTAGAGTTAATTTTTAATTGTTATTTGTACAACAAATAACCCTAACATGACTTTACATAAAGCCATTAAACATCCTATTTGCTTTTTTTTGTTAGTCTTCAATAGTGCAATAATTGCTCAAAATGATGAATACAATGTAGATGAAACCTATTTTTTTACACCCGAATTAATACTAGGAAAAACCCTCGAAGCAAATACATTTTTTCCAAAAACAGACCTTCAAAAAAATCTATTCTTAAGTATTGGAAATTATAATTACAATCCAGAAAAAGAATGGGCTGCAAGACTCAATTACCCTACAACAGGTATTATATTTGGTTACACAGATTTTGGTAATACTGATAAGGTTGGTAAAGCATACTCTGTAATGCCATTTATGGAATTTTCAATTCTAAAATCTGTATTCTCGGAAGATTTAAATTTGAATATTGGTATAGGTGGTTCTTATATGGATACTCAATATGATGAGCAAACAAACCCATTCAACAGAGCAATAACCACAAAATTAAATTGGTCTTTTAGGTCATTTTTATACTACTCTATTCTTAAAAAGAAACGTACAGATTGGAGAGTTGGCTTAGGCTACTTGCATCACTCTAATGGACATACACGTTTACCAAACCAAGGTCTTAATTCAATAGCGGCAAGTATTTCTGCAAGGTTTGAAAACCCGAAAGAAACTACAGAATTTAAAAAGCCTGAATTTTCGTCTACATCTCAAACCTATTTTTCTAGTAGAATAGGTATTGGTCAAAATGTTTTATCAGAAAAATTTAACACCAAAAAAGAAGTTTATAGTTTTTCTGCCTCAGCCGGAAAAATAATCAACAACACCTTTAAGTTTGGAGGTGGCTTTTATTATAGATTTTATGAGCACTACTATGACTACATAAAAAACAATGAAGTTTTAGTTGAAGAGCAATATCCTCATTTTGCGGACAATCCTTATGGTTATGCTACAAATTTTGGGCTTTTTGCAACATCAGAACTGTTAATTGATCATTTTGGTTTTGAGTTTGATTTAGGATTAAACATCTACAAACCTTTTTATAAAATTGACTGGAAACTAAACCAAGGATACACCTATCAAAACGCTAATGACGTTACTATTGAAGTCTTAGGCGAATTAGATTGGTATTATGAAATAAAGCGTACAGTATCTGCCAGAATGGGATTAAAATACTATTTATGGTCTACAAATATGGCACCTAAACACAATATCTTTATTGGCGCGCATATTAATGCAAATCTTGGACAAGCCGATTTTACAGAACTGAGTCTTGGTTATGTTTATCGATGTAGCTTGAAGTCAAAAAAATAAAAACCACAACAGAACAAGAACATTTAACTAACTAATCTTTAATTCTATAAATTTCCGAAAAGGGTAGAAAACACCTCTTAAAACTTAAGGATTTCCATTAACCGAACGTTCATCTTTCTCTTTTTGTCTTTCAATATTCTTTTTAATTTTTTCTATTGCAGACTCAATGGATTTATCTGGTTCTATGAGGTTGTATTTCCCCCAAAAATCAGAATCTGAAAAACCCGAAATTGCATCTGTAATAATAACAGAAGGCCTTAATTTGTCCTTACTTTTTATTCTTTTATTTGTAGAATTTATTTCCCAATCTGTTACTGCCATTTCACTAGATAAAGAATAGACTTTATTAAAAATTTGCCGCTTTTTATTCACCTTAAATTTCAAAAACAAGTTAGAATAACTATAATACCATTTTCCTTCTTTCTCCTTGTAATTAACTTTGTAATGAGCTTCTAAAGGATAAACAATAACATTACTTGGTTTCTTTTTTACCAATAGATTTTTGCTTCTACTTTTATTGCTAAGGTCTAAAGTATAATCTGCGCTCGCTAATGCCAAAGATTCTACATCTATAAATAACTTGCCATTGTAACTATAATTTAAAGCGTTGTTTTTAGGACTAAAATTTACCACATAAACGTTTCTGTTATTAATATTAGATGGAGTATCAAAAGAAAAGTTATAGCTGCCTATAGTAGCATCAGTAAAAATATATTCAGGATATTTCATAATATCCAAATAAATGGCTGAAAATGGACCTCCTTGAAGTTTTACAGATACTGTATCTAGTCGCTTATAATCAGTACTTTTCCTTGCTTTATTTAATGATATAGCATCCCTTATAGAAGACCTGTTAGGATACTTTAGAATGTTAACTACAGCTTCGGTGAGCGATACATTTCTATTTCGTCGTTTTATGGTTTCTCTGTAAAAAGCGGTCATGTAAACCGATTCGTCTTGATGGTTTTTGCTTTTTTTGTCAAACACCTTTCTCACCAAACTTTCTGCATTCTTAAACGCTGAAATATTTACTTCAGAGAGTTCTGTAACTGCTCTATACAATTCTATTGTATTGTCTTTACCAGATAATTCAGATAACGGAACAACTCTAGTATTATAACCCAATAAACTAACAATAACCTTAGAATCTAAATGCGCTTTTGAGACTTTTAAAACAAACGCTCCTTCAGAATTTGTAATGGTACTTACATTAGTTTCATTAACATTAAGACTAACTGCCTCTAGAGCCTTATTTGTTTTACCATCTACCACTTTACCACTAAACTCTGAGAAATTCTCCTGAGCAGTTAAAGTAAATGTCACCAACAAAACAGTAAGAAATGTGTTGGCTAAAGTTTTAAAATACCGTGTAGTTTGCATAGCGTAACTCTTTAATTTCAACCTCTCCTAAGATACTCAAAAACGGTCAAAAGATTGCCTAGCAATCTGTTAAAACTACTGCAACAACTATGTTTGGTAAGATATTTCTTAATAAATCTACATGCGCTCTGGCACATCAATACCTAAAACGCTAAATGCATTTTTTATGGTCTGTCCAACGGTTTTAGACAACTGTACTCTAAAGATTTTTTCTTCTTCCTTATCTGCACCTAAAATAGATACATTTTGATAGAACGAGTTAAAATCTTTCACCAAATCGTAAGTATAATTAGCGACCAATGCAGGACTATGTTGTTCTGCAGCATTTTGAATAACTTCTGGAAATTGCTCTAACTGCTTAAGGAGATCTCGTTCTTTATCTTGAAGTGACACTTCGGCTGCGCTTAGAGTTGCATTTTCGTCAATGTTAGACTTTCTTAATATAGATTGAATTCTAGCGTAAGTGTACTGAATAAAAGGCCCTGTATTTCCCTGAAAATCTATGGACTCTTTAGGGTCGAACAAAATTCGCTTTTTAGGATCTACCTTTAAGATGTAATATTTAAGCGCACCCAAACCAATGGTTTTATAAAGTGCTTTTTTATTGTCTTCTGAATAATCGTCTAACTTTCCTAATTCTTTAGAAATCTCTTCAGCAGTATCTGCCATTTCTTGAATAAGGTCGTCAGCATCTACTACAGTTCCTTCTCTACTCTTCATTTTACCACTTGGTAAATCTACCATACCATAACTTAGGTGATATAGATTTTTTGCCCAATCAAAGCCTAGTTTTTTAAGAATTAAAAACAGTACTTTAAAGTGATAATCTTGCTCATTACCAACAGTATACACCATACCTCCAACATCTGGATAATCTTTAATACGTTGTATAGCTGTACCAATATCTTGGGTCATATAAACTGCTGTTCCGTCTGCCCTAAGCACTATTTTTTCATCAAGACCATCTTCAGTTAAATCGCACCAAACAGATCCATCCTCTTTTTTAAAGAACACACCGCTTTTTAAACCTTCGGCAACAAATTCTTTTCCTAAAAGATAGGTTTGGCTTTCGTAGTAATATTTATCAAAATCAACACCAATAGCTTTGTAAGTTTCTTCAAAACCTTCGTAAACCCAACCATTCATTTTTTCCCATAGGGCAACAACCTCAGCATCTCCTGCTTCCCATTTACGAAGCATTTCTTGGGCTTCTAAAAGGATTGGAGCTTTCTTTTTAGCAATCTCTTTTATTTCATACTCTGTATCTAATACTCGTTGTTCAGCAGTTATAACATCTTTGAGAATATTCTCTATTTCTTTTAAATGATTAGGGTTAGACAATATTTTATTATCCATTAATCTTTTATCATACTTCTTAACAACATCCTTCCATAAACAATTATTATCAACAGCACCTTCAATGGTTATCTCTAAATGAGTATTTAACCCTTTGAACCCATCGAGATTCAGAGATCGCTCTTTATTCGAGAGTATTTTTTTTAATTCAGTTACTTTGGCTTTCAAAACTTTAAGTTGCTTAATTTCAACTGAAGTAAATCTTATAAAATTCTCTTCTGAAATTTCATTCAAAATCAAATTCGTTTCTTTTTTAAACACTTTATCGAATTCCACATAATATTTACCAACCAGTTTATCCCCTTTTTTCAATTCTGAATTCGAAGTAGTTTCAGGAGTTTCTCTTTCGCCATCTATACCTGTGTCAGCAAACTTTTTCCAAGCCAACATACTTTTACAAATATGAATACCTCTATCGTTGATGATTTGGGTTTTATAGACCTTCTTTCCCGAAGCTTTTAAAATTTCAGAAACCGAATAGCCTAAAAGCACGTTTCTAACATGTCCTAAATGCAATGGTTTATTGGTGTTAGGCGAAGAATATTCTACCATTACAGCTTTATCGTCTTTTAAACTGGCAAAACCATAGTTATTTTGGTCTTTAATGCTGTTAAAGAAATCTATATAATATGAATCATCAATTTCAATATTCAAAAAGCCTTTAACCACATTAAATCCTTTAACCAAGGCCACATTATCTTTAAGATATTGCCCTATCTGCTCACCAATAGCTACAGGATTTCCTTTTACCACACGCAACATAGGAAAAACAACAACAGTTATATCTCCTGCAAACTCCTTACGAGTTGCCTGAAATTCTACAGATTCTAAATCTGCCTGAAACAATTCCTTTACAGCTGCTTTTACATGTAATTCTAAAGTATCCTGAAGCTTCATATTTGTGTTAATTTTAGCTTTTTAAAATGGTTGCAAAGATAGCAGTTTTATTATTCTATTAAGATAATAGTGCATCATAATTCCCTATTTTTAAAGACATACAAAAACATCAATTAAAAATGGAACGAAAATCTCACCTCCTAAAAGGCATTCCTGTTTTAGCATCTTTGAATATCAAAAAGACTGTAGAGTTCTATAAAACCAAACTTGGCTTTAATAAGGTTGGCTACTTAGACGACAATTATGCTGTAATTGCACGTGATAATTTTGTGGTTCATTTTTGGAAATGCAACGACAAAATTCACCCAGAAAACACAAGTTGTTATGTAGATGTAGAAGACATAGATACGCTCTATGAAGAATTAAAGACTTTTGATGTAATTCACCCAAACGGAACCTTAAAAAATCATCCTTATGGCATGCGTGAATTTGCCATTATAGACCTCGATGGAAATTTGATTAAATTTGGTCAAGAAATTTCGGAATAATAGTTCTTAAATCTAATAATGTACAAGTCCAGAATTAAGAAAATCAGAATGAAAAAGTATTGGATTATATGCCTAATCATTTTAACGTCTTGTTCTAGTAATGATGACTCAAATGATGCAACTTCAAATCAATTATACAAAGGCATGGATTTGTCGTTTCAAAGTGAGTTAGAAAACTATGACCTAAACTATAAAGATGAAGATGGTAACTCTGTTGAATTATTAGATTTCGTAAGGTCTAAAGGCACCAACTTAGTCCGCTTAAAACTTTGGCATACACCACAAGATGGACAAAACGGACTTGAAGATGTAAAGACTTATGCCCAAAAAATAAAAGCTCGTAACATGGACTTTTTACTCGATTTTCATTATAGTGATTATTGGGCAGATCCTGGCACACAAACTCCGCCAGTTGCTTGGCAAAATATGAATATCGACCAACTAAAAGTGGCAATTTATAATTACACAAAAGATGTTGTACAACAATTAAAAGCCCAAAACACATTACCAGATATTATACAAATTGGCAATGAAACAGACAGTGGTTTTCTATGGGATTTTGGCAGAGTTTGGGGCAATTTTAGCAATAATTGGGACAATTACACAGACCTAGTATCTGAAGCTATACGTGCTGTACGAGATGTTGACACCGAAGGCAAAACACGTATAATGCTACATCATTCTAGTGTAGAAAATGCTATTTTCTTTTTTAATGAATTAGAGCCTTACAACATTGATTTTGACATCATTGGGTTATCTTATTACCCTCAATTTCAAACCAAAGATTTAGATCTTGTTGCTTCAAAATTAAACGAACTTGCCAACAACTTCGATAAAGACATTTTAATGGTAGAAGTGGCTTATCCTTTCACTTTACAGTGGAACGACAACCTAACAAATTATATTGGAAGCTCAGATCAAATTTTGGATGAATTTTCACCTACACCTCAAGGACAAAAAGCATACTTTGAATGGTTGATACAAACCATAAAAAATATACCCAATAACCATGGTATTGGATTTTGTTATTGGGCACCAGATTGGGTAGCCTTTGATGGAAACGAAGCCACCTCAACAAATGGCACATCATGGGAAAACCAATGTCTTTTTGATTTTGATTTAAAAGCATTACCAGCATTAGAAACATTTAACTCTAATTAACTAAATATCAACACATTAAATCTTGCGTGCATTTCATCGATAAAACGGTCGTTTTCCTATGATTTTTGCCGTTAATCGATACAACTTTTTTTTTGTGAATTTCATCTGTCATTTCATCTAATTTATTAGCATTAAATCTTAATAATTAGCGTATTTAAGCACATTATGGCATTTTTGGTAGGCTATTAACAAATGTCCCAAACATTAAATGAGGCTTTATAATCGAACATTAACCACGTTGTTTTTGTTTAGTGTTGACTTACTTTTTTTAACCTTCAATAAAAGTTACGTAAACCAAAACATAACACTTCGTCTATCAACCGCTAAGTGATGAAGCAGTTAATAACATTAACTGTTTGTCTATTAACTTTCATTGGCTTTTCTCAAAATGAAAGAATAGACGACCTTACAGTAAAATTAGCGTATCACGAAGCTGATTCTACAAAGGTTGACCTCTCGTTAATGCTTATTGATGAACTATACGCAGTTGAAGATTATGAAAAAGCTTTACTATACGTAAATCAAACTGCTAAACTTTCTGAAAAACTAAACTACACTAAGGGACTTGCCGAAAGCACATACTACAGAGCATTAATTTTTACGCAACGTAACGACTATTTTAATGCTATTGATAACTACGATAAATCTAGAAAATATTATTTACAAATTAGTGATACACTAGGTGTAGCCAAAGTAAGTAACAGTATTGGGCTTATAGAAATAAAGCGTGGTAATTATACCGTTGGACTTCAAAACTCTTTATCTGCCATTGATATTTTTGAAAAGCAAAATCTTTTTGATGAGCTTAGTTCTGCATATAACAACCTAGCAGAAGCCTATTTTAAAACCAATCAGATTGATAAAGCCATAGATTTTAATTTTAAAGCGCTAGATGTTAGAAAAAAAATTAGTGATAGAGATGGCATTATAACTTCTACAAAAAACATTGCAGATCTATACTCTCTGAGAAAAGAATACCGCAAATCTATTGAGTACTACGAAAAAGTTTTAGAGATGCTAAATCCTACCAAAGATCAAAACTTACGTGGCGAGATATTGCCAAAGCTTGGTAGTGAATATTTAAAATTTAAAGAATACGATAAGGCTTCAGAATATTTGGTAGAAGGATTAAAGTACAATAGAAAGCA
Source organism: Winogradskyella sp. MH6 (assembly GCF_022810765.1). NCBI lineage: Bacteria > Pseudomonadati > Bacteroidota > Flavobacteriia > Flavobacteriales > Flavobacteriaceae > Winogradskyella > Winogradskyella sp. MH6. The sequence goes on along the minus strand of NZ_CP094494.1, from coordinate 2,054,021 downwards.
AAACAATGAAGAAGGTATTTTATTGGCACTAAATGCCATTGGAAACCTAAACCTTCAAAAACGAAAAGTCAAGCTAGCAGAAATTCAACTAAACGAGGCTTACAGCATTGCTCAAAAAATTGACAACAAACCAGCGCTTCTAGAAAATTACAAGCTTCATATTGCCTTAGATTCAACACGTGGTTATTATCAGAATGCATTTTTCTGGCAAAATAAATATTACGATTTAAAGGATGAACTATTAAAGATAAATCAGCCTGTGTTTCCTGTTGATACCGAACCTTTGGATTTAAACACTTCCAACCTCATAGAAGAGGAAATAGGCAATTTTGAAGAAGAAGATAACAACAACAAAACCATAAAGACCTGGTTAAACAACCCTCTGATTATTTATGGTGCAATTGCTGCTACGGCTATTCTACTTACGTTATTATTACTTAATTATTTAAAAAGTAAAAAATACAGAGAAACCATAATTGAGCAGAAAGAAAAATTAAAGCAAGAGCAGATACGCAGTGAAGCCATCCTAGAGCAGGCTCATCATCTTGAAGAGGTTAACCAAGTAAAAGACAAGTTGTTCTCTATCGTTTCTCACGATTTAAAAGATTCCATTTCATCTATAAAGGCCTTTTTAGATCTATTGAAAGAAGACAGTATTTCTAAAGAAGAATTTAGAGAATTAATCCCTGAGTTAAGTGAAAATGCAAATAATGCGTCTTCACTTTTGTTCAATTTATTAAACTGGTCTAAATCGCAAATGCAGAATTTAGAGCCAAACCCAGAGTTGTTTAATATTCAGGACGTTTTTCATACTAAAATGGCATTGGTAGAACAAAAAGTTGAAGACAAGCGTATAGTACTTATAGATGAATCTCAACGCGATTTTGTTTATGCAGACAAGAGCATGGTAGAGATTGTTATTCAGAATTTAATTACCAATGCAGTTAAATTTAGTAGAACTGGTGATGTTATTACTGTATCTAACCAAGATGTTAATGGTAAAGCTTTAATCTGTGTTGAAGATACTGGTGTTGGTATCTCTGAAGAAAACATCAAAAAACTTTTTAACGCCAATAAGAACTTTACTACTGTTGGTACCAAGAACGAAAAAGGTACAGGTTTAGGATTAACCATAGCCAAAGATTTAGTAGAACTTAACAACGGACGTATTTGGGTTGAGAGTACTGTAAACGTAGGCAGTAAATTCTTTATAGAGCTTCCTAAGTCAGAGGCTTAACTTTTAAGTAAAAAACAGAATAACTTATTAAGACTTTGGCAAAAATACTTCAGCCATCATACAGCGTGCACTTCCACCTCCACAAGTTTCTATAGTCTCTAATGAGCTTGAAATGATTAGGCAGTGTCTTTCAATTCTATTAATCTGGTCTTGCGTTAAGCTTTTGTGAGCCGCTTCACTCATTATTAAATAGCGTTGGTCATTCTTTCCTCTAAGTTGTAACATATTACCAGCAAACTGATGCATCTGCGCTTCAGAAATGGCTATAACTTCTTTACCATCTTCCTTTAAATGCTTAATTACATTTTTACGCTCTTTTTTATCATCTATGGAGTCTAAACAAATCACAGCAAAAGTTTCTGCCAAACACATCATAACATTAGTATGATAAATAGGCAAACGTTTTCCTTCTACAGTTTGATTGGCTACAAAAACTACTGGAGTATATTCAAAATCTTCGCAAAATTCTATAAATAAATCTTCATCTGCTCTTGGCGATAATGCACAGTAAGCTTTTCTATTAACGCGATCTAGAATAAGACTACCTGTACCTTCTAAAAAAACACCTTCGTCTTCTGCAGAAGTATAGTCTACAATATTTTCAATTTTAAACCCTTCATTTTCTAGTCTAATGAATACCTCATCACGTCGCTCTTTACGCCTGTTTTCTGCAAACATTGGATACAAAGCCACATCGCCATTACTATGAAAACTCACCCAGTTATTAGGAAAAATAGAGTCTGGAGTATCCACTAACTCATCATCACTTTCTACTACAACGTTAATACCAACAGCCTCTAATTTTTCAACAAAAGTATCAAATTCATTTTGTGCCTTAGCATTGACCTCTGCATTTTTTAAATCAATATCTTCCTGAAAATAGTTGTTTACAGCAGTTTGTTCGTTCATCCTAAAATTTACAGGACGAATCATTAAAATAGTATTTGTGGTTTGTTGCATTCTCTAATTTTTGAAAGTGCTGCAAAATTAGTCTTTTTTATATTTTGAATTTTATGATGTTAACATTTTTTAGACTTAAAATCTGTAAGTTTGAATGACAATATCATTACGTATGAAAAAACTCATAATTCTCTTGTTAGTACTTGCATCTTGCACAGAAAAAAACAACAATTTAAAAGACATAGATTTTACCACAGTTTTTGAAAAAAGCGACGGAACAGAAACAGCAACATATAACGAAACAATTAAGTTCTACAAGGATTTAGCTAATAGCTATAGTGAGATCTCAATCCGAGAAATGGGTGAAACTGATTCTGGAAAACCGTTACATATTGTAACGTTAAACATGGAAAATTCTGGGGATAATTTTGATAAACTAAGAGCTAACAACAGAGTCTTACTTATCAATAATGGTATTCATCCTGGTGAGTCTGATGGTATTGATGCTACCATGATGCTTTACAGAGACATAATACAAGGTAAAATTGAAGCACCAAAGCACACGGTTTTAGTTACTATACCTATTTACAACATTGGTGGAAGTCTTAACAGAAATTCTGGCACACGAACTAATCAAAATGGTCCTAAAGAATATGGTTTTAGAGGCAACGCTCGCAACTACGATTTAAACAGAGATTTCATAAAGTGTGACACTAAAAACGCCAAAACATTTGCTGAAATATTTCATTTGGTTCAGCCAGATGTTTTTATAGACAATCATGTAAGCAATGGTGCAGATTACCAATACACACTAACACATTTGTTTACCCAACACAACAAATTGGGTGGTAATTTGGGTGCTTATCTTCACTTAGAAATGATGCCAAAACTTGAACAAAAATTAGCCGAAAAAGAATGGGATATTACACCTTATGTTAATGTATTTAACCGTACACCAGAGTCTGGCTTTTCGCAATTTTTAGATTCACCTCGTTATTCTACAGGTTACACAACGCTATTTAACACACTGGGTATGATGGTAGAAACGCACATGCTAAAACCGTACAAACAACGTGTTGAAGGCACTTACGAACTAATGAAGAGCATGATAGAGATTACCGAAGAAGACTCAAAAAAAATAGCTGAACTCAGAAGTGCCCAGCAGAGTCAATGGAAACCAGGAGATATCTATCCTTTATTGTGGTCTGTTGACACAACAAAATTTTCAACTTTAAAATTTAAAGGTTTTGAAGGGGAAATGATTCCAAGTGAATTAACAGGTGCCCAACGCCTAAAATATGATAGAAGTAAACCTTTTACCAAAGATGTGACTTATCAGAACTACTTTAAGTCAACAGATTCGATAACTATTCCTAAGGCCTACGTTATTCCGCAAGGTTGGTATAATGTTATAGACTTACTTAAACTGAACAAAGTAGAATTAATTTACCTTGAAAAAGACACCACTTTAACCGTAGAATCTTATAGAATTGAGGATTACAAAACAAGAACTTCGCCTTACGAAGGACACTATCTACATTATGCCACCAAAGTTAAAATGTCTAAACAAAAAATAACTTTCAGACAAGGAGACTATTTGGTAAAGACAGACCAAAAAGCACTTCGTTACCTTATTGAAACTTTAGAACCAACAGCACCAGATTCGTTTTTTAACTGGAATTTTTTCGATACCATCTTACAACAAAAGGAAGGATTTTCACCATATGTATGGGAAGACAGAGCTAAACAGCTTTTAAGGGAAAACCCGAAGTTACAAATTGAGTACAATATTAAGATTAGCTACGACGAAGAGTTTGCCAATAACTGGTATGCGCAACTAGATTGGCTGCACAAAAAGAGCAAGCATTATGAAAAGTCTCATTTGCAGTATCCTGTTTATAGATTAAAATAAAAAGATGATTACTTTCTATAGAGTTTACACCAACAACTTAATATTAGCATAACTGTTTTCTAAAGCTTTTTGAGCAGCTTTTTCGTCTAACCACTCTACTTTTGTGATTCCTTCTTTTTCTTGTGGATAGAGTTTACCATCAAAGTTTGTTTTCATCTCAAACCAATAGGTGATTTTTATTTTATGCTTACCATTACGCTTAAAGATATGATACGTCGTTGGTAAAGGTTTGGTGATTTTTAAACCCTCTACTCCAGTCTCCTCTTCTACTTCTCTAATGGCAGTTTCTTCAATAGATTCTTTGCCTTCTATTTTACCTTTTGGTAAATCCCATTTATCATTTCTGTAGATAAATAATATTTCATTGCTGGCATTATAGGCTTTTCCTCCACCAGCAACAACGTTTGGCAAAAGTTTCAAAAAGTGCTTTAGAAGCTTATCTGGATTATTGTGTATGAGGTGTACAGCGTTTAGATCTGTACTATTCAGCATTTTTATAACCTTACCTATATTAACAGACTTAAGAAGGAATGATTTAAAATCGGTTTCCTTTTCAACTTTTGTAGTTAAAATTATAGGTTTATCACCTACATAAATAGTATACATAGATTGGGTTAGTTATAACTTATCAATTGTAAAAATATTATTTTTTATTAAACCGCTTTTAAACTTAGAATTAAATTAGTTTTAAAATTCAAAAACTTATAAAATTCATTAATTTTGCAGCATGATTTTTAACAAAGAAACCGCTAAAAAAACCGCAGAAGTTTTATTGCAGATTAATGCTATAAAACTACAACCCAAAGAGCCTTTTACATGGGCTTCTGGCTGGAAATCACCAATATACTGCGACAACAGAATTGTACTTTCTTATCCACTCATAAGAAACTACATAAGAGAAACCATGGCAAAACACATAGAAGACCACTATGGCAAACCAGATGTTATTGCTGGTGTTGCAACTGGTGCAATTGGTATTGGAGCTTTGGTGGCAGAATATTTAAACCTACCGTTTGTTTATGTAAGACCAGAAGCAAAAAAGCATGGTCGCCAAAACCAAATTGAGGGTCATATAGAAAAAGGACAAACTGTAGTTGTGGTAGAAGATTTAATTAGCACCGGAAAAAGTAGTCTTAACGCTGTTGCCGCCTTAAAAGAAGCCAAAGTTAACGTAAAAGGTATGGTGGCTATTTTTTCTTACGGATTTGATGTTGCAGAAAAGAACTTTAACGATGCTAATATAGAATTACACACCCTTGGCAATTACGAAAATCTTTTAGAACAAGCCTTAGACACCAATTATATTACCAAAGCTGAACAAGACATTTTAGCACAATGGAATGCCAATCCAAGCGAATGGAACGCTAATTGATAAATACATTCCAAAAAATATATCACACATGAATTTAGAATCACCAAAGGTAACTTTAGATAAATCAGCAGAAGAAACATTCAATTTCTTATCCGACGTTAAAAATTTTGAAAATTTAATGCCAGAGAACATCAGTAAGTTTGAAGTTCTTGATAACGACAAATTTCTTTTTGCATTAAAAGGTATGCCAGAAATCGTACTCAAGAAAAAAGAAGAAGTGCCACATAGCAAAATTGTTTTGGGTGCTGCCGGCGGAAAGTTAGATTTCTCACTTATCGGTCATATTACAGAAGTTGAAGCTAATAAAAGTGAAGTACAACTAGCTTTTAGCGGAGAGTTCAATGCCATGATGGCTATGATGATAAAAGGGCCAATCAATAAATTTATTGAAACCTTAGTAACCAATATGAAAACTGCGATTTAATAAAGCAAGGTTACTTGTTTTAAATCAAAGGTTTTTATAATATCATCTTCGGTCCAAACGTTAAGTTTACCTGTTTCAGTTATACTTTTTATAATTCCTGAAAAGATAGTACCATCTTCATTTTTAAATGTTGAAGGTTTATCTTTTCTAAACAATAGGGTTTCATATTGCGTTTTTATTTCGGAATAGTTTTTAGCATCTAAAAGTTTGAAATACGCTTGAAGCTCAGTTAGAATACCAGATAGAATTTCATCCCTATCATAAACAATTCCAGTAAGCAAATTCATAGATGATGCTTTAGGTAAATTATCAAAATGTTTTTGATTAACGTTTAATCCAAATCCAATGATAGAACCTTTAAGTTGATTTTGTTTAATCACATTTTCTATAAGAATACCACAAATTTTTTTATTTGCTGACAAAATGTCGTTAGGCCATTTTATAGATAATTTCGGGATTTTTAAGTAATCTAGCGCCTTACAAATTGATATAGCTACAACCATACTTATATAGAACTGCTTTTCTATTGCAATAGAACCTACCTCTTTAAACACACTAGCCGTAAGGTTTTTACCATCTTCCGTTTGCCATATTGTACCCATTTGTCCTCTCCCTTGCGTTTGATGGTTAGCAACAACAACCGTAAAATCCTTTGGCAGATTAACCGCAGACATAGCCTTAAGGTAACTGTTTGTGGAGTCAATGGCATCAAGTTTGATAATGTACATGTAAATAAAGGTCTATTTTTATAGTTTTCTTATGACATTTAGGGTTTACAAGAACTAAAAAAATAATAACTTTGCATAAATTTAATTCAATTTAATGACGAAAGAAAAAACTAGCGCAGACCAACTCATTACCACAATCATTGCTGGAATAGAAGAGGTTAAAGGAAAAGAAATTACAATTTTAGATTTAAGAGATATTGAAAATACGGTTTGCGATTATTTTATAGTTTGTGAAGGTACTTCTAATACACAGGTTAACGCAATCGTCAACTCCATACAAAAGTTAGTAAGCAAAACCACTAAAGACAAACCTTGGCATGTTGAAGGTACAGATAATGCCGAATGGGTTTTAATGGATTATGTAAATGTTGTAGTACATGTGTTCCAAAAACACATAAGAGAATACTACGACATAGAAAGTCTATGGGGAGACGCTAAAATGACGCAAATAGAAACAAGTTACTAAAAAAGATTACCGCTGAAGTTTATCTTGAGCGAAGTCGAAAGACGGCAAAAAAAATGGCAAAAGACAATAAAAATTTAAATAAAAAACCAAAAGTAAATCCGTATTGGATTTACGGTGTTATCATCGCTATATTCATATCAATTCAATTGTTTTCTGGTGGATTTGGTGGATCTACAGGTTTACAGATTAACCCTTCACAGTTTATAGAATATTTGGATAAAGGTGATGTCGCTAAGGTAGAAATTGTAAACAAGCGAGAAGCAAGAGTTTATTTAACTAAAGAAGCTCAACAAGAAGAGATTCACAAAAAGTCGAAACCAAATACTATTCTTCCTTCGGTAACTCCAATTCCGAATTATAAATTTGAATTTGGTGATCTTCAAAATTTCGAAAAAGACATTAAAAAAAGTATAGATGAGAATCATCTCAGCACTGTTGTTGAGTATGAAACCGAGCAAAACGTTTGGGGAGATTTTCTACTTACACTTCTACCATTTATCTTAATTATAGGTGTTTGGATTTTTATAATGAGACGTATGTCTTCTGGCGGAGGTGGCGGAGCTGGCGGACAGATTTTCAACATAGGAAAATCTAAAGCCAAACTTTTCGATGAGAAATCAGACACTAAAACTTCTTTTAAAGATGTTGCAGGTTTAGAAGGAGCTAAAGAAGAAGTACAAGAAATTGTAGATTTTTTAAAGTTTCCTGAAAAATACACCTCACTTGGAGGTAAAATTCCTAAAGGTGCATTACTTGTAGGACCTCCAGGAACTGGTAAAACCTTATTAGCAAAAGCCGTTGCAGGCGAAGCAAAAGTGCCTTTCTTTTCACTATCTGGTTCGGACTTCGTAGAAATGTTTGTAGGTGTAGGAGCCTCTCGTGTAAGAGATTTGTTTAAACAAGCTAAGGAAAAATCACCATCAATTATTTTTATTGATGAAATTGATGCCATTGGTAGAGCAAGAGGAAAAAACAATTTCTCTGGTTCTAATGATGAACGTGAAAACACATTAAACCAGTTATTAACTGAAATGGATGGTTTTGGCACAAATACAAATGTTATTGTGTTAGCAGCAACCAACAGAGCAGACGTTTTAGATAGCGCATTAATGCGTGCTGGTCGATTTGATAGACAAATTTATGTTGACCTTCCAGATGTAAGAGAACGTAAAGAGATATTTGAAGTACACTTACGTCCACTTAAAAAAGAGGAGACTTTAGATATAGATTTCCTAGCAAAGCAAACACCTGGTTTCTCTGGTGCTGACATCGCTAACGTTTGTAATGAAGCCGCTTTAATTGCTGCAAGAAAAGGTAAAAAAGCAGTTAACAAACAAGATTTCTTAGACGCTGTTGATAGAATCATCGGTGGATTAGAAAAGAAAAATAAAATTATAACTCCAGAAGAAAAACGTGCCGTTGCTTTTCACGAAGCAGGTCATGCCACTATAAGCTGGATGTTAGAGCATGCTGCGCCTTTAGTAAAAGTCACTATTGTACCTAGAGGTCGTTCTCTTGGTGCTGCGTGGTATTTACCAGAAGAACGCCTTATTGTAAGACCAGAGCAAATGTTAGACGAAATGTGTGCTGCATTGGGTGGCAGAGCTGCAGAGAAAGTTATTTTTGGTAAAATTTCTACTGGTGCTTTAAGTGATTTAGAAAAAGTAACAAAGCAAGCTAGAGCTATGGTTACCATTTATGGACTGAGTGATAAGGTAGGAAACCTAACGTATTACGATTCTTCGGGTCAGTCTGAATATGGATTTACAAAACCATATAGCGAGCAAACTGCTGAGCTTATAGATAAAGAGATTTCTGATATTATAGAAAAGCAATACGAAAGAGCAGTAAAACTTCTCGAAGAAAACAAAGACAAACTTACTGAACTTGCTGAAGTACTGTTAGATAAAGAAGTAATTTTTAAGGACAATCTTGAAAAAATCTTCGGAAAACGTGCTTTTGACAAAGAAGAAATAATTGCAGAGGAAGAAGAATAAACTACACTGCAATCATATAAAAAACTTAAATTGACTTTATGTTAATTTAAGTTTTTTTATATTTGAGAAATGCACTAACCTAGGATTAATAGTAGCAGTTGAATGAGCTTATTTCGTAAACTCTTCGGAAAAAAATCAAATCAATCCGAAGAACAAATACCAAATCAAGAGCGTGGCAAGTACATGCCTGAAATTAAGTTGCCTGCCGACGAACGTTTTACCATAAACTTCAAGGCTAATGGAGGCAAGTTCTTGTATTGCGAAAATATGAATGAAGTTAAGGAAAGTTTCAATGCTATTTTAGATGAAAATCAATGGCACAACGATAAAGTATTTGTTATTGATGAACGTTTACTAGACTTGTTTAAAGATATCAAGCTTAATAGTACTAATAAAATTTCTGAAAGCAAGTATTTTTTGTCAACCTGCGAATACTTAATTTCTGATGACGGTTCCCTACTAATTTCATCTAACCAGATTGCTGAGAAAAAGCTCAAAGAGCTACCTGAGCATTTTATAATCTATGCTACAACAAGTCAATTTGCAGAAAATATAGGTGAAGGTTTAAAAGGCATTAAAGCAAAAAGCAAATCTAAAATCCCAACAAACATTACCACTATAAAGCATTTTAAAACTGCGGACGACAAAGATTTTCTTACCTATGGAAGTAGTGCAAAAAATCTATACCTACTTCTATTAGAAGACTTATAATGAAAGAATTATCCATTAGAGCCATATCTGGCGTTATCTACGTGTTATTACTCATTGGGTCTTTGTATATGCAAAATGCATTAACTGCTTTACTTCTATTATTTGGAATTTTAAGCTTAGCTGAATTCAGCAATCTAATTAAGCTAAAATCTTTTGCGCAGTATATTATTTTCATTTTACTTTTTGGTGGGTTTTGGTATTTATGCCTTTGGAATAAAAATACATCTGGCAGTGATGAAGCCATTCAGATTGTATTGGTAATCACCATATTTGTTAACTTAATTCTTATAAAGGATTTATTTACGACTAAACGCATTCCTATTTTTAGTTCCAAGAATTTTATTGTAACAACGTTCTATTTAACCAGTGGTTTCATTTTTATGCTACTCATAGCTAATTATAAAAATGTATTTACACCTCTTTTACTTTTAGGTGGCTTTATACTCATTTGGGTTAACGATAGTGCAGCCTACTTAGTTGGCAAAAACTTTGGAAAACAAAAACTATTTCCAAGTATATCACCCAAAAAAACTGTTGAAGGTTTTCTGGGTGGATTATTTTTTGCTTGTATTTCTAGTTATTTCATTGCTAAATATACTGAGACTCTAGGTTTTACTAGTTGGCTAATTATGGCAATTATTGTGAGTGTCTTTGGTACTTTGGGTGATTTAATAGAATCTAAATTTAAACGTCAAGCAGGTGTAAAAGATAGTGGAGTTATAATGCCTGGGCATGGAGGGCTTTTAGACCGACTAGATAGTATTATCTTTGCGTCACCATTTATATATTTGTTTTTAAGAATACTAAGCTATGTTTCATAAAGAAGGTCATAAAATTATATTTATTACATTAGTCCTTGTTGTAGGATCATTTTTTTTAATCGACGAGTTTGTTACTAATGAATGGCTCAGAAAGGGCTTAATGATAGCCATACTTATTTTCTTTATTCTTATTCTTCAATTTTTCAGGAATCCTAAACGTCATACTCATGCCAATGAAAAGCATGCTCTATCTCCCGTTGATGGTAAAGTTGTAGTTATAGAGGAGGTAATGGAAAACGAAGTTTTTAAAGACAAGCGTATACAAGTTTCTGTATTTATGTCTCCTATCAATGTGCATGTTACAAGATACCCTATAAGCGGAAATGTAAGTTTTAGTAAATACCATCCTGGTAAATATTTGGTAGCATGGCATCCAAAAGCTAGCGAAGAAAATGAGCGTACAACTGTTGTCGTCGAAAATGAAAGTTTTGGTAAAGTGCTATATCGTCAAATTGCAGGAGCGCTTGCAAAACGTATTGTTAACTACGCTACTGTAAATTCTAAAGCTGTTCAAGGAGAAGATTCTGGATTTATAAAATTTGGCTCTAGAGTAGATTTATTTTTACCTTTAGATGCAGAGATTAAGGTAGAGCTTAACCAAAAAGTAAGAGGTGGAGAAAGTATTATTGCCGAAATGAAATAGGATGACATCAGAAGAGCTACATAAAGAGTTTGAAGATGCTGTAGATCGTATTAACGCGCATACAGAACCGTTTCCTGCTGACTTTTTACTGCGCTTATATGCCTATTATAAAAAAGCAACCAACGATTATGGGAGACCAAGTAGTCGTAAACCTATAATTAATGCTTTTAAGACTAATGCTTTATTTCAAGTACAAAACATTAGCCAAGATGAAGCTAAAAAAGAGTATATAGATCTGGTGAACAAGTACTTTCTATACCGCGAATAATTAATCTCTTATCAAAGGTAAAGTTGAACAACGAAGTAACCCTTCTTGTTTAGCAATCTCACCATAAGGTACTTCTTCAACAGTAAAACCATTTTCTCTCAACCAAGTATTTAAACGGGTAAAGTTTTGTTCTGAAATGATAACATCTTCAGAAATAGAGAATACATTACTATTCATGTGGTACATTTCTTCTTTTGTAATTTCAAAAATGTTATCCTTTCCAAAGAAATCGACAAGCCATTCGTATTCATCTTTCTCTAAAAATCCGTTTTTATGTAATATCGCTTTATTCTTTCCAATAGGCTGAAAACAACAATCTAAATGCAATGCATTTTCCATAGCATTAGTTTGCGATTTTCTAAGATTAAAACTCTTTACTGTTTTATTAGGAAACTTGTTTGCTATATAATCTACACCTGCCTGGTTAGTTCTAGCAACAATATAATCTGAGTAATCTTCACCTCTATATGTACCAATAAAAATATGATCGTTCCAAACAATAACATCACCTCCCTCAATATGCACTTCTTCTGGAGGACGCGTTACTTTATCCTTGTCTATTTTATCTATAATATATTGAATAGCGTTTAACTCCTCTTCTCTATCAGGTAGTATATTTGCTTTAATAAAAACATCATCTATTACAAAACCAATATCTCTAGTGAAGATTTGATTACATTCTTTAATAATGTTCGGTCTGTAAACTTTAACATCATATTTTTCAAATACCTTAGCAACCGCATCCATTTCGGCGACCATATCTTGTTCAGTTGGATAAGTTCCTGCTTTTATATGCTCTAATGATTTTGGATCATAAGCTTCTTCAATTGAAGGTACTGGTCCATTACTCTCTGCTGTTCCTAAGATAACAGCCCTAAGACGAGACGTTTCGTTTTGTATATTTAGTTTCATCACTTAAAACGCAAAAAAGCTTCATAGTATTATTATGAAGCTTTTTGCTATTTAATTTAATAAATTATCTTTTATCAATGGTTTTAAACTCTCTATAAGTTTCACCGATATATAATTGTCTAGGACGTCCGATTGGCTCTTTACGCATACGCATTTCTCTCCATTGTGCTATCCAACCTGGTAAACGACCAAGTGCAAACATAACCGTGAACATCTCCACAGGAATACCCATTGCTCTATAGATGATACCTGAATAGAAATCTACATTAGGATATAATTTTCTATCTACAAAATATTGGTCTTCTAAAGCTTCTTTTTCAAGTCCTTTCGCTATATCTAAAATAGGATCTTCTACACCTAAATCTCCTAAAACTTCGTCTGCTGCTTTTTTAATTATTCTTGCTCTAGGGTCAAAGTTTTTATATACACGGTGACCAAAGCCCATTAGACGGAAAGGATCTTCTTTATCTTTTGCTTTTGCCATGTATTTCTTAGTATCTCCTCCATCAGCCTTAATAGCTTCTAACATTTCTAATACCGCTTGGTTAGCACCACCATGTAATGGTCCCCAAAGTGCGGAAATACCAGATGCTAAGGATACAAATAAACCTGCATGAGAAGAACCTGCAATTCTTACTGTTGAAGCCGAGCAATTTTGCTCATGATCTGCATGTAGAATTAAAAGTTTGTCTAAAGCATTAACTAAAATTGGGTTTTGTTCATACTCGCTATCTGGTCTTTTAAACATCATTTTAAGCACGTTTTCTACGTAACCTAAATTTTTGTCACCATAATCTAATGGTAAACCGTGTTTTTTACGCATTGTCCAAGCCACAAGAATCGGAAACTTTGCTAAGATTCTAACAATAGCATTATACATGGCCTCTTCTGAATTTACATCAACAGAAGATGGATAAAATGCGGTTAAAGCACTTGTTAAAGAAGACAATACACCCATTGGATGTGCTGACTTAGGAAAAGCATCTAATATCTTTTTAACATCGTCATCTACAACAGACTCTTCTTTAATATCTTTTGAAAATTTGTCTAATTGCTCTTGCGTTGGTAATTCACCAAAAATCAATAAGTATACAACTTCTAAAAAGTCAGCTTTTTCAGCTAATTCTTCAATAGAATAGCCTCTGTACCTAAGTATTCCTTTTTCACCATCTAAGAAGGTTATGGCACTTTCGCAACTTCCTGTATTTTTATATCCAGGATCTAAGGTAATAACACCTCCTGTTGCATTTCTTAAGGTTTTTATATCAATGGCAACTTCTTTCTCAGTTCCTACTTTTAGTGGTAGTTCATACTTTTCACCATTAATTTCTAAGGTAGCTTTATCTGACATATTTTTTTACTTGTTTTTGTGAATTTTTAAGGATTGCTAATTTACAAAATATCAAACGATTTCGGAAGTCAATTTACAATCGTTTTAACAATTTGGGTATTCTTGAAATCAATAGAAAAAAAGAAATAATTTTCATTCTCTTTCTGGCACTATTTAGACCACTATTTTCTAACTGAAAAGTACAAAAAAACCTATCCGAATAAATGGATAGGCTTTTCATACATATAAATATATTTAAGAATGTTATTTCACTTTAAATGCTTTTTCTTGAGGAAAGTAAGCTACATCTCCAAGTTCTTCTTCTATACGTAATAACTGGTTGTATTTTGCCATACGATCGCTACGCGACGCTGAACCTGTTTTAATCTGACCTGTGTTTAATGCTACTGCTAAATCTGCAATTGTGTTATCTTCTGTTTCACCTGATCTATGTGACATTACAGATGTGTAACCAGCATTGTGTGCCATATTTACCGCAGAAATAGTTTCAGATAAGGTACCTATTTGGTTTACTTTAATTAAGATAGAATTTGCTATTCCGTTTTCAATACCACGAGATAAACGTTCTACATTGGTTACAAATAAATCGTCTCCTACCAACTGTACTTTATCACCGATCTTGTCTGTTAAAACTTTCCAACCGTCCCAATCGTTTTCATCCATACCATCTTCAATAGAAATAATTGGATATTTTGAAGCTAGTTCAGCCAAGTAATCAGCTTGCTCTGCAGATGTTCTTATTTTACCAGATTCGCCTTCAAACTTTGTATAGTCATATTTACCATCAACATAAAACTCCGCTGCAGCACAATCTAGAGCAATCTTAACGTCCTCCCCAAATTTATATCCTGCTTTTTCTACAGCTAACTTTATTGAATCTAGTGCATCTTCTGTTCCACCAGCTAAGTTTGGAGCAAAGCCACCTTCGTCACCTACTGCAGTACTTAAACCTCTATCGTGTAATACTTTTTTAAGGTTATGGAAAATCTCTGTTCCCATTTGCATAGCGTGTGTAAAGTTTTCTGCTTTAACAGGCATAATCATAAATTCCTGAAATGCAATTGGTGCATCACTATGAGAACCACCGTTAATGATATTCATCATTGGTAATGGTAACGTGTTTGCCGATACTCCACCAACATATCTGTATAATGGCATTCCTAATTCATTAGCGGCAGCTTTGGCAACTGCAAGAGAAACACCCAATATAGCGTTAGCGCCTAAGTTGCTTTTATTTTTTGTACCATCAATCTCAATCATTAATTGGTCTATCATATTTTGTTCAAAAACAGATATACCAAGTAACTCTTGAGCTATAGTTGAATTCACATTTTCTACAGCTTTCAACACGCCTTTTCCCATGTAAGTATCTCCGCCATCTCGTAATTCAACAGCCTCATGCTCACCAGTTGATGCGCCAGAAGGCACAGCAGCTCTTCCCATAATACCATTTTCTGTTACAACATCTACTTCTACAGTTGGATTACCTCTAGAATCTAAAATTTGTCTTGCGTGTACATTAACTATAATGCTCATTTCTTTATTTTTTAATTGTTGATTATTCCAAAATTACGAAAATATAGACCGTAAAACAGAACAAAAATCATAATTACGATTAATATTTACTATAATGTTTTCGAAACTAAAAAAACGCAACAAATCTCGAATTTTGTTGCGTTTTTTCTACTAGTTATTTTTAATATTCTCTATAAACTGATCAAATAAATATACTGAATCATTTGGTCCAGGACTTGCTTCAGGGTGGTACTGTACCGAGAAGCAATTCTTATCTTTTATTTTAATGCCTGCTACTGTATTATCATTAAGATGTACATGAGTTATTTCTACATTATCATTGGCTTCGGTTTCTTCTCTATTAATAGCAAAACCATGATTTTGAGATGTAATTTCACCTTTTCCTGTAATAAGATTTTTTACCGGATGGTTTATACCTCTATGTCCATTATGCATTTTATAAGTAGAAATTCCGTTAGCTAAAGCAATAACTTGATGTCCTAAACAAATACCAAATAATGGCTTATTTCTGGCAATAATTTCTTTTGCTACTGCTTGTGCTTCTACCAATGGTTCTGGATCGCCTGGTCCGTTTGACAAAAAGTAACCATCTGGATTAAATGCTTCTAAATCCTCAAATTTTGAGTTGTAAGGAAATACTTTTATATAAGCATCTCGCTTGGCTAAATTTCTAAGAATATTCTTTTTTATTCCTATATCTAAAGCCGCAATTTTATATGTTGCATTTTCATCACCAAAATAATAAGGCTCTTTAGTTGATACTCTTGAAGCCAACTCTAAACCTTTCATATCTGGCTGTTCAGCTAACTGCTTTTTAAGATTATCTACATCATCTACTTCTGTAGAAATAACAGCATTCATTGCTCCGTTATCTCTTATGTAGCTAACCAAAGCTCTTGTATCTACATCTGCAATGGCTAGTGTATTGTATTTTTCAAAGAAATCTTCTAATGAACTATCTCCTGCAGGGCGAGAGTATTCAAAACTAAAGTTTTTGCAAATTAAACCTGCTATCTTAACATCTTCAGATTCCATTTCATCTTCCTTAGTACCATAATTACCAATATGTGCATTTGTGGTAACCATCAATTGACCAAAATAAGAAGGATCAGTAAAAATTTCCTGATAACCTGTTGTACCAGTATTAAAGCATACTTCACCAAATGCTGTACCATCTTTTCCTATTGATTTACCATAAAAAATGGTACCATCTTCTAATAGAATCAGTGCTTTTTTTCTTTGTTTATATTTCATGTGCAATGTTTATGAGATTTCTGCATTAGCAGAAAAAGTTTTACAAAATTCCAAAAAAAAAGGATAAACTTAAAAAGTCTATCCTTTATATTTATTAATCGTTATCAACATCGATTATTCTTCTTCGTTTGAAGCTTGAGTTTCTACAGGAGGAACAGCAGTTGTACTCTTCTTACCACCTCTTCTACTTCTACGAGTTGATTTCTTAGCAGGCTTATCAGCATTATAAAGCTCATTGTAATCTACTAATTCTATCATAGACATATCAGCGTTATCACCTAAACGGTTTCCTAACTTAATGATACGAGTATAACCACCTGGACGATCACCTACTTTTGCAGCTACATCTCTAAACAATTCAGCAACCGCTTCTTTTTGTCTAAGTCTAGACATCACAATTCTTCTATTGTGAGTAGTGTCTTCTTTAGACTTTGTAATTAACGGTTCCACAAACTGTTTTAAAGCTTTAGCCTTAGCAGTTGTTGTGTTAATACGCTTATGCTCTATTAAAGAACATGCCATATTAGCTAACATTGACTTTCTGTGTGCAGACTGTCTTCCTAAATGATTGAATTTTTTTCCGTGTCTCATGACTCTTGTTTTATCATCTTGCTACCAAACTCATTTTTAGAGGAGCAAAATATGATTAATAATTAATTATAATTAGTCTTTATCTAATTTGTATTTACTTAAATCCATTCCAAAGTTAAGACCTTTAACGCTCACTAATTCTTCAAGCTCAGTTAAAGACTTCTTACCAAAGTTTCTGAATTTCATTAAATCATTTTTATTAAAAGATACTAAATCACCTAAAGTATCTACTTCAGCAGCTTTTAAACAGTTAAGCGCACGTACAGAAAGATCCATATCAACTAATTTAGTCTTCAATAATTGTCTCATGTGAAGTGACTCCTCATCATAAGTTTCTGTTTGTGCAATCTCATCAGCTTCTAATGTAATACGCTCATCTGAGAATAACATGAAGTGGTGGATTAATATTTTAGCTGCTTCTGTTAAAGCATCCTTAGGATGGATAGAACCATCTGTTAAGATTTCGAAAACTAATTTTTCATAATCCGTCTTTTGTTCTACACGGAAGTTTTCGATGCTGTACTTAACATTTTTTATTGGAGTGTAGATAGAATCTGTAAAGATTGTTCCAATTGGTGCAGAAGCTTTTTTATTTTCTTCAGCAGGAACATATCCTCTACCTTTTTCTATAGTTAACTCCATGTTGATATTTACTTTAGGATCTAAGTTACAGATTACTAAATCTGTATTTAATACTTGGAAACCTGAAATAAACTTTTGGAAATCACCAGCCGTGATTTGCTCTTGTCCAGAGATAGAAATAGTAACAGTTTCGTTGTCTACTTCATCAATCTGACGCTTAAAGTTTACTTGCTTTAAGTTTAATATCATTTCAGTTACATCTTCTACTACACCAGAAATTGTAGAAAACTCATGATCTACACCTTCTATTCTAACAGAAGTGATTGCGAAACCTTCTAAAGAAGATAATAATACTCTACGTAAAGCATTACCTACTGTTAATCCGTATCCTGGTTCTAAAGGTCTGAATTCAAACTTACCTTCAAAATCAGTAGAATCAATCATGATTACTTTATCTGGTTTCTGAAAATTTAATATTGCCATTTTTCTTCGTTTTGATTGTTATTTGGTTGCGCGGTTTAAAGGTTTGAAGAAGACCATAAACCCTTTGGCCAAATACCAATATTATTAATTTATTATTTAGAGTAAAGTTCGACGATGAACTGCTCGTTGATTTGCTCAGGAATTTGGATTCTTGCAGGTACAGAAACATAAGTTCCTTGCATTGTATCGTTATTCCATGTAATCCATTCGTATACATTGCTAGAATTAGCTAATGAAGCTTGAATAGCATCTAAAGATTTAGATTTTTCTCTTACTGCAACAACATCACCAGCTTTTAATTGGTAAGAAGGAATATTTACCTTTTCACCATTTACTGTAATATGTCTGTGAGATACTAATTGTCTTGCAGCACTTCTAGTTGGAGCAATACCCATTCTGAAAACCACGTTATCTAAACGAGACTCACAAAATTGTAATAATACTTCACCAGTAATACCTTGAGCAGCAGTAGCTCTTTTGAACATGTTTCTGAATTGACGCTCTAATATACCATAAGTATATTTTGCTTTTTGCTTTTCCATTAATTGGATTGCGTACTCAGATTTTTTCCCACGTCTTCTGTTGTTACCGTGTTGACCTGGAGGGTAGTTTCTTTTTTCGAAGGCTTTATCGTCTCCGAAGATAGCTTGTCCGAATTTACGAGCTATTTTAGTTTTAGGACCAGTATATCTTGCCATTTTAAATTAATTTTGAGAGTGATTATAAAATTAAGGTCTTAAGCTTATCCTTCTATAACCGTTAATCTCCCGTTGATACTTGTTTTTAATTTTTCAGTTTGCAAATGTACATAAAAAAAGTTAATATCAACCGAATAATCGACTGATATTAACTTTAGTATGTGTGCTTTACTATACGCGACGTCTCTTAGGAGGACGACAACCGTTATGTGGCATTGGAGTTACATCGATAATTTCTGATACTTCAATACCTGAGTTGTGAATAGATCTGATAGCAGATTCTCTACCATTACCAGGACCTTTTACGTATACTTTTACTTTCTTTAAACCAGCTTCCTTAGCTACACCAGCAGCATCTTCTGCAGCTAATTGTGCTGCATAAGGAGTGTTCTTTTTAGAACCTCTAAAGCCCATTTTACCAGCAGATGACCAAGAAATTACGTCACCTTTTTTATTTGTTAAGGAAACAATGATGTTGTTGAATGAAGCTGTAATGTGAGCTTCACCTATAGCATCTACTATTACTTTACGTTTTTTTGTACTTGACTTTGCCATATTTTTTAGTTTCTAGTTGTTAGCTTTTAGTTGTTAGAATCCTAAACCTTCCGATTTCGAGCAGATTCATCTAACGTCTAATTACTAATGACTAATGTCTGTTATTATTTAGTTACTTTTTTCTTGTTAGCAACTGTTTTTCTTCTACCTTTTCTTGTACGAGAGTTGTTCTTAGTACGTTGTCCTCTTAAAGGAAGACCAGCTCTGTGACGAATACCTCTGTAACATCCAATATCCATTAAACGCTTAATGTTTAATTGAGTTTCAGAACGTAATTCACCTTCGATTTTAAATGCACCAACAGCCTCACGGATTGCTCCGATTTCGTCGTCAGTCCAATCTTGTACTTTAGTGCTCTCGTCAACTTTAGCAGTTTCTAAAATTTCCTTAGCTCTACTTCTACCTATTCCATAGATATAAGTTAAAGAGATAACTCCTCTTTTTTGTTTTGGTATGTCTACACCTGCAATTCTTGCCATATAATTTAGTTTTTAGCTGTTAGCTTTTAGTTGTTAGAATCCTAAACCTTTCGATTTCGAACAGATTCATCTAACTACTAATTACTAATTGACTTTTTTATCCTTGTCTTTGCTTGAATCTTGGATTCTTTTTGTTAATAACGTAAAGTCTTCCTTTACGACGTACTAATTTACAATCAGCACTTCTCTTTTTAACTGATGCTCTTACTTTCATCTGTATCTGTTTTTAAATACTTATTAGTATCTATAGGTTATACGAGCCTTAGTTAAATCGTAAGGGCTCATTTCTAATTTTACTTTATCACCTGGTAACAACTTAATGTAATGCATACGCATTTTACCAGATATGTGTGCCGTCACAATGTGACCATTTTCTAATTCAACTCGAAACATTGCATTAGATAATGCTTCTATAATTGTTCCGTCTTGTTCTATTGCTGCTTGCTTTGCCATAATTTATTTTTAATGTTCAGTCTTCATTTAACAAATACCTTGCCTAAACTTTATTGAACATTGTAATGCTTTTATAATTATGCGGTAACAGATTTTCTGTTTTTTCCCGTTTTCATCAAGCCATCATAATGCTTATTCAATAAATAAGAATTAATCTGCTGCATAGTATCTATAGCCACACCAACCATAATTAATAGTGATGTACCACCAAAGAATAATGCCCAACCTTGTTGCACTCCTACTAATTGATAAACAAAAGCAGGGAATATAGCTACTAAGGCTAAGAAAATAGATCCTGGTAAGGTAATCTGAGACATGATTTTATCTAAGTACTCAGCAGTTTCTGTACCTGGTCTGATACCTGGTATAAATCCACCACTACGCTTTAAGTCGTCAGCCATTTTGTTTGTAGGTACTGTAATTGCAGTGTAGAAATATGTAAATATTATAATCAATAATGCAAACACGAAGTTGTACCAAAATCCAAAAATATCTTGAAAATTGGTTTGCATCCATTGACCTACACTACTTTCAGGACCAAATAACTTACCAATATATGCAGGCGCGAACATAATAGCTTGTGCAAATATGATAGGCATTACACCTGAAGCGTTTAACTTTAATGGTAAAAACTGACGAGATCCAAATACATTTTTCTCATATCCACCAGAAGCTGTTCTTCTAGCATACTGAACAGCTACTTTACGTACTGCCATTACTAAGAATACTGCACCTAAAATGATTAAGAACCAAATAACTAATTCTATTAAAATCATCATAAATCCACCATTTCCACCTTCTAATCTAGAGAACATGTTTTGTGCAAACGACTGTGGCATAGTTGCAATAATACCAACCATAATTAATAATGAAATACCATTACCTATACCTTTATCAGTAATTTTTTCACCTAACCACATTGCGAATACACAACCTGTTACTAGGATGACTACTGATGAGAAATAGAATATGCTTTCTGAAAAACCAGGTATTAACATTTGGTTGATTGACTGAAGCCCAGATAAAGAAGGAATAGTACCTAAATAAGCAGGTGCCTGAACCAAACAAATTCCTATAGTTAACCATCGTGTAATTTGAGTAATCTTCTTTTGCCCACTTGCACCTTCTTTTTGAAGTTTCTGCAGATAAGGAATTGCAATACCCATAAGTTGTACAACGATAGATGCAGAGATGTAAGGCATAATACCTAAAGCAAATACAGAGGCTTTAGAAAAACCACCACCTGTAAAAGCATTAATAAGCCATAATAAACCACCTTGTGCTGCAGAACTCTGTAGTTCAGCTAACTTTGGAAAATCTACACCTGGTAAAACCACCTGAGCACCAAAACGGTACACTAATAACAAGCCTAAGGTTAGAATAATTCTATCCTTAAGCTCAGTGATTTTCCAGACGTTTTTTAATGTTTCTATTATCTTCATCTTTATATCTTATAAAGTTACAGCTTCACCACCAGCAGCTTCAATAGCAGCTTTTGCCGTAGCAGTAAATTTATGTGCAGTTACTGTTAATTTTGCTTTTAATTCACCTCTACCTAAGATTTTAACCAGATCGTTCTTTCCAGCTTTACCTAATGATACAAGTGTTTCAAAATCTACAGTATCCTTAATTTTCTTTTCATCTACTAACTCTTGTAAAGTATCTAAGTTTATACCTTGATATTCTACTCTATTAATGTTAGTAAATCCAAACTTAGGAACACGTCTTTGTAAAGGCATTTGACCACCTTCGAAACCTAATTTCTTAGAGTATCCTGAACGTGACTTAGCTCCTTTGTGTCCTCTTGTCGCAGTACCTCCTTTACCAGATCCTTGACCACGTCCAACACGTTTTCCTTGATTTTTAACTGAACCTTCTGCAGGTTTTAAATTACTTAAATCCATTGTTAAGTTTGTATTTTTAAGCTTCCTCTACAGAAACTAAATGTTCAACTTTCTTCACCATACCAAGGATATTTGGTGTGGCATCGTGCTCTACTACTTGTCCAATCTTTCTAAGACCTAAAGCTTCTAATGTTTGCTTTTGTCTTTTAGTACGATTGATTGCACTTTTTACTTTAGTTACTTTAATCTTTGCCATCTTGTCCTAGATTATCCTTTATATACTTTTTCAAGTGAAATTCCACGTTCTCTTGCTACTGCTTTTGCATCTCTTAATTGTAATAAAGCATCAAAAGTAGCTTTAACAACGTTGTGAGGATTTGAAGATCCTTGAGATTTTGATAATACATCATGTACACCAACAGCTTCAAGTACTGTTCTTACAGCACCACCAGCAATAACTCCGGTACCAGGTGCAGCTGGAATAATATTTACTCTAGCACCACCATACTTTCCTTTTTGTTCGTGAGGTAAAGTACCTTTTATGATAGGAATTCTTACTAAGTTCTTTTTAGCGTCTTCTACAGCTTTAGAAATTGCTGTTGCTACGTCTTTAGATTTTCCTAAACCATGACCTACAACACCAGCTTCGTCACCTACAACTACGATAGCAGAAAAACCAAATGCTCTACCACCTTTTGTTACTTTAGTTACACGCTGTACACCTACTAAACGGTCTTTTAAATCTAATCCGCCTGGTTTTACTAATTCTGCGTTTTTATATTTTTGATACATAATGTCTTAAAATTTAAGTCCTGCTTCTCTAGCACCTTCTGCTAATGATTTTACTCTACCGTGATATAAGTAACCACCTCTATCAAAAGAAATAGTTTCTACACCAGCTTTCATAGCCTTCTCTGCAACAGCTTTTCCTACTAAAGCAGCAATCTCAGTCTTATTTCCTTTAGACTTTGCTATATCTTTATCTCTTGAAGATGCAGCAGCTATAGTTTTACCAGTTACATCATCTACGACTTGAGCATAAATTTCTTTATTACTTCTAAAAACAGCTAATCTTGGTCTAGATTCTGTACCAGAAACTACCTTACGGATTCTGTTTTTTATTCTTAATCTTCTTTCGTTCTTTGTCAATGCCATAACTTACTTATTAAGCTGATTTACCTGCTTTTCTTCTAATTATTTCACCAACAAACTTGATACCTTTTCCTTTGTAAGGCTCTGGCTTACGGAAACCACGTATTTTAGCTGCTACTTGACCAACTAATTGTTTGTCGTGAGATGTTAATTTAACGATTGGGTTTTTACCTTTTTCAGATACTGTCTCTACTTTTACCTCTGGCGCAATGTCCATAACGATATTGTGAGAGAAACCAATTGCTAAATCTAATTTCTGTCCTTGATTTGATGCTCTATAACCAACACCTACTAATTCTAATTGTTTAGTAAATCCGTTAGATACACCTTCTATCATATTAGCAATTAACGCTCTGTATAGACCGTGCTTTGCTCTGTGATCTTTCTTTTCAGAAGGACGGCTTAATGTAATAGTTCCGTCTTCTAAAGTAATTTCAACATCAGAAAAAGTTTGAGATAATTCTCCTAACTTTCCTTTTGCAGTAATTACATTATCTTTAATTTCTACAGTTACACCTTCAGGAACTGTGATTGGGCTTTTACCTATTCTTGACATAATTTCCTGTTTTTAGTATACGTAACATAATACTTCGCCACCAACGTTTTCTCTTTGCGCTTGCTTACCAGTCATCACTCCGTGAGACGTAGAAACAATTGCAATACCTAAACCATTTAAGATTCTTGGCATTTCGTTAGCACCAGCGTATTTACGTAAACCTGGTTTACTGATTCTTTGAATTTTTTTGATAACAGACTCTTTTGTCTCTTTATTGTACTTTAAGGCAATCTTAATTGTACCTTGTACTGTAGTGTCATCAAATTTGTAACTTAAAATATATCCTTGATCGAATAATATTTTAGTTATCTCCTTTTTTAAGTTAGATGCAGGAATTTCTACCACTCTGTGGTTAGCTTTCACAGCATTTCTAACTCGCGTTAAATAATCCGCTATTGGATCTGTGTACATAGTTTAAAATTTAGGAAAATGGTTTTCGAACTTCTCGAACCTAGATTCCGATTATACAATAGTTATATTGATAATTGTACAGAAGCTAAATCGCTTCCTCAATGTTACCAACTTGCTTTTTTTACACCAGGAATTAACCCTTTGTTAGCCATTTCTCTAAACATTACACGAGAGATACCAAACTGTCTCATATAACCTTTTGGTCTTCCTGTAAGTTTACAACGGTTGTGCTTACGTATTGGTGATGCATTTTTAGGTAACTTTTGTAATGCTTCGTAATCGCCAGCTTCTTTTAAAGCTTTTCTTTTCTCAGCATATTTAGCTACAGTCTTTGCACGCTTCACCTCACGGGCTTTCATTGATTCTTTAGCCATACTTAATTCTTTTTAAATGGTAATCCTAGTTCTGTTAATAAAGACTTCGCTTCTTTGTCTGTTTCAGCAGAAGTCACAAATGTAATATCCATTCCTGAAATTTTGTTGATTTTATCGATATCAATTTCAGGGAAAATGATTTGCTCTGTAATACCTAAGTTATAATTTCCACGACCATCAAAACCTGTAGCTTTAATACCGTTAAAATCTCTAACTCGTGGCAATGCAGTTGTTACTAATCTATCTAAGAACTCATACATTTGCTCACCACGTAAAGTAACTTTAGCACCAATTGGCATTCCTTTACGTAACTTAAATGATGCAACGTCTTTCTTAGAAATTGTAGCTACAGCTTTTTGCCCAGATATTTTTGTTAATTCATCAACAGCGTGATCGATTAACTTTTTATCTGCAACAGCAGCACCAACACCTCTAGATAATACTATCTTTTCAAGCTTAGGTACTTGCATTACATTTTTATATCCAAATTCTTCTGTAAGAGCAGGAACTATTTTGTCCTTGTACTCTTTTTTTAATCTTGCAACGTAAGCCATAATTAAATTACTTCATTAGATTTTTTAGAAAATCTTACTTTATTGTCGCCATCCATTCTGTAACCTACTCTCGTAGTTTCTCCCTTGCTTGTTAATAAAGACAAGTTTGAAATATGAATTGATGCTTCTTTCTCTACAATACCACCTTGTGGGTTTTGTGCACTTGGCTTAGTGTGTTTCTTCACCATATTTACACCTTCCACAATGGCTTTGTTCTTATCTTTTAATACTTTAAGCACTTTACCTTCAGATCCTTTGTGATCTCCAGCTATTACTTTTACAGTATCTCCTGATTTTATTTTAAGCTTTGTCATCTTATTTATCAATTAAAGCACTTCTGGTGCTAATGATACAATTTTCATGAATTGTTTATCACGAAGTTCTCTTGCTACTGGACCAAATACACGTGTTCCTCTCATTTCACCTTGTGGGTTTAATAATACACATGCGTTATCGTCAAATCTAATGTAAGAGCCATCTGGACGTCTTACTTCTTTAGCTGTACGTACAACAACAGCAGTAGAAACTGCTTTTTTCTTTACACTTCCATTAGGAGTAGCATCTTTTACAGAAACTACTACCTTATCTCCAACAGAAGCATATCTTCTTTTTGTACCACCTAAAACACGGATTACTAAAACTTCTTTAGCTCCTGTGTTGTCTGCTACTTTTAATCTTGATTCTTGTTGTACCATAATTACTTCGCTCTTTCAATTATTTCTACTAATCTCCAACACTTAGATTTACTCATAGGTCTTGTTTCCATGATCTTTACAGTATCTCCTTCGTTGCAGTCGTTTTTCTCATCGTGTGCAACATATTTCTTTGTTTTTAACACGAACTTTCCATACATAGGATGTTTTACTTTTTTTACTTCTGAAACAACAATAGATTTCTCCATTTTGTTACTAGTAACTACTCCTATACGTTCTTTTCTTAAATTTCTTTTTTCCATCTTTCAGCAGAATACAATTATTGTCCGTCTCTTTTAGTTAATTCTGTTGCTAATCTAGCTACAGTTCTTCTTACAGCACGAAGCTGAATTGGGTTATCTAAAGGAGATATTGTGTGAGCCATTTTTAGGTCTGAATAACTCTTTTTAGTCTCACTAAGTTTTTCTTGTAACTCAGCTGTTGAAAGCTGTTTAATTTCTGATTGCTTCATAATTTCTTTTTATTATGCTTCGTAATCTCTAGCAATGATAAACTTAGTTTTTACTGGAAGTTTCTGTGCTGCTAAACGTAATGCTTCTTGAGCAACTTCTAACGGCACTCCACTTACTTCAAATAATACGCGTCCTGGTTTTACAACAGCTGCCCAATATTCTACAGCACCTTTACCTTTACCCATACGTACTTCAAGAGGCTTTTTTGTAATAGGCTTGTCTGGAAATATTTTAATCCATAACGATCCTTCTCTTTTCATATAACGAGTAGCGGCAATACGAGCTGCTTCTATTTGACGTGCAGTTATAAATGACGAGTCTAAAGATTTTATACCAAAAGTACCATTTGATAACAAATGTCCTCTTCCGGCATTACCTTTCATACGACCTTTTTGCTGCTTACGAAATTTTGTTCTTTTAGGCTGTAACATTTTGTCTTTTCTTTAAAAAATTACTTTCTTCGACGTTGGTTTTTGTTTCCAGTACGTCCACCTTTTCCTTTTTGCTTAGAAAGACCTACTAATGGAGAAAGTTCTCTTTTTCCATATACTTCGCCTTTCATAATCCACACTTTTACACCTAATCTACCATAAGTAGTATGTGATTCAACAAGAGCATAATCTATATCAGCTCTAAATGTAGATAATGGAATACGTCCTTCTTTATAGTGCTCAGAACGTGCCATTTCAGCACCGTTTAAACGACCACTAATTTGAACTTTGATTCCTTCAGCATTCATACGCATTGCAGCAGCGATAGCCATTTTGATTGCTCTTCTGTAAGAAATACGACTTTCTATCTGACGAGCGATACTTGCTGCTACTAAATGTGCATCTAGTTCAGGTCTCTTAATTTCAAAGATGTTCAATTGAACTTCTTTACCAGTAATTTTCTTAAGCTCTTCTTTTAGCTTGTCTACCTCTTGACCACCTTTACCGATAATAATACCAGGTCTAGCAGTAGTGATAGTAACGGTTACAAGTTTAAGCGTACGCTCAATAATTACTCTACTTACACTAGCTTTAGATAAACGAGCATGGATATACTTACGGATTTTATCATCCTCTGCAAGTTTGTCTCCATAATCATTTCCGCCATACCAGTTAGATTCCCATCCTCTGATAATTCCTAAGCGATTTCCGATTGGATTTGTCTTTTGTCCCATATCTCTATCTTAGCTTTGTGTTTTATTTAATGAATCTACCACTACAGTAACGTGGTTAGATCTTTTTCTAATTCTGTGTGCTCTACCTTGAGGAGCTGGACGTAAACGCTTAAGCATTGTACCACCATCTACTCTTATCTCTTTGATAAATAGGTTAGCTTCTTCAACATCAGCATCTTCGTTTTTAGCTTGCCAGTTTGCAATTGCAGACATTACTAATTTTTCTAAACGACGTGATGCTTCCTTAGGACTAAATCTAAGAATCTGAAGAGCTTTCTCAGCCTTTTCACCTCTTACTAAATCTGCAACTAAACGCATTTTTCTTGGAGATGTAGGACAGTTATTTAGCTTAGCAAAAGCAACCTGCTTCTTCTCAGCCTTAATAGCTTCCGCCATTTGTTTTTTACGACTTCCCATGATTCTTATTTTTTACCTTTATTCTTAGCACCTGCATGACCTCTAAACGATCTTGTTGGTGAAAATTCTCCTAATTTATGACCTACCATATTCTCAGTTACATATACTGGAACAAATTGACGACCATTGTGTACTGCTATTGTTTGACCTACGAAATCTGGTGAAATCATAGACGCTCTAGACCAAGTCTTAATAACCGTCTTTTTATTTGAAGCTACATTTTCTGCAACTTTCTTTTCTAACTTATAATGGATATAAGGTCCTTTTTTTAATGAACGTGCCATACTATCTTACTTATTTCTTTCTACGTTCTACAATATACTTATTACTCGCTTTTGTCTTAGAACGCGTTCTGTAACCTTTAGCAGGAATACCATTCTTAGATCTTGGGTGACCACCTGAAGATTTACCTTCACCACCACCCATTGGGTGATCTACTGGGTTCATTACTACTGGTCTTACTCTTGGACGTCTTCCTAACCATCTGCTTCTACCTGCTTTACCAGATACTAGCAACTGATGATCTGAGTTAGAGACAACACCAATTGTAGCCATACACGTTACTAATACCATTCTAGTTTCACCAGAAGGTAATTTTATAGTTGCGAACTTACCATCTCTTGCCATTAACTGAGCAAAAGCACCTGCACTACGTGCCATAACAGCACCTTGACCAGGACGTAACTCTATACAAGAAATGATTGTACCTAAAGGTATTTCACTTAATGGCATTGCATTTCCAATTTCTGGAGCTACACCACTTTCACCAGACACAACATTTTGACCTACTTGCAAACCATTCTGAGCGATGATATATCTCTTCTCACCATCTTGATAGTTTAACAACGCAATAAATGCTGTTCTGTTTGGATCGTACTCTATTGACTTAACTTCTGCTGGAATACCAGTTTTGTTACGTTTAAAGTCAATAATACGATACTTCTTCTTATGACCTCCACCCATGTGGCGCATGGTCATTTTTCCTTGACTGTTTCTACCACCAGATCTTTTTTTCGGAGCTAATAAACTTTTCTCCGGCTTATCAGTAGTGATGGCGTCAAATCCATTTACTACTCTAAAACGCTGAGCTGATGTGATCGGTTTTAATTTTCTAACTGACATTTTTGTCTAATTACATGTTAGCGTATAAATCTATTGTTTCACCTTCCGCCAGTTGTACAATTGCCTTTTTAACGGCATTTGTTTTACCATGCTGAATACCCGTTTTTGTATAACGAGTTCTTCTATCTGGACGGACATTTATCGTACGAACTTTTTCTACAGAAACACCATAAGCAGCCTCAACCGCTTTTTTAATTTCTACCTTGTTCGCCTTTGTGTTCACTTCAAATGCATATGCATTTAACAACTCGCTTTGAGCGGTTGCTTTTTCTGTGATGATAGGTTTAATTAAGATACTCATCTGTGTTCTATTTACTTAAATTCGATTCAATTCCTTCTAATGCACCCTCTAAAAGAACCACTTTATTAGCGTTCATAATCTTATAAGTGCTTAATTCTGAGCTTGTTACAACTTCAGAGCCTTTCAAATTGCGCGACGACAAATATACATTATTATTTGAGTCACCCAACACAAATAGAGACTTTTTGTTATCTATCTCTAAGGCTTTCAAGACATTTACGAAATTCTTAGTCTTTGGAGCATCAAAATTAAAATCTTCTAATACTACAATAGCCTTATCGTTTGCCTTAATACTTAATGCTGATTTACGTGCTAATCGCTTTACGTTTTTGTTTAATTTAAAACCGTAATTTCTTGGTCTAGGACCAAACATACGACCACCACCTTTAAATACACCAGACTTAATAGAACCTGCACGTGCTGTACCTGTTCCTTTTTGTTTTTTAATCTTACGTGTACTTCCAGTTATTTCTGCTCTTTCTTTTGCCTTATGCGTTCCTTGTCTTTGGTTTGCTAAGTATTGCTTAACATCCAAATAAACCGCATGATTATTAGGCTCTATAGCGAATACGTCTTTAGAAAGCTCAGCTTTTCTACCCGTATCTTTTCCGTTTATATCTAAAACTGCTACCTTCATTACTTCTCAATGATTACGTAAGAGTTTTTGTGACCAGGAACACATCCTTTAACAACAAGCAAGTTCTTTTCTGGAACTACTTTGTAAACTCTTAAATTTTCTACTTTTACTGTATCACCACCCATTCTTCCGGCCATTTTCATTCCTTTGAATACTCTCGCAGGATAAGAAGCTGCACCAATAGAACCTGGAGCTCTTAAACGGTTGTGCTGACCATGCGTTGCTTGACCTACACCACCAAAACCGTGACGCTTTACAACACCTTGAAAACCTTTACCTTTAGAAACTCCTGAAATATCCACGAACTCTCCTTCGATAAATTGTTCTACAGTGATAGCATCACCTAATTTGTACTCCTTGTCAAAACCTTTAAATTCTACGACTTTGCGTTTTACAGAAGTACCCGCTTTCTTAGCATGCCCTAAAGCAGCTTTTGTAGCGTTCTTTTCTGTCGCGTCATCGAAACCTAACTGAAGTGCGTTATAACCGTCTACTTCTTCAGTTCTGACTTGGGTAACGATACATGGACCTGCTTCGATTACTGTACATGGAATATTCTTTCCATTTTCATCGAAAATGCTGGTCATACCGATTTTTTTTCCAATTAACCCAGACATATTTATTATTTATTAATTATTATTCTTTATTTAAAATTCAAGGCTGAAAAATACGTTTCAGCCTTGAATTGTATTTTTTTCCGTTTTTCCCGCGACCGCATCGTTGGGACATTTTTGATTCCTGCTTTAGCAGAAATGGTAATTACACCTTAATTTCTACTTCAACTCCACTTGGTAATTCAAGTTTCATTAAAGCGTCAATAGTTTTAGAAGATGAAGAGTAAATATCTAATAATCTCTTGTAAGAGCTTAATTGAAATTGTTCTCTTGACTTCTTATTAACGTGTGGTGAACGTAACACAGTAAAAATTTTCTTGTGTGTTGGTAATGGAATAGGACCAGTTACTACAGCACCTGTGCTCTTTACAGTTTTTACAATCTTATCAGCAGACTTGTCAACTAAATTATGATCGTAAGACTTTAATTTTATTCTAATTTTCTGACTCATTTTCTTTTAGTTTTAAGCTTCTACGCCTTTAGCCGCTTTGATTACTTCTTCTGATATATTTGATGGAGTCTCAGCATAGTGAGAGAATTCCATTGTTGATGTTGCTCTACCTGAAGACAATGTTCTTAATGATGTTACATAACCGAACATTTCAGATAATGGCACTTCAGCTTTTATTACTTTAGAACCTGCTCTATCACTCATGTTATTAACTTGACCACGACGACGGTTTAAGTCACCAACAATATCACCCATATACTCTTCTGGAGTTAACACCTCCAATTTCATAATCGGCTCCATGATTACTGCTTTTGCAGCTTTTGCAGCAGCTTTAAATCCTAACTTAGCAGCTAATTCGAACGATAACTGATCAGAATCCACGTCATGGTATGAACCATCCGTTAAAGTTACTTTCATAGCATCTACTTCGTAACCTGCTAATGGACCATTAACCATTGCCATTTTGAATCCTTTTTCTACAGATGGAACGAATTCTTTAGGAACGTTACCACCTTTAATCTCAGACACAAATTCTAATCCAACTTTTCCTTCTTCAGCTGGTTCAAGAGTAAATACAATATCAGCAAATTTACCACGTCCACCAGATTGCTTTTTATAAACTTCTCTGTGTTCTGCACGTTGTGTAATAGCTTCTTTGTACTCTACCTGAGGTTGACCTTGGTTAACCTCTACCTTAAACTCACGCTTAAGACGGTCTACAATAATATCTAAGTGAAGCTCACCCATACCAGAAATAATAGTCTGTCCTGAAGCTTCGTCTGTTCTAACAGTAAATGTTGGATCCTCTTCAGCTAATTTTGCTAAAGACATACCTAACTTATCTACGTCTGCCTTAGTTTTTGGCTCAACCGCAATACCAATTACTGGATCTGGGAAGTCCATAGATTCTAAAACGATTGGTGCTTTTTCATCTGAAAGAGTATCACCTGTTTTAATATCTTTAAAACCTACAGCCGCACCTATATCTCCAGCTTCGATATATTCGATAGCATTTTGCTTATTAGAGTGCATTTGATAAATACGAGAAATACGCTCTTTTTTACCTGATCTGTTATTTAACACATAAGAACCTGCGTCTAAACGACCTGAATACGCTCTAAAGAATGCTAAACGACCTACGAAAGGATCTGTAGCAATTTTAAAAGCTAATGCAGAGAAAGGCTCTTTTACATCTGGCTTACGAGAAATTTCCTTTTCAGTATCTGGATCAGTACCCATAATAGCATCCTTATCAACAGGAGAAGGTAGGTAACGACACACAGCATCTAATAAGAACTGTACACCTTTATTTTTGAATGCAGAACCGCAAATCATAGGGATGATAGACATGTCCATTACAGCAGCTCTTAATGCAGCGTGCACTTCTTCTTCTGTAATAGAATCTTCATCTTCCATGAATTTCTCAAGAAGGTTTTCATCGTAACTAGCAACCTCTTCTATTAACTGAGCTCTTAACTCAGCAGCTTCTGCTTTTAATTCTTCTGGAATATCGATAACATCGAAAGTAGACCCTTGTGTTTCATCGTGCCAAACGATTGCACGGTTTTTTACTAAATCTACGATACCTTTAAAATCAGCTTCGTCACCAATGTTCATAACGATTGGCACAGCGTTAGACCCTAACATATCTTTTACCTGCTGACATACTGCCATAAAGTTAGATCCTTGACGGTCCATTTTGTTTACGAAACCTATACGTGGTACTTTATAGTTATCTGCAAGTCTCCAGTTAGTTTCAGACTGAGGCTCTACACCATCAACCGCACTAAATAAGAAAACTAAACCATCTAATACACGTAAAGAACGGTTCACCTCAACTGTAAAGTCAACGTGACCAGGAGTATCGATAATATTAAAGTGGTATCCTTTTGTATCTGGAGTTGGTTGACCATTCTCTAATGGAAAGTTCCATGTACAAGTAGTAGCAGCAGAAGTAATTGTAATACCCCTTTCTTGCTCTTGCTCCATCCAGTCCATAGTAGCCGCACCATCATGCACCTCACCAATCTTGTGAGAAACACCAGTATAGTAAAGAATACGTTCTGTTGTTGTTGTTTTTCCAGCATCAATATGTGCTGCAATACCTATATTTCTTGTGAATTTTAAATCTCTTTGTGCCATCTAATTAAAATCTAAAGTGTGAGAATGCTTTATTTGCTTCTGCCATCTTATGAGTATCTACTCTTTTCTTAACGGCCGCACCTTCTTCTTTAGCTGCAGCTAAAATTTCTGCTGCTAAACGTTGTGCCATAGATTTTTCATTTCTTTTACGCGCGTAGCCAATTAACCACTTCATCGCTGTAGAAACTTTACGATCTGGACGAATTTGCATTGGAATCTGGAATGTTGCACCACCAACACGACGACTACGTACTTCTACGTGAGGCATCACATTAGATAAAGCATCTTTCCATGTTTCTAAAGCTGTTTTTTCGTCGTTGTTCTTTTTCTCCTCAACAATATCAATTGCATCGTAGAATACTTTAAAAGCTACAGACTTCTTACCATCCCACATCATGTTGTTAACAAAACGTGTCACCAACTGGTCGTTAAACCTTGGGTCTGGTAAAAGCGGTCTCTTTTTTGCTGCTCTTTTTCTCATGTCTTCTTCTTAAAGTTTTTTAAATTACTTTTTAGGGCGTTTTGCACCATACTTAGATCTACGTTGGGTACGACCAGCAACACCTGCTGTATCTAATGCACCACGAACGATGTGATATCTAACACCTGGTAAATCTTTTACCCTTCCACCTCTAACTAATACTATCGAG
The DNA here is from genome assembly GCF_022810765.1 of Winogradskyella sp. MH6. Taxonomy (NCBI): domain Bacteria; kingdom Pseudomonadati; phylum Bacteroidota; class Flavobacteriia; order Flavobacteriales; family Flavobacteriaceae; genus Winogradskyella; species Winogradskyella sp. MH6. Next base: position 2,020,093 of record NZ_CP094494.1, on the reverse strand, counting down.
TGCTCTTGCAAGTTGTGACCTTCACCACCGATGTATGCGTTAACCTCGTTTCCGTTTGTTAAACGAACCCTTGCCACCTTACGCATTGCTGAGTTAGGTTTTTTAGGTGTCGTTGTATAAACACGAGTACATACACCACGTCTTTGAGGACACGAATCTAAAGCAGCCGATTTACTCTTCTTAGTTATTTTGGCTCTTCCTTTTCGTACTAATTGTGAAATTGTTGGCATATATTACTATATAAATATTTGTTTAACCCTCACTTTTGAGGGCTGCAAAGGTAGAAATATATATTTATAATTCAAACAGTTGAGAATTTATTTTTCAAAGAATTATCAAAATTCATTTTATACATATATATAATGGTCTATTTTTACGTTATCTTTTGAGTTATTTCATTTTAATTTAATGTCGAACATTCAACGTTGTATATTTCTTTTTCTGTTGATTTTATCTCATCAGATTTTTAGCCAATCATTAAACCTGAATGTTCAAGCCGAAAATGAACTTAAAACTAAAACCATCGACTCTTTTGGTTATGCAAAATCCTTTGATAATTATGTTGGTCTTGAAAATGAATTAAATAAATTAAAGGACAAGCTTACAAGAATAGGTTACATTGACACAACTATTGATAGCATCATCAGAAAAAACGATACACTTTTAGATGCATATTTCTTTTTAGGTAAAAAAATTGAACGGATTAGAATTAAATATGGGAATGATTTTAACAGCGAACTATTAAATTTCATTAATCACAACTCTGGTGAAGGTTATTTTGAGATTCCTATTACTCAATTAGAAAACTCACTAAACACGCTTAATTCTAAAATCGCTGAGCAAGGAGATCCTTTTTCTACCTTACAGCTTATTAATATCTCAAAAGAGCATTCGGACTTAATTTCTGCTGAACTAAAAATTGTTACAAATCAAAAAAGACGAATTGATAATATTATAGTTAAAGGATACGAAAAGTTTCCGCAGTCCTATATTAAACGATTTTTAAAACTACGAAAAGGAAAAACTTTTAATCTAAATGAAATAAAAGAAAAAGTAGAACTACTAGAAGATTTGCGTTTTGCAAAGACAATGAGAGAACCTGAAGTTTTATTCACTCAAGATTCTACCACTTTATATTTGTATATCGAAAAAGCGCGCACCAATAATTTTGACGGTTTTCTAGGCTTTGGCACCAATGAAAACACCAATAAAATTGAGTTTGATGGTTACTTAGATTTACGATTAGTCAACAACCTTAATTATGGAGAAACTATAAACCTCTTCTACAAAAGTGATGAAATAGACCAACAAACCTTTAGGATAGATACAGATTTACCCTATATGTTCGGTTCACCTATAGGCATACAAGCTGGTCTAAATATTTTTAGAAAGGACACTACCTTTTCTAACGCTAAGCAATATGCAAAAGTTAATTACCAGATTAATTCCCAGCATCGCGTTGCTGCCGGTATTTCATCAACCAAGTCTACAAACTTATTAGATAATGACACATCTATTCTAAATGATTATACTACAAATTACTATACTTTGGGTTACATCTTTACAAAACCTCAATTTTACGACGCTTTATTTCCAATAAACTTTTGGTTAGATTTTTCTACTGGGTTTGGAGACAGGGAGAATAACATAGGCAATCAAAGTCAAACCATTTTTAATGTAGACACTTATAAAATATTTAATCTTAATCCTAAAAACAGTATTTACACAAGATTCAATGGCGCCATCTTAACTTCAGACGATTATCTGGATAATGAACTTTTTAGGTTTGGAGGCATTAATTCCATTAGAGGTTTTGAAGAAAATAGTTTAGTTGCTAATCTTTATGGAGTCGTAAACACTGAATATCGTTATAGATTGAGTAATGGTATTTATATTCATTCCGTTTTAGATGCCGCATATTTCGAAAATCAGATTACTGATACCAAAGAAAAGTTATTTGGTTTTGGTTTTGGCTTAGGCCTTCTTACCAATGCAGGATTATTTAGATTAAACTATTCTAGTGGAAAATCTGAAAACCGGCAATTTAGACTATCAGACTCTAAAGTACATGTGAGTTTAACAGCTACTTTTTGATTAGTCAAAATAATCTGATACTTTTGGAAACGCTAGAAAAAAGAAAAACTATGTTCAGAAAACTACTTCTTACACTTTTTATTATTTCAAATTTTTTAAGTGCCCAAAATACTGTTGGCACTACTCTTATTACTGAAGATGTCTATGACGGCTACACATTATTTACCGTGTTCAATGACACTTATTTAATTAATAATTGTGGAGAAGTAATAAACCAATGGACAAGTACTTTTCCTCCAGGAAACTCCGTTTATTTATTAGAAAATGGAAATTTACTAAGAGCAGGAAGAACTAATAGTACCGACATTACTTTTGGTGGACAAGGAGGTGTTATAGAAATTTTTGGCTGGGAGGGAAATCTGATTTGGCAATATTTCTATGACACACCAACAAAGCGACAACATCACGACATTTATCCCATGCCAAACGGAAACGTACTCATTTTGGCAGCCACAATAATGAGCAACAGTGAAGCTATTCAAGCTGGAAGAAATCCAGCACTACTAACCGAATCTGAACTATATAACGAGCAACTTATTGAAGTTACTCCTGTTGGTTTTAACAGTGCCAATATTGTCTGGGAATGGAATATAAAAGATCACCTTATACAAGACTTTGACGCAACTAAAGATAACTTTGGAGCTGTAGCGCTTAACCCAAACAAACTTGATGTAAATTTCTTAAACGGTGGATCAGGAGCATCTAATTGGCTCCATATCAACTCCATCCAATATAATGAAGAAAGAGACCAAATAGTTTTAGGTTCTAGGCATATGAGTGAAATATGGATTATAGATCATTCTACCACAACTAGCGAAGCTGCTTCTGGCACAGGAGGCACTTACGGTAAAGGTGGTGATTTTCTTTATCGTTGGGGAAATCCTGAGTCTTACAGACAAGGCACTTCCGCAAATCGCACCTTATTTGGACAGCATACACCACATTTTATCCCATCTGGTCTTCCTAATGGTGGAAAAATAATGCTATATAATAATGGTATAGACAGAACACCTTCTTACTCTCAAATAGACATTATTTCTCTACCTGAGTCTAGCCTTGGAGTTTATGACTATACAGCTAATACCGCTTACCTTCCTGTTAGTCCAGACTACACCTATGAAGAACATTCTTCCGGAAGTTCAGATTTTTTTAGTCCTATTGTAAGTAGTGCTCAACAATTACCCAATGGAAACATCCTAATTTGCGAAGGCAACCAAGGTCATTTTTTTGAAATTAATAGTAATGAAGAAAAGGTATGGGAATATATTAATCCAGTGAATAGTAACACAGGCATTATTTCTTCTCAAGGAAATCCTCCACCTAATGCAAACCTAACTTTTAGAGCTGAAAAATATTCTACAGATTATGCCGCATTTACAGGTAGAGATTTAACTCCTAGTGATCCTATAGAATTAAACCCAGATTTAACAGTATGTAACAACCTAAGTACTTCTGAGTTTGAAGTTACATCTGTTACTATCTACCCTAACCCTACAAATGATTATGTTCAAATTGAATCTACAAATTCATTTGACAAGATTGAGGTTTTTAATATACTTGGAAGATTAGTATCAATCACCACTGATTCAAAAGTAGATTTTTCTGAACAACCAAGTGGCGTTTATATCCTGAAAATATATTCTGGTAATAAAAGTATAACCGAAAAAATCATCAAAAATTAAGTTGTTCTAAAAAATATTTAACCATCCTAAGTTAGGATGGTTTTTTTATACCTTTACACCGATGAAAAATGAAACAACCATATTCGGAATTAGAGCTATTATTGAAGCTATAAAGTCTAACGAAACTATTGACAAAGTATTTGTTCAAAAAGGTTTAAAGGGAGAACTCTTTCAAGAATTAGAAGCTCTGCTTCGTACTGAAGGTATTAACTCATCTTACGTACCTGTTGAAAAACTAAACCGACTTAGCAAAGGAGGAAATCATCAAGGTGCTGTTGCCAATATCTCTCCTATTGAGTTTCATGATATAGATGATTTAGTTCTTAACATTATAGAATCTGGAAAAACACCATTATTTCTGCTTCTAGATCAACTTAGTGATGTTAGAAATTTTGGTGCTATAGTAAGAACAGCTGAATGTACTGGTGTTTCAGGAATTATAATTCAGAAAAAAGGTGGTGCTCCAATAAATGGAGACACCATTAAAACCAGTGCTGGTGCCATTTTTAAAATTCCGATTTGCAAAGTAGATCATATTAAAGACGCCGTTTTCCACATGCAGTCTTCAGGAATAAAGGTCATTGCTGCCACAGAAAAAGCTAATGATTTTATTTACGATGTTTCATTTAAAGAACCTTGCGCAATAATCATGGGATCTGAAGGAAAAGGTATAAATCCTTCAGTATTAAAGGTGGTTGATGAGCAAGCAAAGCTTCCTATTTTGGGAGAAATTGAATCCCTAAATGTCTCTGTAGCTTGTGGTGCTTTTTTATATGAATCCGTAAGACAACGCTCTTAAAGACTTTCATCTTTTGATTTTTTAAAGATATAATTGACTTTCGTTTCAGAATCATTTCCTGACTCTATTTCAGTCTCTTCTTCTGGTAAGGATTCAATAAAGTTTCCGTTTTCATCAAAGTGTTTCATAAAAGGATCGTCATCTTCATTATAGTCTGGCTGTTGCCAAATGTAGCGTTCTGGTTTTGCAACATTATTTTTAAACACTGACGCAAATAATAAACCTGTAATTAGACCTCCTAAATGTCCTTCCCAAGACATACCTTGTTTTATAGGAAACACGTACCAAATCATACTTCCATATAAAAAAATTACCACTAGAGATAATGCTATTAATCTATAGTGTTTGGCAAAAATGCCTTTAAAAAATATAAAACTGAATAGCACATAGATTAACCCACTTGCTCCTATATGATTTCCTGAACTCCCAATAAGCCAAGTTAAAAATCCTGAAAGTAAAACCCCAAAACCTATCACCTTCCATGCGATTTTGTTATAGAAATAAAATAAAGCGAGCGATAGAATTAGCAACGGAAATGAGTTGTTATATAAGTGATTTAAATCTCCATGTAAAAAAGGACTCGTAACTATACCTAATAAGCCTTCTATCTTATGTGGTCTTATACCATATGACTTAATACCATAGTTTATAGTTGTCTGATACCAAAACACCAACCACACTGAGAGCAACATCAAAACTGGAAAAATGATGACACTATTTGAAAATTTAAATTGTTGTTTGGACATTGAATTATTTTCTAAACTATCTTCAAATTTATAACCAAAATATAATTGTATGAAAAATTGTCACAATCCCTTTCTTTCAGTTCTCATTTTGTAATTTTGATTTATGAATATTCCATTAGCAGAACGCTTAAGACCGAAGACCCTAAATGACTATCTAAGCCAACAACATTTGGTGGGTAAAAACGGTATGCTCTACAACCAAATAAAGAGTGGTGTTATACCTTCGCTGATACTTTGGGGACCACCAGGAATTGGAAAAACTACTTTGGCTAATATTATTGCTAATGAATCTGAGCGACCTTTTTTTAAGCTGAGTGCTATAAATTCTGGAGTTAAGGATATTAGAGATGTTATTGACAGAGCTAAAAAAAGCGGTGGACTTTTTACTGCAAAAAATCCTATTTTATTTATTGATGAGATTCACAGATTTAGCAAATCGCAACAAGATTCGCTTTTAGAAGCTGTGGAAAAAGGTTGGGTAACCTTAATTGGTGCGACTACTGAAAACCCAAGTTTTGAAGTGATATCAGCATTACTATCGCGCTGTCAGGTATACACATTAAACGCTTTTAGCAAAGACGATTTAGAGGCATTGCTGAAACGTGCCATGTCTGAAGATGAAGTTTTATCTAAATTAAAAATTGAACTAAAAGAAACAGAGGCTCTATTAAGATTTTCAGGTGGAGATGCCAGAAAGCTGCTTAATATTTTTGAATTATTGGTTACGTCTTTTGAAAGCGAACCAATTATTATTACCAATGATCTTGTTACAAAACAAGTGCAAAGTAAAGCTGCTCGCTATGACAAAACTGGAGAACAACATTACGATATCATTTCAGCCTTTATAAAATCTATTCGTGGTAGTGACCCAAATGCTGCTGTTTACTATTTAGCACGAATGATTGAAGGTGGTGAAGATGTAAAATTTATAGCAAGGCGCTTATTAATTTTAGCTAGTGAAGATATTGGCAATGCAAACCCAACGGCTTTGGTTATTGCTAACAACACGTTTCAGGCAGTTTCTGTTATTGGCAATCCAGAATCTCGAATTATCCTAAGTCAGTGTGCTACCTATCTAGCAAGTTCTCCTAAGAGCAATGCTGCATATGACGCCATTAATAAAGCACTGCACCTCGTTAAAGAAACAGGTGATTTATCAGTACCATTATCTATTAGAAATGCACCAACAAAACTAATGAAAGAACTTGGTTATGGCGATGAATATAAATATGCTCACAACTACGAGAACAATTTTGCTGAGCATGAATTTTTACCTGATGAAATTAAGAACACCCAACTCTACAATCCAGGAAATAATACTCGCGAAAATGCCCAACGTCAATTTTTAAAAGCGCGTTGGAAAGAAAAATATGGTTATTGATTTTAGAACTTAATATCTAAAGTTTTTGGTTCCTTTAGTTCTCCGTTATTTTCTGAGTAGTACCAAAAGCCATCTTCTTTGTAAACTATTGCATTTTTATCTTTAACTAAAAAGACATTCTGAGCCGAGGTATTTAATAATTGCATGACTACTTTTGGTGTAGCATCTACAACTTGGTAACCATAAGGTTTTTCTTGTGCGTACAGTGTTGTATCTTTAGATTCTATATCAACACTTTCGGTTGACGGCTTTACTTCAGGCTCTTTAGCTTCTACTTCAACAATATCCACAGCACTCTCAATGACATCATCATCTTTTTCATTTTTTTCTTCCAAAGGTTGATACTCATAATCCATAACCTCTATTGAAGAGAATGCTTCTCTCACAGCTTCAACATAGGCTTCTTTAAAATCTTTTTTACGACTAGATCCTGTTTCTGTTCTAAATACTTCTTTTCCGAAACAATCCTTAAGCGTTATGTCTACTTTGGTCGCAAAAAGTCCACTTTTTCCCTTTTCAACATTTGCAAATAATGCTTTACATCTATCCTTGTTTAATTCTTCTGGAAATTGCTCTTCATCAAAAAATGTTACAAATCCTTTTTGTTTAAACAAATGTCTGGTTAAAGTATTTAGTCTATACTGATCTTTTTCATTTAAAAAATCATATTTTAAAGGCACAATCACATATTTATAGTTGTTAAAGTCCTTCTGTGCTATGGCTGTAAATCCAATACTTAAAAAAAGGATTAATACTGCTAGTTTCTTTTTCATAATATTCTTTTTTAAAGATAATTTTCTATAGATTTTAAAGTTGTGACTCTTTTGTATCCGTTAGAATTGTTCAAGTTTCTATAGTCAAAATAAATGGTCTCCATACCAATATTGTGAGCACCTTCAATATCTGCCTCAAGACTATCGCCTATCATTACACTCTCATCTGGATTTGCATTTGCACTATCTAAAGCAAAATTAAAAATTCTAGGATTCGGTTTCTTTACGCCAACCATTTCAGAATTGGTTATGGTTTTAAAATAATTTCTAATATTAGAATTATGCATCTTACGCTCTTGGGCTTCATCAAAACCATTGGTAATAATATGAAGCTCATATTTATCTCTCAAATAATTCAAAATATCTAGAGCTCCTTCAAACAAATGATTAAATGTGGTAAGATAATCTATATAAGCAACCGATAAATGGTTTATCATATCATCTTCGACGTCGACATTTATAGCATTAAAAGCATCTTTCAATCTACCATATCTCAATGCTGATTTAGTAACTTTTTCTTCTCTGTAGAGTTTCCAATAATTCAAATTTATAGGCTCATAAACTTCGAGAAATGTTGAAAGTTCAACTTCTAATCCATTGAGTTTAAAAATCTTTTCGAATGTTAACCCAGAGTTTTTATCAAAATCCCAAAGGGTATGATCTAAATCGAAAAAAACATGCCTTATTTTATCCTTCATCAGCAGAGTCTAATATTAAAGTAAAAAGTGATCTAAAACCTTCCCAGCGCTCTAAATTACTAAATGTATAATTATGAAATACTGGTGTAAATGTACCATTAACTTCTTTAACTTCTTTGATGAGTTTTTGCAAATGCTCTTTTTTATCTAACTCTGATTGATACTTTAATAATCCGAAATCTAAGCAATGGTAAGGATTGATTTGCAAGGGTGTTTGCACCTCAAAATCGAGATCATAATACTGAAATGGTGTACATGTCCCTGCTCTAAAACCAAGGGTATCTACGTAACCCATTGTATAATCTTGATGAATTTCTAACTCAATTATATTTCTGTAAGATTGTGGAAGATTGAGTTTAGAAAACGAATTTCTTACTGCTTTTAAATCTCTATTAATTATAGCTTCCATGTTTAGCTTTTCTTTCTTTAAAATAGAAATATCCTGTAAAGCAAAATAAGACGCTTTTATACCTACATTACAATAATCTGCAACAGACTTTATTAGTGAAACAAATTCCTTTTTATTAATGCTAATGTTTTTATCGTAGGTCGAATAATCACCTATTAAAAACAAAACCATAAACTTAAATTTGCATTGTTTTTGCTTGGTAATAATCCATTTAAAGGTATCATAAGGATCACGCTTAAAACCCATAAGCACAGAGTAACGTTGATACAACTGCTTAAACTTAAGCCTACCAATATCGGTAATTGTACCACCTATAGTACGTAGCAATCCTTTTTTACGATAGTAATAGGCCATGGGCACATCTATTACTGGCTGTATTTTATATGTTCGCTTAGGAAAATCATATTCTGGGAAACGATCTTGCAATACATCTCTAAGCTTGTATGCCCATACATCAACAACTGGCTGACTTAAAAACCGATGCTTATAAGCCAAACTTTCTTTAGCCATAAACCGTCCAAAATCGTCTTTTACATGAGGCAAATATTCTTCGTATCTACTTAACAAATAAAAAGATGCCGCAAAAATATCGAATGGTAAATCGCTTCGTTCTCCTGTTAGGAAAAAGCCTTTGGTATTGTCCCAAGACTGTACATTAATATCTAAATCTGATATACCATGCTCAAACAACAAATTATGACTTCTCACAAACAGCTCATTGCTCAAAGGCTGTTTGGTATAAGACATTTTAAGACTATCGTGCGCTATAAAATCTTCTATCTTGGAAGTAAATTTCACATCTATACCTAAAATGCGCTTACATATATGCCTAAAGGTATAGGTAAATCTTGGTGTAATCTTATGTGTGTAAACTAATAGCATATTTTAAGTTTGCGGTATTCAGTAGCAGTTGGTATTAGTTAATTACAGAATACCATCATCTGCAAAACTAAAATACGTTTTCTCGGTAATAATTAAATGGTCTAAAACTTTTATATCTAAACTTTGCGCAGCTGTTTTTAACTTTTGAGTAATATCTTTATCTGCTTGACTTGGTTTTAAAGTACCTGAAGGATGATTATGACACAAAATTAATGACGTTGCACCTACTTCTAAAGCCGATTTTAGTACCAAACGCACATCGACTAAAGTCCCAGTTATACCACCTTTGCTCAATTGATTTTTTTGAATGACTTTATTTGAATTATTAAGATAGAGTATCCAAAACTCTTCATGAGGTAGTTCTCCTAAAACAGGTTGCATAACATCAAACACAGATCGACTAGAAGTAATCTTATCTAATTGCACAACATCTTCTAATCGTCGTCTTCTACCCAATTCCATTGCTGCTGCAATCGTAATCGCTTTGGCCTCTCCAATGCCTTTAAATTCCATTAATTGTTTAATAGACAACTTTCCCAAAGCATTAAGGTTATGGTCTACACTTGCCAGGATGCGTTTACACAAATCAACAGCACTTTCCTCTCTACTCCCAGAACCAATTAAGATGGCAACCAGTTCTGCATCCGAAAGTACAGACTTTCCTTTATCTCGTAATTTTTCTCTGGGTTGATCGTCTTGAGACCAGTTTTTGATGGAGAATGAATTTGAATTTTCCGACATGCTCTAAAGATAAAAAATTGTAACTTGAAGCATCTAAATTTTTCAATTAAAATCAATCAAAATGAAACATCTTAGATTAATTTTTAATTACTCTAAGGAATAATAATTAAAGATGTTCCATGTAACCATCAACACAATAAATATATACACATGAAATCTATATTTGAAGAAAATGCCTATAACGAAATTAAAAATAGGTTAGAAAATCTAAATGAAAATACTACTGCTAATTGGGGAAAAATGAATGTTGAACAAATGCTTGAGCATTGCACAAAACCAATAGAATTAGCATTGGGTGAATCTGAAATAAAAAAACCAAATTGGCTAAAGAAAAGCCTTTTTAAACTTGTAGCACCAAGCCTTTACAATGATAAACCATGGAAACAAGGACTGCCAACTGCAAAAGAATATATTATCACTGATAGTCTCAATTTTAATGATCAAAAAGAAAAATTGAAATCCAAAATTGATAAAATGAGTCAATCCAAAGATTATTTTGAGCCTTCTAAGGAACATCCTTATTTCGGAAACTTTACAGCCGAACAATGGGGAAAAAGTGCTTACAAGCATTTAGATCATCACCTTAGACAGTTTGGAGTATAATCACATGTCAGCCTGAACTCGTTTCAGGATCTAAAAAATTTAAAAATGAGATACTGAAGCAATTTTAGCATAGCAAAACATGAACTACCCTCCAAAACATCATCAAGACTCAGATAGAAATCACATTATCGAAGTGATTAAAACCTATCCTTTAGCTACGATAATTTCGGTTAAAGATAATAAGCCTTTAATAACTCATTTGCCCCTTATTTATGAAGAAGGAAAACTTATTGGGCATATTGATATTTACAATCCGCAAACTGATTTGTTGAAAAACAACAACGATATCACAGTACTCTTTTACGGACCGCAATGCTATATTTCACCGAGCATATACTCCACTACTCAATTACCAACATACAATTATATCAGAGTACACCTCAAAGGGAAAGTCTCTGCGATTGAAGACAAAGACGTCTTAAAACAGTCATTAATCGCAATGACTGAATTTCTAGAAAGTCCCAACCCAAAATATACTTTAGAACCAAATAATCCTCGCCTGGATGCTAATCTCAATTACATCAAAATGTTTGAAATAGACATTGCGCATTGGGAAGGAAAATTTAAACTCTCTCAAGACAAAAAAACAAGCGATATGGTAGCAGCTCGCGAGGAATTAATTAGAATCAACCAAGAAAGCATTAGGCAATTTTTAGATAAAGTTTTAATGTAAATTAACCTTTCTAAGGTTTTAAAGAACTCTCAAGTAATTTATCTTTGCAAGCCAAAAGAAAAAGGAATAAATGAAAGATTTTCAAATGCTGAATTACATAAAAAACACTATAGAAAATATGCCTAGCGATTGGTTGAATTTAACCACACATCGTTTAGACATTTACAACGAAAAATTAGCAAAAACTCAATTTATAGAGCAATTTGAAACTCTTTATAAGTCTGAAGATTCAACTACCCAATCCTTAAGCCAGTTACCAACAGCTTACGATTATATAAGACTTGGACATCCTCTGTCTTCGGTTTTAGAATGGACCATTGCAAAACTTAATGGTCTCAACTCAGAAAATGTGATTAGCTTTTCTTCAGAAAGTATTCCTGTTTTAGCCGTATTACGCACCAATCTTTTAGAGCAAAGAGCGACGCGAATTTTATATACTGAAGATTTACCAGAGCGTTTTAATACTGACCTTTTAAAATCGGTTTACAACTATAATTTTGAATTACAACAGGTAGATAATCTTGATAAAGTTGAAGCCTTTGATGGTTCTACTATTTTAATTTCTAAGTATCAAACTGTTTCTACAAATCTTCAAAACGATGCTATTGATTTTTATGTTAACCTTTATGAAAATTTAGGTAGCGTATTATTAATTTCTGGTAAAGCAAAAACGAGTTTTATTTCAGACATTCAGCATGTAAGACGTCGCGAAACTATTGCTATGACACCTGCTAATTGTTTAGTTGCTTTAAAAGCTTATACAAATGAAACCTCTTTTTCACCTCAGCAGTTAGATACAGCTACTCACAAAGCCAAAGTAAAATCTATCATTAATGAAATTAACGCGACTTCTGGTGAAGCCTTAGTAGCTTCTAGCGGATTGTCTATGCAGTATGCCATTATGATGGGATTGATTGACAACGCTCAAAAAGAGCATCCAGGAAAAGCCATAAAATTTGTAGTACCGCCAAACTGTTATGGAGGTACAAACGACCAAGCCAGACGCGTCGCTGCTTGTCTTGACAATGTGGAAATTGTTGATTTGCCTGTTGATGGTGACAACGACATGGTAAATAGCGTAGAAAAAGTATTAACACAGCTTGCTAAAGAAGATGCTATACCATACATCATTGCAGAAATACCAACGAATCCTCGTGTCGAAGTTCCAGATTTAGAACAACTTAATGCGGCTTTAAGTAAAGTGCGCCAAACTCCAAATGGTACAACTGCCATTGCACCTGTGTTTATTTTAGACCAAACATTTTGTCCTAACGTACAATTTTTAGGTGATGACGGTATACTCTCTAATGTAAAAACCATTGCTTATGTTAGTGGCTCAAAGTTTCCTAGTGGTGGAAAATGCACTGCTGGTTATGCTGTAGCCAATGCAAAAGCAGAATATTTAATTCAACCGATAGCTAGACATTTAGAGCTTTGCGATAACGAAGCCACAGCTTTGCAATATCAAATTTTGGCTACTCAAATGCCATCGATGTTAACGCGTATTGCAGACGCTTATAAAAACACAAGAGCTTTTGTTAATTACATTCACGAGGTATTACCAGATGCTAAAATTAACTTTGTTTCAGAAGCTTTAGCAGCTGAAGGCTTTACACCATCTGTTTTTTCGTTAGACTTGCCAACAAAAGGTAATACAGATGAAGAGCGCGAAGCATACAAACGTGCTTTAAATCTCAGATTAATTAATTTGATGATTACTGAAATTCCTACCGAAAGCAAATACTGTGTAAGTTATGGACAATTAAAAGGATGTTATTGGACCATTCCTGCAACGTCAACACAAGGTACAACCAAGGAAGGAGACAAAGATTACATTGCCAGAGTTGCGGTTTCACCAGATTTAGATTTAGAAAAGCATAAGGCCGTGTTTTTGGATTTTGTTGAAAGTTTGTAGATTGACTTTCTCAAAAATTTAGCCGAACTTAGCTATCGTCTGATATAATTCATTGAAACGGACTCATATCGTTAAAGTTACCTGCAAGCTGAAAAAAAATGACAGAAACTGAAAATCAAATAGAGAATACAACAGAAAACATTAAACTTTATTCATCAAAAGCAATAAGCGGAGCAACTTTTTTAGGTGGACCTTTAGCAGCTGGATATTTGATTAGTGAAAATTTCAAAGCATTAAATAATCCAGATGATGGAAGAAAATCATTAATAATTGGAATAGTTACTACAATAATCCTTTTTGGTGGAATATTTATGCTTCCAGAACAAATAATTGATAAAATTCCGAGACAATTAATTCCTCTGATTTATACTGGAGTTATTTGGGGAATTGTTGAATGGAAACAAGGAGATATTTTAAAAGCGCATAAAGAAAATAATAATACCTTTTTTTCAGGTTGGAGAGCAGCTGGAATTGGACTGATATCGTTACTAATAATCGGAATTGGAATATTTGGCTACGCATACATTGAATCAAGCAATCCTGCTTATGAAATTTATGACACTAAAATTGCCGAATTCTCAAAAAACGAAAATGAATCCTTAACTTTTTATGACAATATTGGGTTCAAAAGTAATTCAACATTGTTATCTGAATTAGATAATAAAGTCATCCCTAAATGGGAAAGGAATATCAAGATAATAAATGAATTAGATAATATTGATGGCTTGCCATCTGATCTATCTGACCAAAATAAAACTCTATTAAAATATTCGGAATTAAGACTTGAAGCATTTTTACTAATCAAAAAAGCAGTTTCCGAGGATACGGACAAATACGATAGTCAACTCAATATGTTGAATATTAAAATTGAGAATGAATTGAAAAAACTGAATTGAAACCAGCAGGTAACAATGAATAACCGCAATTACTGTGGATTCGGACGTAGTCGAATCCACTCGGAATTGCCAACGTCAGTGCTAAACCGAAAAACATTAACTTTAAACCCGTAACTGACGGTTATACGAGACCTATAGTGAGATCTCTAAAACGTATCAAAATAAAGGAAACCATACAATGTTAGCCTTCGACAGCTAAGTATTATTTTTTAACAACTTTTACAACATCTTTTCCTTTACTAGAAAATAAAGAGACGAAATAAATTCCTGAATCAAAATCAGCGAAATCAACATAAAAGCTGGTTAAATTATCAACAGAAAGTGTATTCAATGTTTGACCTGTAAAAGAGCTTATCGCAACCTTTTCAATATTTTGGTTCGATGAAATCATTAATCGGTCATTAACAGGATTAGGATAATATTTAACCGATACTTTATCCTCAAATTCATCTAAGCTAAGGCGGTCATTAATTGAAAATGTTTGTTCAACAGAAAACAAAGAACCTTCATATTGGTTATCTATAGATTGCACTGCCCAATAGTAATTTCCATCAGGTAGATTCTCTAAAATCATCTGGTTCTTGTACTGAGAATTTCCAATACCAACAACTTTCCTGTAGCCTGTATTTAAATTAGACATAGGACTAACAACATCTGTCGTTCCAGAAGCTGTTCCTACATAGATATTGTAAGTTAACTGATTGGTAGGTGTCTCATTATCTGTAGAATCATTCCAACTCAAAACCACATTAGAGCCTGTAACACTAGAAGATAGACTTAAAGGTGGATTAGGAATTGTATTTTGGATACTTGATTGATTTGTATAGGTATTAGAAACATTATTTTTTAAAACAAATATGTCTGTATCATGATCATTGTCAAAATCTCCTATTTCAATTGCATTGAAAGCATTGTTTAAGATTCCTGTTGATGTATTTTCTACCAATATTAGATTACCACTATTCTCAAAAATCGAGGCTGAAAACAATAATTGAGTATATGGCTGTAATCTTCCGGAGATCAATAAATCTAATTCTCCATTTCCATTATAATCTGCAGACACAATATTTGCAGAGTCACCTACCGAAGTTAAACCGATTGAAGTGTTCTCATTAAAAATAAAACTACCATTATTTAAATACATCTTAGTGGAATCTCCTGTTTCTGTAGTACCATTTTTAATGATATCTATAAGACCATTACCATCAAAATCCCTCAACTCTATATCTCCATTAAAATAACCCTCAAGACTTGTTTGAAAAGTAAAACTGAAATATCCATTGTTTTCATAAATTTCTAGATGACTACTACCATTATTTAAACCTCCTGCTACAATATCATTATCACCGTCGTTATCCATATCAGCAAAAACAATATTCCCTTGACTTAAGGGAAAAAATGATTGACTAATTTCTGTAAAATTAGAATTACCGTCATTTCTAAACAAATAAGCATAGTCATCATGAATCTCAAAATTCCCCATTAATAATAAGTCCAAATCACCATCATTATCTAAATCTCCCCATGCAAACTGATTGTTTATAATATTATCGGCAAATGCGAATGGAATTTCAGTAAAAACATTTGAATTGTTTTGATAAAGTCTTGATTTACTTGCGCCAGATTCTACTAATCCTGAAATAAAAATATCTAAGTCGTTATCATTATCATAATCTATAAACTCTACTTGTCCATTTCTATAGTTATCATTAAATGTTACTGGACTTAATGTAAAATTACCTAACCCATCATTATTATATAATAATGTACTATGCGTTCCTGCATTTAAACCCATTATAATGATATCTAAATCACCATCATTGTCATAGTCTCCAACATCAGAATTTGAAACCGTTAGTGTTTCAAAAACCATTTCATTTGAAGGTAAAAAGTTTTGAGAATGTATTCTTGCAAATGCTATTAAAAAAGTGATAAAAAGTATTTTTTGATGCATGTATAGTTTTAGGTCAATGATTGTACTTCTGAGTTAATTTGCAAGATAAAATAAATCTAAATAATGAAATGCAAATGTTAGTAAAGATGAAATACATGAAGTGTTTTATATGAAAAAAATACACAACAATAATTAAAAATAATTGTTTGTTCTCCCGTACTTCTTAAATTTTCAGCTTGGTGTGTACTTGTAAAACAGATCCTTCAACGCATCAAAATCTGATGCATTAAACCAACTTTCAACAAGACTTTGACTTTCTAAAAATTTAGCCGAACTTCGCTATACTCTGACATAAGTCATTGAAACGGACTCATATCATTAAAATTAGCACCAATTTGAAAAAAAATGAATACTGAATTTCAAATAAAGGAAAATGGATTTGCTGAAATAAAAAAAGCAATGATTATTAAAACTATTCCAATTGCAATTTTAGCAGCAGGAACAGGATTAACTATCAGCCATTTTAATACAAACGGACAGTCAAGTGATGTGAATGTATTGCCGTTTGTAATTCCAATAATTATAGGAGCATTAGCTTTTGGATTATTTAAAGGAATTAATAGACAAAAAGGATTATTTGAAAGTTATAAGTTGATTATAAATGAAAATGAAATAATACGCGAACAAAACAACACTCAAACTATTTCTATTCCTCGGAATGAAATAAAATCTATCATTAGAAATCCTAAAGGTATATTAACAATTGTCGGAAATTCAAATACTGAGATCATTGGAGTTCCTTCTCAAATAAATAATTCAGAAAAACTTGAACAAATATTATCTCAAATTAAACCTATAACCGATTCTGACAAGAAACCTCTGACCGAAAAATATAAAGGCGTATTAATTCTTTTAATGCTTGGTTTAATGGCTACCGTTTATATCTCGAAAGACAAAATAATCGTAGGTATAACTGGAACAATATTGGTTTTATTTTTAGGGTATTCATTTTATGAAGTTCGGAGGAATAAAAACATTGACAAGAAAACTAAAAATGGAATGTGGTGGATAATATTTGTCCTCTTGTCAATAATTGGAAATATGTATTTTAAGCTGACTGGAAAACTATAAAACTGGTGCTAACAACGGCTATAGTTCATTGCTTCTTACTTTCCACTCGGAAAGTCCTCGCAAATTTGCTATCTTCGGTTTACGTCGGAAAATCCTCGCGGATTTTCACGCAACGAAACCATACACAAACCGATAGCGTCACCTCTAAAATAGTCCTCTCGCCTTACGAAAAACCCATATCACCAAACCAACTTTCAACAAGATTTTGTCTTTTTCAAAAAATTAAACGACCTTTTACAAAAAATTGACATCCATACAGATGAAAAAGAAATTTTCAATGCAAGGTAGCTATCAAATAAATGGTGGTGAAGAAAAAGAGTTTGAAATAGAATACAACAATCTTCCTGAAAACGAAGAAAACAACAACAGACTTCTGCAACTACTCAATCATCCTTGGCGATTGATAAAAGAAGGTGGAAAACTTGGTGTAAATAGTGTAAAGCGCTTTTTTACCGTATTATTTCTTTTTGCCATATCTAATACCATTTTGTTTTTTTATGCTATAAAGCGGCTTTTCTCTACGGACTTTGAGTTCAGCAAACTTATGTTTGTGATTCTGGTTTTTATTCTTGGCCTTGCTGTAACCATTTATGCGTCTTACAGAGCGTATCAGTACGTTATTATTGATACCATGAGAGTTATTTATGAAAATCTATCATCGCTCTTTCACAAAATAAGCGAACTCATCATTGACAAAACAGAACACGTATTTAAAGGTAAAGGCAAGGTGTCTGACAATCAGCTACAGAAAACTTTAGACTTTGGTAAGATGGTAAATTCCAGATACAAAAAAACACCAAAGTTTTTAAGAAAAGGCATCATCTTAATTCTAAGCAAAATTCCTTTTGCAGGCATGCTCATAGACTTAAAAGAAGATATCTCTAGCGGAAATAAAATGGAAGCCAGCTCAAAACTTTACAATAAAATGGATGGTTTTATCTCTAACACCATATTTGGAAACAACAATACCAAATGGGTTTGGTGGTTATTGCCTCTCAATATTTTGGTTTTGGTATTTTTAATTAAATCTAAGATTGGGTAAACTTGTATATAAAGAGAGTTACCCAAACCCTTAAAAACCAACCTTCAACTGATTAAAATCATTACCACCACGCCAACTTTCATTTATATTTGACTTAGTTGATAATTTCAACATCATTACAAGTCTTAATTTAGAGTGTTGTGGAAGACATAAAACATTGGTTAGAGGCATATCCTATTCTGGTGAATATTGCTAAATATCTGGTTTGGGTTATACTTATTTTTCTATTAATTTCATGGGTAAGACGACTTCTAAAAAAACGCCTTCCTGATAACGCTTTGCGCTACAAGTCTCAAAAAAGCATTGAAATTATTGGCTATTTCTTAGTTGTACTTATTACCATCACCTATTTTACGGGTAACATTAAAGATTTTGGTCTTGCCATTGGTTTATTAACAGCTGGTATTACCATAACACTACAAGAATTAATACTGAGTATTACAGGTTCGTTCTATATTTTTTTTGTGCGTGTTTACAAACCCGGAGACCGCATTGAAATAAACGGTATTAAAGGAGATGTTATAGACATTGATAGTATTTACACCACAATGATGGAAATTGGTCAATGGGTAAGCAGTGACAATTATAGTGGCAGAATTGTAAAACTGAGCAATGCTTTTGTGTTTAAAGGCCCTGTTTACAATTACTCTCAGGATTTCCCTTTTGTTTGGGACGAATTTAATTTACCCATTAGATATGGTTCTAATATAGAATTAGCGAAAGAAATAGTTATTTCTGTAGCTCAGGAAAAGCTATCTGAATATGTTACAGAATCTATATCCAAATGGAAAGGTGTGGTAGATAAGTACTATATTGAAGATGCTCAGGTAAATCCTTCACTTGCCATTACAATGACAGACAATTGGGTACAATTTAACCTCAGATATATTGTAGATTACAAGAAAAGAAGATATACAAAACATATACTTAATGAAGAAATTGGTAAACGTATTGAGCAAACCAACGGTAAAGTTAAACTCGCTTCTGCTACGTTTGAAATTGTAAATATACCAACCGTGAATATTAAAGATAGTAAGGCAACAGACACTTAAAAAATCTTTTGTCATTCCACACTTGATACGGAATCTACTAGCAAAGAAACTTCTCAATGGGATCCTGAAACAAGTTCAGGATGACAAAATCATCAAAATAATTTCGTCACCTCATCAAAATCTAAACCACCATAATTACCAGAGCTCATTAATAACAAGGATTTGTTATCAAAATTCTGTGAGAATAAAAAGGCTTTAAATTCTTCTGGATTTGTATAAATAATTAAATCATCGCGCTCAAAGGCGTTTGCGATTTGCTCGTGAGTAACCTCTTCCAATTTTTTAATTTCGACAGCATGAGGCGAATAGAAAACTACAGCTACATCAGCAGCGTCTAACGCACCTTTGTATTCTTTTAAAAATTCGGCATTAAGGCTACTGTAAGTGTGCAACTCTAAACAAGCCACTAACGTTCTATCGCTATATTGAGCTTTAACTGCTTTGGTTGTGGCTTCTACCTTACTTGGTGAATGTGCAAAATCCTTGTAAGCCACACTTTTCGGAGTTTCTGCGATTTTCTCTAAGCGTTTGCTCGCCCCTTTGAATGTAGAAATCGCCTCATAGAAATCATCCTCATCAATTCCCATATGTTGGCAAATCCATTTTGCACCAGCAAGGTTATTTAAATTATGAGCACCAAAAATTTCAATTGGCATTGGACCTTCAGGAGTTTCTAATAAGGTTTCACCATTTTCAACCGTATATTCTGGTGTGTGATATGGAATTTTACGTATTTGGTTTTCTGAAGCTTCAACTACTTTTTTCAATTCTTCATCTTCTTCGTTGTAATTAATACTTCCGCCTAAAACAATAGAATCTACAAAGATTTTGAATTGCTCAACATAGTTTTCAAACGTCGGAAATACATTGATATGATCCCAAGCAATACCACTCAGCAGAGCAATGTTTGGTTTGTATAAATGAAACTTTGGTCGTCTATCTATTGGCGAACTTAAATACTCATCACCTTCTAAAACTATAAAATCATTGTCTTCGGTAAGTTTTACCATCACATCAAAACCTTCGAGTTGTGCACCAACCATATAATCCACATCTATATCGTGGTAATGCATAACGTGCAAAATCATAGAGGTTATGGTTGTTTTTCCGTGGCTACCACCAATCACGACTCTGGTTTTGTTTTTAGATTGCTCATACAAAAACTCTGGATAGCTATAGATTTTAAGACCTAATTCCTGTGCTTTTAGTAACTCAGGATTATCAGCTTTGGCGTGCATACCTAACACCACAGCATCTAAATCTATTGTGATTTTTTCTGGAAACCAACCAAAAGTTTCAGGCAATAAGCCTTTAGCCTCTAATCGTGATTTTGATGGGTCAAAAATAGTATCATCACTTCCAGTGATATTGTATCCTTTGTTATGTAGCGCTAACGCCAAATTGTGCATTGCAGCACCACCTATAGCTATAAAATGTACGTTCATACAACAAATATAAATTATAGAAAAGAGATATTAGAGATGAGGGATGAGAAAATTCCCTATGCTCATAACAAACAAGAAATAAATAATATTCTACTGTCATTGCGAACGTAGTGTGGCAATCTATTGAATTTGAATTCGACATAAAGATTGCCACGTCACTCGTGCCTCGTTTCTCGCAATGACATCAATTAAAGTTTTTCCTTTTAGGGAAATAAAAAAGGGGTTTTACAAATTTGGGTTCACTGCCAAACTATTAAACAGCTTCGCTTTGGTATTAAAGAATTTATTCTGAAGTTCAATAGCTTTTAACTGCCCATCGATAAGTTTAGATTCACGAGAATTAACCAAGAACAAAGAACTTTCTCCCAATTGAAATTTGCGCTCTTCTGCATAAAGCATTCGTTGGTAATCTGAAACCATTTCTGTAGTGATTTCAGTTTGGGTAACATAAGATGCCAACTCTTGCTTAATCGCTCTAATTTTATTTTGAAGTGTTACTCGCGTGGCATCAATTTCAAACTCTGCATCTCGCTGTTTTATTCGTGCTAATTTTAAATCGCCACGTTCCTTTCGTAAAAACAAAGGTAAGCTAAGATTGAGTCCGCTCTTGTAGTTGGTAGTATTTAAGCTACTGGTTTCGTCTGGTGTTTCCGTAAGAAAATTATACTCTAAGCTTATTTTTGGCAACAGTTTATTTGCTTTTAGCTTAGTATCCACTTCCAAACCTTGCAATTTAAAATCCAAAGATTGCATTTTTGGATGCGTAGCTAGCTCTTGCTCTTCCGTTTGTAGTGTATTAATATCAAATGTTGCATCAATACTAGCTTCTGCATTAATATCTGGAATAACGTCTGGTTGCAATTCCACAGGAATATTATTTTCTAACCACAAAAAATTAGAGAGTTCTAAAGCCGCTTTCATCAACTTTACTTTAGATTGCTCTAAACTAAGCTTTCTGTTATTTACTGCAATTTTTGCTTCTGTAGCATCGATTTCAGCATTTTCACCTACTTCTACTCCTTTTACAATACCTTCATAACGCAATTCTGCATTGGCTAAAAAATTCTGAAACAACACCAATTCGTTATACGCTTGCAACCATTTAAAATAGACCAATGACGCTTCAAATAAAACATTGTTGACATAAATATCTCTGTCTGCCTTAGCTTGTTCCCTGTATAATTTTGCCTGCTTTAAAGCTGCCATTCGATTGTTTATCCACAACCCTTGGCCAACCGGAACAGAAAAACCTGCGCTGAACAAACCATCTTCTGGCACAGTTGATTCTGGGTTTAGGTAATACCCTGAATTTTCTTCAAACTTAGCTTTCAACTCAACACCAAACCAGGTTGGTATTTTAAACATCCCGTTAAGCTTATCGTAATATTCTGTGCCTTGAAATTTCTTTCGACTATAATCTACTTCGACCTTTGGATCAAAAGCACCACGAGACTTCATCAATTTAGCTTGACTCTCATCTATGACCAGCTGCGCTTGCTTTACAACAGGGTGAAACTTTTTTACGTAACCCAAATATTCATCAAAGCGCATGACGTTATCTGTTGGCAATTCACTCTGCGAAAAACCAATATAAAAGACACTAGAAATAATAAATACTAAAAGTAGCCTCATTTCTTTTCCGAGTTTGTGTTATTAGCTTCTGGCTGATAGTAGTTTGGTGGAAATCCGTTGAGTTGTCTCCAAAGTTCAAACCAAATTGGCACGTCTTCTAACAACGCCATTGTGTAAGCACCTGAACCTGCTCTAATCTCTTCTGGCCATTTGTGATCTTCTTCGTCTGGTGCTAAAAGCACTCTAAACTTTCCGTTTGCACTGATAAAATTCTCTACAGCCACAACCTTAGCTCCATAGGTTCCATAGGATACATTAGGCCAACCGCTAAATACAATTGCTGGCCAACCATCAAACTGAACTCTTACTTTTTCACCCAAATGAATTAAAGGTAAATCAATTGGTGCAACATAAGTTTCAACTGCTAAATCTGCCTGTGCTGGCATAATGCCAACTAAAGCTTCTCCCTCTTTAAACGTCTGCCCAATCCCTCCTCTTAACGCTTTATTAATGTAACCATCATAAGGCGCTTTTATAAATCTTAGTTCATTTCTAATCTGATAGTTAGAAAACTCATTTTCTAATTTTGAAACTTGAGCTTCGGTATCAAACTGGCTAGATTGTGCTGTAAACTTATCACTCTGCGCTTTTGAAATTTTATCAGCATACTCTGCACCAAGTCTTGACAGCTCTACTTGCGCGTTAATCACCTCATTTTTACTTGCCAACAATTTATTCTCTTGCGATATTAATTTGGCTTCCGTTTCCTGAAGCTTCAATCGTTTATCTTCAACATCTTTGGTTGCTTTAAAACCCTCCTCCTGCAATGTAACTGTACGATCATACTGGCGTTGTGCAATATTTTTATTGGTATTGGCAGCCTCCAAATCTATACTATCGCTTTTTACTTTTAGACGAGCCTGTGTTAATTTGTTTCTAGCTTGCTCTAGTTTTAGAGAACGCTCATTTGTTAACGCATTTATTTGACGGTCTAATGCTTTCACTTTTTCGGCATACGAACCTACAGATAGTGCTTTGGCGTCACGTTGCTGTTCTGTACGCTCTACAAGGTTAGGATCAAAATACTCGCTTTTAATTTCTGAAATCTGAATAATTGTATCTCCTTTAGACACAAAATCACCTTCTCTAACATACCATTTTTCTATACGCCCTGGAATTGGAGATTGTATGGTTTGCGGTCTTTGCTCTGGTGTTAATGTAGTAACATTACCTCTACCTGTAATGGTTTGTGTCCATGGTAAAAACAAAATAATAATACCCATAATGGCAAAAGCACCTAAAAAGCGATTGAAATATTTATAATACCTACCGTGAAATACACGCTGACCAGATTTTGAACCCTTAATATCAACGGTTTTATTGAGTTGATTGTGTGATATATTTAGCATACTAAATTTCTTTAAGCGATTTTACCATTTTTTAAAGTAATAACCTCTGTACAACCTTGCGACCAGTCATTATTTTTACTTACCACAACTAATGCCCAAGGATTAGACTTGTCTAACAAAAACTTAATGATTCTATCAGCTTCAGATTTTTCAAACTGCTCTAAAGGATCTTCTAGAATTAAAATTTTTGGCTTGTCAACTATAGCTCTAGCCAACACAATTTTTCTTGTTACCGTAAAAGGAATTTGATTTCCGGCAGGATGTAAAATGGTATTCACTCCTTTAGGACTTTCCTTGATGAATTGATACAAACCAACTTGCTCAATTGCCCACATTAACTGTTCGTCTGATATATCTGGATTTCCAAAAGTAATGTTCTCTTTAATGGTAGCTTCAAACGTAGTTTCTTCAGAAAGTGCTAAACCTAGATGTGACCTGTAATGGTTGAGATTTACATTACTTAGCATGAATTTATCTAAATACATTTTCCCTTTTGTAGCTTCAACAAGTCCACCAATTAACATTAACAATGTGGATTTACCCGAACCACTTACACCTTCAATTAAAATTCTACTTTTGGGTTTTATATTTAATGAAATGTTCTTAAGTATAGGTGCTTCTCTACCTGGCACACTATAACTTACATTATCTAATTCTAACACAAAGTCATCCTTAAATTCTGGTTTATCACCATCTTGAGACTCTAGTTCCTTGTCTACTACTTCTCCCATTTTTTCTAGTGATGTTAACACATCATAAAATGCTTCTAAACCTAAAATCAATTTTTCGACTGATGCAATAACTAAAAGAATAATGATTTCTGCAGCAACAAACTGACCTATGTTCATTTCTTGATTTAAAACCAACAACCCACCAATAAGCAATAAACTTGCTGTAACGATGACCTTAAAGCCTATCATTTGAATAAACTGCAGCACTAATATTTTAAAGTGATTTTCTCTGGCTTCTAAGTAACTATTCACAATGTCATCATTCTTTTGCATACCTAAATTAGTCTTTCCAGATAGCTTAAAGCTCACTACAGCTCTAGCGATTTCCTCAATCCAGTGTGCTACACGATACTTGTGCTTAGATTCTTGTATACTTGTTTCTAAACCTTTTTTTGCCGTAAACTTAAACACAATGTAGATAAGCAAGAGTAGAAAAATACCAAAGACAATAAAGAACGGATGGTAAAATGATAAGAGAATTAAGGCAAAAATAATTTGAAGTACTGCCGAAGGTATATCGATTAATATTTTAGCCAATCCCTTTTGAATAGTCAGTGTATCAAAAAAACGATTGGCCAATTCTGGTGGGTAATAATTACGCAGCTCGTTCATTTTTATCTTTGGAAACCTAAAGCTAAATTCAAAAGATGCTCTTGTAAAAATACGTTGCTGAATGGTTTCAATCATTCTTAACTGCATAATTTGAAGCACTCCTACAAATGCAACACCGATGGTAACTAAAATAACCAACACAACCCATGACGTACTGACTTGAGCTCCTTGTATTAAATTTACAATAGCCTGTACACCAAGAGGCAACGTTAAACCTAAAAGCCCTGAAAATACGGCATAATATACAACTTGTAAAATGTCTCTCTTCTCTAATTTTAAAAGTCCCATGAGTCTTTCCCATGGAGACATTGTAGTTTTTTGTTCTATCATATAGATTAACTGATGGTTTTAATAGCTAAGTCCTTAAAAAAATTGGTTGTAGAATCGTATGTATGACAATCTGTAATTGATTTAAAATGCTCTTTTAAAAAATGTTGATGTAGTGCACCACCCACAATGGTGCTTGCCAAACTTGAAGGATGCTTATAATCTGGATTGATGTCTAGAAGCATTTCTTTTAACCTTGTAATTAAACGCTTATACACCACAAAATAACCTTCCTTATTTTCGATATCCACTTCTTTTGTTAGATATGATTTTGAATACTCATTGATGATAATTCTGCTCAGAACTACTTCATTAATATGTGTAAATGCCACATCTTCTTTAATAGTTCTGGTAACAACTTCAATAGCTTTATAAAGTTTTTCTGTTTTATCAGGAATACTATATGTTTCAAATACCATTTGGTATTCTATCCAAGCCCAATACCACGATGTAAGATATAAGAGCAATTTATGCTTGCTTTCAAAATAACGATAGATAGAGCTTTCGTTTGAACCAATTTTTGCTCCTAACTTTTTAAAAGTAAAGCTGTCAAAACCTATGTCATCAATAAGAAGAATACTATGCTCTACGATACGCTTACCAAGATCGGATGATTCCGGATCTTTAATAAAGATTTTTTCTGGTACAGCAATTTTTAAATTTGATAATAAATTTATCATACTCAAAATATTTGATTGCAAATATAATAGTATTACTATCATTTTTGCATATTTAACAAATATTTAGACTATTAATATTATCAATAGCTAGTATAAATAATTTTTATAATATTTAGCTTATAGCTTTGAAATCAGCACTTTTTCCTCTTGAAAGACTTCAATTTTAGGAAGACCTGTAATGGCTTTATCAATCCATTTTAAAGCTTCTGTTTTATTTTTTTTGTGCTTGTAGATTTGTGCCAAACGATAATAAGCCCAAGCTTTTGGCACTCCATCTTTTGAAGAATGGTTAGATAAATAGGCTTTTAGGCATTTCTCCCCTTTTTCTAATTGAATATTATAATCTGCACAAACTTTACCAATCTGGTAGTACATCGCATTACGCTGATGCTTTTGCTGTGCTTCTTCAAGATTATCTATAGCTTTATCTGGTTGGTCTTGCGATTCGTAAAAATTGGTTAGTTTTTCATAACAAGTTACCGAACCACCTTCTTTAATAGCTAGTTTATAATATTTTTCGGCGAGTTCTGGCTCATCGTCATATTCATACACATAACCTTTGGCTAAATACCCATCAACCTTTGAGAGGTTTTGAAGCTCATTAGCATACTTTAATGCTTTTGAAATACTACCTCCAACAATACCTGGAAGTGACACATATAGTTCAACCAAAGCCCAACGTGCATCTATATGTTTAGGATCGAGTTCAGCAGCTTTTAAGAAAGCACTTTTAACATCACCTATAATACCAAGTGCTTTAATTTTACTTACACTAAGCGCTTTCATACCCAAAGCACCACCATATTTGTAATGGTAATTGGCATTTTTTGGGTAGTTGTCTTTTAACTTTTCATATTGTTCTATGGCTTCATCCCACTTCTTTTGATAACCATATGCATCTCCTAGCAGCTCAATTGCTTCTATATCTGTGGAATTAGATTCTAAATAAGAGGTCAATTCCTGTTGAGCCTTTTTATAATTTTTGTCTGAAATATAGCTTTTTGCATTATCCTTTGAAGATTGAGAAAAACAAAAGGTAGACACGAAAAAAATCAACAGAAACTTATTCATAGGCTAAAGAAATTTTTTACAAAAATACAATTTAATAACGAACGTATTCACTCACAAATTGTTTAACTTAACTCACTCAAACAAGGGTTTTACGTTTTATAACTTGGTTTGGAATGCCTTTTGAAGGTATTTTGTAGAAAATTAGAATACACATGAAAAACTATATATCTATACTAATGCTTATTTGCTTTGCTTCTTTTTCTCAAGCCCAAAACAACTTTGACAGCCAATGGAAAAAGGTTATACAACTTGAAAACGAAGGCCTAACTAAAAGTGCTGCCGAACTTGTTGACTCCATTTACAAAGACGCAAAATCCTCAAAAAACAAACAACAAGAGATAAAAGCATTATTGCACAAGAGCAAATACATGTTGATTCTTGAAGAAGACGCACAACTTAATATCGTTAACCTTTTTAAATCTGAAATTGAAGCTTCAAAAGATATCCCTACGCAACATTTATTAGAAAACATGTTGGCAACGATGTACTGGCAATATTTTCAACAAAATCGTTACCAATTTTATAATAGATCGAAAACAGACATAAAGGTTAGTGACGATTTTAGAACATGGGATTTAGAAACCTTATTTCAAGAAATTCATGTGTATTACCAACGTTCTTTAGAGAATGGTCTACTGCTTCAACAAGAGTCTTTAGAAAACTATAATACACTTTTATATGAAGCCAAAGATTCCAAAATCTATAGACCTACTTTGTTTGATTTGTTAAGCCATAATGCGCTTCAGTTTTATAAAACCAGTGAAAATAGCATTACCAAACCTGCGTATCAATTTAAGATTGACGACCCATCATTTTTAGCCGACAGTGAGGTTTTTATTAATTTAAAATTAAGCTCAAAAGATTCCACAAGCCTAGAGCTTAATGCGCTTAAAGTTCATCAGAATCTTTTAAAATTCCATCGTAAGGACAAACAAAGTAAAGCCTTTGTAAATGTAGATATTGAGCGACTAAATTTTGTTTTACAACATGCCACTTTTCATAATGCAGACGATGTATTAATTAAAACTCTAACAGCTAATGCAAAAAACTTACAAGACTCACCACTATCTGCACTTTATAATTATGAAATAGCAACTCAATTTCATCAACAGGGATTTGAATATGATACAGAGATTTTAAACTCTGAAGCGAACGAAAAAAATAAATGGAAGAACAAAGAAGCTTTTGAATTATGCAACGAAGTGATAGCTGCATTTCCAGCAAGTGATGGCGCCAAAAAATGTGAAATTTTAAAACAGCAAATTCTTCAACCTTCTTTAGGACTTCAAGCTGAAGAGTTTATTTCTACAAATACACCTTCAAGACTATTAGTAAATTACAAAAACCTTGCTGAGCTTAATTTCAGCATTTATAAGGTCAACAAAAAACAATTAAAAAATTACCAAAGCCTATACAATGCCGAGGAAAAAGAACGCTTTTTTAAGAATTTAAATCCATTAAAATCATTTACCAGCACCTTAAAATCAGATGGTGATTACCAAGCACATCGCACAGAAATTATTGTTCCAGAATTACAAAATGGACTTTATATACTAAAAGCAGACACCAACAAAGACAATGTGTTTGCTGCAACTCATATTCAAGTAACGGATTTAGCACTTTTAGAGAGCGTACAAAACGACATTATAAATCATCAACTCATCAACAGAAACAATGGTAAGCCGATTTCTGATGCTTCAATAAAAATCTCTTACAGAAACAATAGAGATAAATTTTTTACCAAAAATTTAAAAACAGATCGTTTTGGAAAATTCACTTTCAAAAAGGATGGCAATTATTACAGAAATGTAGAAATTAAAGTAGATTACAAAGACGATATTGCTTTTTTTGGCGACTATTATATTTCTAGAGCCTATGTACCACGTACGAACAATGATACAGAATATAATGTCTTTATATTTACAGATCGCAGTATTTACAGACCTGGACAAACGGCTTATTTTAAAGGCATTGTTACAGCTACCAAAGATGATAATACCGAAGTTTATGCCAACGAAAAAGCGACTGTAAAATTAAAAAATGTTAATGGAGAAATTGTAAGCGAACTAGAACTTAAAACTAACGAATTTGGTTCTGTTGCTGGCGAATTTATTTTACCTAACGATGGACTTACAGGAAACTTTACAATCGAATTGACTTGTGGCAGAAAAGGCTACACCTACTTCTCTGTTGAAGAATATAAGCGCCCAAAGTTTAAACCAGAATTTCAGCCTATTACTGAAACTTTTAAAGTTAACGACAGCATTACCGTAAAAGGAAAAGCCGTTGCTTTTGCTGGTAGTAATATTACTGATGCTAAAGTAGTGTATCGTGTAAAACGCCAGATACAATATCCAAGTTGGTGGTATTGGAGACGACCAGGTTATTACAGTTCTGAAGCGCAGGAAATCACATTTGGAGAAGGCACAACAAACGACAAAGGTGAATTCGAAATTACGTTTAAAGCTTTACCTGACGAAAGCGTTTCTAAAGACAACCTTCCTGTTTTTAATTATGAAGTTACTGCTGATATTACAGATATTAATGGAGAAACACGTTCTACATCAACGGTTGTAAATGTTGGCTATCATGCTATGACTTTGCAAATTTCTACTCCAAACCAGATTGATAAAACTAAAAAGGAAGTAGAACTAACTTTAAATTCCCAAAATCTTAATGGTGAGTTTGTGCCGGCAAAAGGAACCTTAAAGATCTTTAAACTAAAGTCACCTGATGCTATTCTGAGAGCTAGACCTTGGAATGCACCAGATTTTCAGGTAATTTCTAAAGAAGAATTTAAACGTCTATTTCCTCACGACCCATACAATGACGAGCATTTATCAACCAATTGGGATAAAGGAGAAGAAGTTTTTTCAACAGATTTCGATACTGAAAAAGAAAAGACCATCACATTAAAAAAACTAAAAAAGTGGAACTCTGGTCAATATATTATTATTGCAAAAAGCAAAGATAAATTTGGAGAAGACGTAAAAGCTGAAGCGTACACAAATCTATTTAGTGACAAAGATAAAACTGTTGCAGACAATCAACTTTTTGAAGCCTCTCTAGATAAAGACAATTACAAAGCTGGTGACGTTGCAAAACTCACCATTGGCTCAGCAGCAAAAGACATAACAGTGACTGTGGAAGTTGAAAAAGACAACAACATCATTGTAACACAGTTGGTAAAATTGAACAACTCTAAACAAACCATCAGTATTCCTGTTTTAGATGGTGATTTAGGTGGTTTTGAAGTGCATATTAGCTTTGCCGCTTACAACAGTTATGTTTCGCAAAGTTTTAGCATTAATGTCCCTTATCCTAAAACAGACTTAGAGATTGAAACCACAACCTTTAGAGATAAGTTACAGCCAGGACAAGACGAAACCTGGAGTTTTAAAATCAAAGGCCCAAAAGGAGATAAAGTCTCTGCTGAACTTTTAGCAAGTATGTACGATGCGTCTTTGGATGAATTTAGAGCACACAACTGGAGTTTTAACCCTATTAACAGACCATCTTACTACAGTAGAATAAACAAGAATGGTGGACGCAGTTTTGGCACTACTAGTTTTAGATTATTTAATCATTTTAATTATCCAATGTCTTATACGACACAAAGCTATGACCAACTGAATTGGTTTGGATTTTATTTTAGTTTGAATGAATATCAAATAATTAGAACTCGAGAAGTTGCTGGCAATGTTGTATATGAGGTTGAAGAAACTGATTCAGGCATTGATTATATGTCATCACCACAAGCAAAATTAAGTGGAGAAGTTAGAGGTGTTAATGACATCAAATTTGAAGGAGGAATGTTAAACCCATCTAATTTTAGAGATGGTGACAAAAAATCTGACACATTAAGCAACAGCACCATAAATAATAAAGAAGATTTAGATAAAGACAATATACAAATCCGCAAAAACCTCAACGAAACAGCTTTTTTCTTACCACAATTACAAACCGATGAAGATGGTAATGTAAGTTTTAACTTTAAAGCACCTGAGGCCTTAACCAAATGGAAACTACAATTATTAGCACATACCAAAACTTTAGAAAGTTCGGTAAAGCAACTAGAAGCTGTGACTCAAAAAGAGTTGATGGTGATACCAAATGCACCACGTTTTTTGCGAGAAGGTGACCAAATTACCATTAGTACAAAAATTGCTAATCTTACTGAGAAGGAATTGTCAGGTATGGCAAGATTAGAATTGACTAATCCTTTTACTGGTGAATTTTTATCACGAATCTTTCAAGGTGAAATAGGCAGAAATTATACAAGAATAAGTGATTTAACCGACAAAGACTTTACAGTTGATGCAAAAGGGAACACGCAAGTGTCTTGGACACTAAACATTCCAAAAGGCCTTCAAGTTGTTCAGTATAAAATAATTGCTATTTCAATAGATCCTGAAAAAGGTGATCAATTTAGTGATGGTGAACAAAACGCTTTACCAGTCTTATCCAACAGAATGTTAGTCACTGAAACACTACCAATGTGGATTCGTTCTAACGAAACGAAAACGTTTACTTTGGATAAGCTAAAGGACAACACCTCAACAACGTTGACCAATCATAAGTTGACTTTGGAGATGACCTCCAATCCTGCATGGTACGCTGTACAAGCTTTGCCTTATTTAATGGAATATCCATACGATTGCAACGAGCAGACGTTTTCAAGATATTATGCTAATGCCTTGGCCCAGCATATTGTGAAGTCTAATCCAAAGATTGAAGCGGTTTTCAATCAATGGAAATCCTCAGACGCATTACTTTCTAACCTTGAGAAAAATCAGGAATTGAAATCACTTTTAATTCAAGAAACACCTTGGTTACGTGACGCGCAATCTGAAACTGAACAGAAAAAGCGTATTGGCTTGTTATTCGATCTTAATAAAATGAATAATGAGCTCAATTCAGCATTGCGAAAACTGAAACAAAACCAATTACCATCTGGTGCTTGGCCTTGGTTTAATGGTGGCTATGCTAATCGTTTTATCACGCAACACATTATTTCTGGGTTTGGGCATTTAAAGCAACTCAATGTTATTCAAAGTGACAGCGAAGCATCTATGATTCAAAACGCCATTCAATATCTAGATGCAGAATTCGTAAAAGAATATAAAGACATCAAAAAGTATAATAAGGATGCTGATTTAAGTAAAGACCATTTGTCTTACACGCAACTGCACTATATGTATGTACGTAGTTTTTTTCCTGAAGTAAAAGCTTCAAAAGAAGTAGAAACTATAATGGATTACTACAAATCACAGATGCAGAAGTATTGGTTAAAACGTTCGTTATATGCCAAAGGTTTAATGACCTTAACGCTTCACAGAATGAATGATGATAACACAGCAGGAAAGATTTTAAAATCACTTAAAGAAAATAGCATTACCTCAGACGAATTAGGTATGTACTGGAAAGCGAACACGAGTTCTTGGTACTGGCACCAAGCACCAATTGAAACACAGTCACTTTTAGTTGAAGCTTTTTCAGAAGTTGGTACTATCATTCAGAGTGAAACAAAGAATATTGAGGACATTGACAACCTAAAAATCTGGCTACTAAAAAACAAACAAACCAATAAATGGGAAACCACCAAAGCAACCACGGAAGCTGTTTATGCCTTATTGCTTCAAGGTAGTTCTTGGTTGGATGTCACTGAAATGGTTGATGTAAAAATTGGTAACGAAACTATAAACCCTTCAACATTAGACAATGTAAAAGTTGAAGCAGGAACAGGTTACTATAAAACATCGTGGACAGGTGAAGAAATTAAAGCAGAACAAGCCAATGTTACTATTTCTAAAAAGGGAGATGGTATTGCTTGGGGAGCTTTATACTGGCAATATTTTGAAGATTTAGACAAGATTACTTCAGCTGAGACACCATTAAAGCTAAGTAAAAAACTATTCTTAAAATCTAATACTGATAAAGGTGAGGAAATTTCAGAAATTACTAGAGACACTAAATTGAATGTTGGTGATCTAGTTCGCGTTCGTATTGAATTACGTTCTGATAGAGATATGGAATTTGTTCATCTTAAAGATATGCGTGCGGCAGGTTTTGAACCTATCAACGTATTATCACAATACAAATGGCAAGATGGTTTAGGCTATTACGAAAGCACTAAAGATGCAGCGACTAACTTCTTTATGGATTATTTACCAAAAGGCGTTTATGTTTTTGAATATGATTTGCGCGTAAATAATGCTGGAGATATGAGTAATGGCATTAGCACGATTCAGTCAATGTATGCACCTGAATTTAGTAGCCATAGTGAAGGTGTGAGAGTGAGTGTAGAATAATTTATATAGTTGTATTAAGATATTCTCTATCTTTAGAATAACTAACTAAATTATTTTATCAATATGAATGCAACTGTTTTTAAAGTCATCCGAATCATTTTCGGAGTCTTATTGGTAGTGTTTGGTGCAAACAAATTTTTGAATTTTATGTCTGCACCTGAAGAAATTCCAGAGCCTGTAATGAATTACATGGTGGCTCTAACATCAACAAAAACCCTTGAACTCGTTGGTATTGTCGAAGTGGTTGCTGGTCTCGCTTTTGTATTTAACAAATTCGGAGGTTTACTGGCTATTATTTTGATGAGCGTATCTGTAAATGCTGTTTTATTCCACGCGTTTTTAGGACCGGCAGATATTGCAGGAGCAATTGTTCTATTAGTACTAAATATTGTAATGCTAGTAGGCTACAAGGAACAGTATAAACCTATGTTGAAATAAAACAAAAAGGCTTCCAAATTGGAAGCCTTTTTGTTTTATTTATTTACTACTCGGCGGAGTCGTTGGTCTTACTTCAATTTTACTCGGTAAGGTTCTAGGATTCATTTTTAATAAATCTACAACCAGTTCACCAATATCTTCAATTTGAATTTTCCACGCTCCAGCTTCACTTGGTTCGTTACCATTAAAATGTGTAGACACCGAACCTGGCATTATCGTACTGACTTTGATACCGTATTTGCGTAAGTCTAACATTACAGCTTGTGTAAACCCTGTAACACCAAACTTACTAGCGTTATATGCAGAACCTCCTGCGAAGAAATTGGTTCCTGCTAAACTAGAAATTGTGATGTAATAGCCTTTAGATTCCTTTAAGGCATCAACACTTGCTTTTATTGAGTTAAACACACCTGTTAAGTTGGTGTCAATAACTGCGTTCCATTGCTCTACTGTTAATTCCTCAATACTTCCGAAGTGTCCCAATCCTGCATTTGCAACAACAAGATCTAACTGACCAAAAGTATCAAGTGTTGCTTTTACCGCTTTCTCTTGACTCTCTAATTGTCTAACATCTGCTTCTAGTCCAATTACTGCGTTTTCTGAATTGGTTTTAGATGCTAATTCTTTCGCTACTGCTTCTGTAGATTCTCGATCTCTTCCTGTAATAGCAACTTTAAAACCTTGATTGAGTAATGCTTCTGCAATACCGTAACCAATACCTTTAGTTCCGCCAGTTATCAGAGCTACTTTACCTTCTAATATGTTCATCGTTTTGTTAGTTTTTTGAATTCAATCAAAATTACAAAACCGAATAACCATGATGAAGTTTTAATTGTTAGGAAAATGATAAAGTTTAGTTCTTAGGTGGATACTTACTGAAAATCTTTTCAACCAAAGCATCAAAATAGGCTTGACGTTTTTCTGGTGAAGCATTTTCTCTGTAACTGCTTTCACTAACAGCTTGCCAGAATAAGCGTTCGTTTTGGTTTTTATCTACAAAATCAATCGTGATTTGTCGTGTATTTTGGTTGCCACCAATAGGGATTCCTACAGAGACACCACCAAAACCTCCTCCGCCTCCACCACCTGCACCAACGCCAACGGTAGAGTTATTTCTATTAATTACATCTTCACTTTGTATATCAATATAAAAATCTGGATTTTCTGAGCGCGACATACCCATTGTTGCCAATTTTGCATCGATTGCACGCATGATACGTTTGGTGTCTAACTGACTAAGACCTGTTTGCATATCACTGAAATAGTCGTAGGTTTTATACTTTGTAAAGTCTGTAGATGTCTCGTAATCGTAATTCACCACAGTGCCACAAGATGACACCAAAAGAAATAAGAATAGATATTTTAGAGCTTTCATTTTTATTTTAAAGATACTTAAAAAATAGATGCTGTATCGATAACGGAAAAACAGAAGGAAAATTTTAACTATTCTTCCTCAGAATCTGGCTCAACAACTTTTGTAAGCGAAGAGGAAATAATTCCGGTTGGTATGGCCACAATACCTAAACCAATTAAGAGTATAAAAAAAGTAAAAATTCTGCCACCAACCGTAATAGGATACACATCTCCATAACCTACTGTTGTTAAGGTGACGATAGACCACCAAAGGCTATCAAAAATTGAAGAAAAATGCTCTGGTTGGGCTTCGTTTTCAAAATAGTAAATGCCTATAGCCGCAAAATAAATAAGCACCAAAGTAACTCCCATGAATAGAACAATTTGTTCTTTTGCCAATAGCATTGCCTTTGCAAAATGCCGCATGGCTTTATTGTATCTTACCAACTTAAATAGCCTAAACAGTCTAAACATTCTCAGTACTCTGAGAGAGCGAAGATCTAAACCAAAAGACAAATAAAAAGGCAGAATGGCAAATAAATCTATAAGTCCAAAAAAGCTAAAAATGAATTTTGGTTTGTTGTCTGCGACATAGATTCTAGCTAAATACTCTAATGTAAAAATTACTACACAAAATACTTCAATAGAATTAAGGATTTCTTTGGTTTGTGGTTTTAAATTTGGAAGTGTTTCTACCGAAAAAGTAATGACAGACAACACAATTAACAACTGAATAAAAAACGCAAAACTCTTACTGAGTTTATTGTCGTTATATTCTACAATGTTTTTAATGGTATCCTTCATCTTCTCGTAACTAAATAATTTAGATAAAAATAGTATTATTTAGGCTAAAAATGTGAAGATTCTGAAACAAGTTCAGAATGACAAAAGATAGATTTTAGAAACATTAATTGTTCAGCATTTTCCAAAGTTTGTCCTTTAGTTCCGTAAGCCCTTGTTGTGCTACAGATGAAATAAACATATAGTCACACTCTAAATTCTTGTCTAAAATGGTAGACATTTCAGACTTTAATTCGTCATCCAACATGTCAGATTTAGAGACACATACAAAACGCTCCTTATCTAACATTTCAGGATTGTAGCGTCTCAATTCATCTACTAAAATTTCGTACTGCTCAACAATATCTTTTGCGTCAGCAGGAATTAAAAACAGTAAGATTGAATTACGCTCTATATGTCTTAAAAAGTAATAACCGAGTCCTTTTCCTTCGGCCGCTCCCTCAATAATTCCAGGAATATCAGCCATTACAAACGACTGAAAATCTCGATATTTTACAATGCCTAAATTAGGCTTAAGCGTTGTAAACTCGTAATCTGCAATTTTTGGTTTTGCAGACGTTAACACAGACAGTAAAGTTGATTTCCCAGCATTTGGAAAACCGACCAAACCAACATCTGCTAATACTTTTAATTCTAAAGTAATATCTCTTTCTTCGAGAGGAATACCTGGTTGTGCATAGCGCGGAGTCTGATTTGTAGAACTCTTAAAATGCCAGTTACCACGACCACCTTTACCACCTTCAGCTACGATTTTTTCTTCGCCGGCTTCAGTTATTTCAAAAAGGATACTATTGGTTTCTGTATCTCTGATTACAGTTCCAAGAGGCACTTCGATAATAGCATCTTCACCATCAGCTCCAGTACTTCTACCAGAACTACCATGCTCACCATGCCCAGCTCTAATGTGTCGCTTAAACTTTAAATGAAGTAATGTCCATAAATTTTCGTTTCCTCTTATGATAACATGGCCTCCACGACCACCATCGCCTCCATCAGGTCCACCCTTAGCTATATATTTTTCACGATGTAAATGTGCAGAGCCTTTACCTCCGTTTCCAGAAGCTACGTGCATTTTTACATAGTCTACAAAATTTCCTTCAGTCATACTTACTTCCCACGAAAGTGGGAATCTTTTTAATTAAAATAGAACTTATAATTATAAGATTCCTGCCTTCGCAGGAATGACAATTACAATTTATCAATCACGGCACTCAAACGCTCTGTGATATCTTCAATGCTACCTACACCATCAACACCATAATATTTGTCTTGTGCAGAATAGTAATCCTTTAATATTGCTGTTTTATCGTAGTATTCTTTAATACGGTTTCTTATGATACTTTCGTCTGCATCGTCGGCTCTACCACTAGTTTCACCACGCTTTAATAAACGTTCTACTAACACCTCATCATCTACTTCTAAGGCTACCATAGCATTAATTTGAGAATCTTTGCTATCCATCAATTCATCTAATGCTTTAGCCTGTGCGTTCGTTCTTGGAAAACCATCGAAAATAAATCCGTTAGCATCGGCATTTTTTTCTACCTCTTTGTTCAACATATCAATCGTCACCTGATCTGGCACCAACTCACCTTTGTCCATATAAGACTTGGCTAACATACCCAGAGCTGTTTCGTTTTTAATGTTGTATCTAAAGACATCTCCAGTAGAGATATGTACTAAATCGTATTTTTCTTTTAAGAAGTTAGCTTGTGTTCCTTTACCCGCACCTGGAGGGCCAAATAGCACGATGTTTGTCATGTGTTGTGTTGTTTTTAATTGGTATACATTTGGTAAATCTCTTCCCAAACCATCATAGTCTAAGCCGTAGCCAACAATGAATTTATTCGGAATTTCTTTACCTACATAATGAAGTTTAAAGTCTTTATCGTAAGCCTCAGGTTTATAGAACAACGTAGCAATAATTAATTGTTTAACGTTTTCATTTTTAAAGATGCGATGCACTTCTTCAAGCGTATTACCTGAGTCTATTATATCTTCTAAAATAACAACCGTTCTACCTGTTAAATCCTGTGTTAAACCAATAAGTCTCTGAATATCTTCAGTTGATTTAACACCTTCATAAGACGCTAATTTTATAAACGTGACTTCACAAGGATTTGGATATTTTTTCACGAAGTCGCTCACAAACATAAACGACCCATTCATTATCCCAACAAACACAGGGATTTCATCTCCTATATCTGCAGCAATTTCGTTCACCATACGTTGAACGATAACATCAATTTCATCTGCATTAACAAAAGGTTTGAAGTATAAATCGTGAAGCTTAACAACCATGGTATTATTTTAGAAACGCAAAGATAATGAATTGATTGAGGATTGCCGATTTTTTGAATTACGAATTTAAGAGTATCTGCTATAATTAGCTTATTTTTGCATTGAATTAATGTTGAATCTTAAAAAATTTCCCTTTTACTTGGGAAGTAAACATGAACTACTTTTCTTCAAATTTTAAACTCGGAATTCTTGGTGGTGGTCAGTTAGGAAAAATGATGCTGTATCACACACGCAAATATGATATCTATACTTGCGTTTTAGATCCAAGCAAAGATGCGCCTGCAAGATTGGCTTGCGACGAATTTTTTGTTGGCGATTTATTAGATTATGAAACGGTTGTTAACTTCGGAAAAAAGGTTGATGTTCTCACCATTGAAATTGAAAATGTAAACGTTGAAGCGCTAGAAACGCTTGAAAAGAAAGGCATTAAAGTTTACCCTTATGCAAAGACCTTACGAACTATTCAAAATAAGGCAACTCAAAAATTGTTTTATCGCGACCATGACATCCCAACCGCTGATTTTTCACGCTTTGCATATACCTCTGAAATTGAAGATGCTTTAGACAATGGTGGTTTAAGCTACCCATTTGTATGGAAAAGTGCACGATTTGGTTACGATGGACAAGGAGTAAAAGTCGTTAGACGCTACACGGATTTGGTAGATTTACCAAATGTAGAGTGTATCGCAGAAGATTTAATTCCATTTAAAAATGAATTAGCTGTAATTGTTGCAAGAAACAGTAAAGGTCATTTAAAAACGTACCCAGTTGTTGAAATGGAATTTCATCCTGAGGCCAATCAAGTTGAATATGTAATTTGTCCGGCTAGAATTCCGGATAACATTGCAAAAAAGGCCGAACTCGTAGCCTTAAAAACTGCAGCCGCTTTTGAACACGTTGGACTTTTGGCAGTAGAAATGTTTCAAACTGAAAACGATGACATTATTGTAAACGAAGTGGCACCAAGACCTCATAACTCTGGTCATTACAGTATAGAAGCCAGTTATACTGATCAGTTTGAGCAGCACTTAAGATGTATTTTAGGATTACCACTCGGCAATACCGAAAGTAAAGTGGCGGGTGTTATGGTGAATTTGGTTGGTGCTGAAGACCACACTGGTAATGTGCTTTATAAAAACATTGAAGAAATTTTGGCCATGGATGGTGTTACACCTCATATCTATGGAAAAAAACAAACACGTCCGTTCCGTAAAATGGGTCACGTTACCATTGTAAATAAAGACATTAACAAAGCAAGAGAAATTGCCGAAAACGTAAAAAAAACTATTGAAGTAATAAGTGAATAAAACATGAGCAAAGTAGGAGTTATAATGGGAAGCAAAAGCGATTTGCCAGTAATGCAAGACGCAATAGAAATATTAAAAGGTTTTGACATTGAGGTTGAAGTTGATATCGTTTCCGCACATCGTACACCTGAAAAGTTGTTCGATTATGGTAAAA
Source organism: Winogradskyella sp. MH6 (assembly GCF_022810765.1). Lineage (NCBI taxonomy): Bacteria > Pseudomonadati > Bacteroidota > Flavobacteriia > Flavobacteriales > Flavobacteriaceae > Winogradskyella > Winogradskyella sp. MH6. The sequence continues at coordinate 1,980,170 of NZ_CP094494.1, read as the reverse complement.
ATGCGCATACAAGAGGTATCAAAGTAATTATTGCTGGTGCTGGTGGTGCAGCGCATTTACCAGGCATGGTAGCTTCTTTATCACCTTTGCCTGTTATAGGAGTTCCTGTAAAAAGCAGTAATTCTATAGATGGCTGGGATTCGGTTTTATCTATTTTGCAGATGCCAGGCGGAGTTCCCGTGGCTACCGTTGCTCTCAATGGAGCGAAAAATGCTGGTATTCTAGCTGCTCAAATTTTAGGCAGTGCTGATCAGTGTATTTTAGACAAAGTAATCGTTTACAAAGAAGGCTTAAAAGCTAAGGTTATGGAGTCTGCAAAAGACCTATAAAAAAGCCTCAACTTTCGTCAAGGCTTTTTTCGCTATTAACCAATCCTTAAGAACAAAAGTTCTTGTTCGTCAAAGATGGCGCAAATGTAATCAAACTTATTTAACTAGTAAACACCGACGTCTTAAAATAGCGTTAAAATTCACATTATCAATAACATACGTAAGAAAAATTACACGATATTAAAATGACTACTCTAAACAAAACTTTTGATACTCAATACAATACAGCTCCTTTCTCAAAAATAAAAAATGAAGATTTTCTTCCTGCTTTTAAAATAGCTATCGAAAAAGCTAAAAACGAAATTGATGCCATTGTAAACAACACAGAATCAGCATCATTTGAAAACACTATTGAAGCTCTGGATTATTCAGGAGAAGAATTAGACAGAATTTCGAGTATTTTTTTCAATTTAAATTCTGCTGAAACTAATGATGAGATTCAAAAAATAGCTCAAGAAGTATCTCCTCTTTTATCTGAATTCAGTAATGACATTACACTTAACGAAAATTTATTTAAACGTGTAAAAGCAGTTTATGATTCTAAAGCTGAGTTAGAGTTAACTACAGAACAAGCTACATTATTAGATAAAAAGTATAAAAGTTTTTCAAGAAACGGAGCTAATCTTCCTGAAGACAAAAAGCAAAAATTACGTGCTATTGATAAAGAATTAAGCCAGCTCAAATTAAAATTTGGTGAGCACATTTTGGCCGAAACCAACAAATTTGAAATGCTTCTTACAGATGAATCTGATGTTTCTGGATTACCAGAAGGAGCTAAAGAAGCTGCTAAACAATTAGCCGAAAGCAAAGGTAAAGATGGTTGGTTAATCACTTTAGACTACCCAAGTTATATTCCATTTATGACTTATGCTGATAATAGAACATTACGTGAAAAATTATCTAAAGCATTTGGAAGCAAAGGATTTAAAAATGATGCCTTAGACAATCAGGATATTGTTTTAAAAATTGCAAATCTTAGGTTTGAGCGTGCTCATCTTTTAGGTTATAAAACACATGCACATTTTGTACTTGAAGAGCGCATGGCAAAAACACCAGAAAAGGTTAATGAATTTTTAAACGAACTTTTAGAAAAGGCCAGACCAGCAGCCAAAAAAGAGTTCGAAAAACTTGAAACTTTTGCCAAAGAACTAGACAACCTAGATGAGTTACAAAAATGGGATTCGGCTTACTATTCTGAAAAATTAAAACAAAAATTATTTAGCTTAGATGACGAGCAATTAAAGCCTTATTTTAAACTAGAAAATGTTATCAATGGTGCATTTAAAGTTGCCAAAAAACTCTTCGGTTTAAAATTTGAAGAAATCGATACCATAGACAAATACCATGACGATGTTTTAACTTATAAGGTTGTTGATGCAGAAGACAATCTGGTGTCTATCTTTTATGCCGACTTCTTCCCAAGAGCTGGAAAACGAAATGGTGCATGGATGACTTCGTACAAGCCTCAAATGATTAAAAATGGTAAAAACGAGCGACCACACGTATCTATAGTTTGCAATTTCACCAAACCCACTAAAAGCAAACCTTCATTATTAACCTTTAATGAGGTTACAACATTGTTTCATGAGTTTGGTCATGCATTGCATGGTATGCTAGCAAATACGACCTACCCTAGCCTTTCTGGCACTAGCGTGTATTGGGATTTTGTAGAATTACCAAGTCAGGTTTTAGAAAACTGGTGTTACGAAGAGGAAACTCTAAAATTATTTGCTACGCATTATGAGACGGGAGAAGTTATCCCAATGGATCTTATTGAAAAAATAAAAGCTTCAGCCACTTTTCACGAAGGTATGCAAACACTACGTCAGTTAAGTTTTGGTATGTTAGACATGAGTTGGCATGGTGTAGACCCAACAAAAATTACGGACGTAAAAGTACATGAAGTTGAAGCTTTTGGTGAAACTCAACTATATCCTGATGTTGAAGAAAACTGTATGAGTACGGCTTTTGCACATATTTTCCAAGGCGGTTATTCTTCTGGTTACTACAGTTATAAATGGGCAGAAGTGTTAGATGCAGATGCTTTTGAATACTTTAAAGAAGAAGGTATTTTTAATAAAACAGTTGCTGATAAGTTTAAAACTCATGTTTTATCGCAAGGTGGCACAGAAGATCCTATGACTTTATACAAGAAATTTAGAGGACATGAGCCAAAACCTGAAGCTTTACTAAGACGTGCCGGTTTGATAAAATAGCTAATATTTTAACATCTTAACCGTTCTGCTGTAACTGCTAGAATTAATTTTTACAAGATATACTCCTGTATTTCTTAACTGGAGATCGTGAGTGGTTTTCGAGGTAATATTTAGTGTTTTGGTAACAACTTTTTTACCAAGTACATCATATACCGCAATATCATATTGTGCCGCATTATTAAATGTTAGTGTGCCATTACCAATACTAATACCATTAGTTATATCAAAAGCCTCAACTGACAAAACAGCTGAACCAAAACCATAATCGCTACCCTTTAAATCTGCAGATTGACGTGACTGATCTGAGTTGGTAATTAAGAAGTACCAGTCAAATACTTCAGTGCTTGAAGGAATTGTTGTAGTGTTTAGCATAGGCTCTTCTATGTAATTTCTCGTTGCAGGATTAAACGTTGCTACATAATAACCCAAACTAGAATCATAGGTTAAAGGGATTAATGTGGAAACATTTGTAAAATCATCATGATAATCCCAAGTTAGTGGATCAGCATCGGTTTGCAAGCCAGTATATAAATACAAATTAGGATCACTTAAAGGATCGAAAACAGAATAGTCTCCCAACTCACCATATTTAAAAGTTAGAGTGCCAGAATTTATATCGCATGGATCTGGAACAAGCTCTATTTGGGCTTGGCTTATCCCGAACATAAGTAGTGCTAGACATAGTAGTTTTATTCTCATATTTAAGGCTATTTTAATCTAAGATAGTAAATTTCAATAAACAAACTTTCAATAATTACTGAAAGTTTAAAATTTATTGTATATTTGTTATATGGAATATCAAGAAGCAAAAGAAAAGTTTATCAGTACCTGGGGAAGTTTAGGTACACTTTGGGGCATCAATAAAGCTATGGCCCAAATACAAGCTTTGCTTTTTATCTCCACAAAACCGCTATCTATGGAAGATATTATGGAGGATCTTAAAATTTCTCGCGGTAACACCAGTATGAATTTACGACAACTCATAGATTGGGGAATTGTAACCAAAGTGTTAGTGTCGGGAGAACGTAAGGAGTTTTTCACCACTGAAAAGGATGTACAAGAACTAGCGCGCACCATAGCAAAAGAGCGTAGTCGCAGAGAAATTAAACCTGTTATAAAAGTTTTAGAAGACGTTTCTTCAATTGAGGATGATGGGACAGAAAAAACCAAAGAATTAATAAAACAAACCAAAGCCTTAAAAGAACTAACGGACGATTTAGATACTTTAATGAACAAGCTAGTAAACCAAAAGCAAAACTGGTTAACCAAGTCTGTTTTAAAGCTAATGAAATGATAAATATTTTTTTGAAATTAACTTTCAATATTTTTTGAAAGTTTTAAAACAATAGAATTATGAAAAGATTATACAATATTAACAAATGGCTAATCATAATTACGCTTCTACTCTATTTAACATTTTATTTTGGCTTTATGGCACAAATTGTACTTGGTATAGCTCAAATAACAATGAGTATTTTAATATTATTTAATTACTCTAAACTATCAATATCACTAAAGAAATTATTTATAACATATTTAATATTGGCAATATCTGCAATTTCTATTTATGTAATTAAATTGACGATTGACAAAAGTGATTTTAGCTTTTTTCTATTGTTTACAGTTGCAACAATGCTTTTGGCGTTGTTTCATTTATACATCACCTACAAAATTCAACAATCATGAATAGTCAACTAAAAACACCTTACGGAGTGATCATTTTTTCATGGAAGAAAACAATCTGGTTGTACATCATGCTTTTGTCAATCTTTTTTATTGATTTTTCATTAATGGATTGGCAAGATGTTTCTTTAAACATTTTGCTATTATTTTTCACCGTAGGCATAGGCCACTCGGTTGGTTTACACAGAGGCATAATCCACAAGTCATATCAAACAAATACAATCTTTAGAAATTTTAGCCTTTATCTTTTTGTACTAACAGGATTGGGAAGTCCATTGAATTGGCTAAAACAACACTATTTCAGAGATTATTGGCAAAACAGAAATGATTGTCCAAGATATTTTCAATATAAACATTCATTAGTAACAGATTATTATTGGAATCTTCATCTCACCTTTATTCCAAAAGATTTATCACGCTACAAAATCCCAAAAGAAGATTTAAATGACTCTACCATACAATGGCTGCACAAAACATGGCAATTACACTACATCATTTTTATGATTGCACTTTATCTTCTTTTTGGTTTTAACAGTATGCTTATTGCTACAAGTTTACGAACCTCTACAATAATTTTAGGGCATTGGTACATTGGCTATGCTTCTCATAAATATGGTTACTCAAGACACAAAATTAAAGATGCTGATGAAAGCGGCTACAATGACATTCTATTGGGACTTATTTCGTTTGGTGAAGGGTTTCACAACAATCACCATTCCTACCCAACCTCAGCAAAGTTTTCTTCAAAGTGGTACGAAATCGATTTTGGATGGATGATAGCTTGGCTATTAAAAAAATTAAGAATAATTACCTCTGTAAAAACACAAAAAGGGAATTTAAAACCTACAGCAATAGCATATAATTCTACAAACTGGAAATTACCAAAATTATAACACCATGAAAACACAATCCATACCATACACAAACTACTCAGAACAAAACCGAATAGAAATGGTAGATTTCTACAACGAAGCTACCGAAGATTATGAGTTTTGGAGTAACGATTACAACATGCACTTTGGGTATTTTATTCCGTTTAAAACAAACTTGTTTAAGCGAGATAGTATGCTGAATGAAATGAACAAACAAGTCACTAAAAGGTTAAACATTAATAAAACTAAAAACAGACTTATAGACTTAGGTTGTGGTATGGGAGCCACAATGCGGTATGCATTAAAAAATCACAAAAACGTCATAGTCTACGGAGTAACATTATCTGATTTTCAAGTTAAAAAAGGAAATGAATTATTAAAAGGTAAAAACGGCATCATACTCAAAGAAAATTACAATAACACGTCATTTCAATCTAACTCATTTGACTCTGCTGTTGCGATTGAAAGCTTCTGTCATTCGGGTCACAATTTTAATTCCCTTAAAGAAATGCATAGACTACTAAAACCTGGTGGACGCTTTGTTATGGCTGATGCTTTTTTAAAAAAGGACAAAGCTCAACTTTGTAAAGGCGGAAAATATGCCTATAACAAATTATGTAATCATTGGAGTTTAGAAAAACTAGAGACACATCAATTCATTAAAGAAAGTTTGGAAGAAATAGGATTTACAAACATAAAAGTTGAAGATATATCAATGAGAGTTGCTCCATCTGTACTCCATGTGCCTTTTGCAATTTTAGGCTTTATTTTCAAGAAAATTTTTGGTTTTAAGAACCTTAAAAAAGAAAGTCTCCATAATTTAAAAGGATCTTTCTATGCTTTATTATCTGGTTTGCATCTTAAAAGTTTTGGATATTACATTATCAGTGCAACCAAACGTTAGGAAAATGTGAACATGTATAACAGGTCATAATATTTTAACTATTTTTGACATAGCAATGTGAACAAAAATGGCTAACCATCAATTAAATCCTAACAACTGGATTAATTTGTATTCAGATTACCTCTTTAACTATACCATTTCTAGAGTTAATGATAGAGAAATGGCACAAGATTTAGTGTCTGAAACTTTTTTGGCTGGCCTAAAATCTATGAACAACTTTAAAGGAGAAGCCAGCGAGCGCACATGGTTAATCTCTATTCTTAAGCGTAAAATCATAGATTACTACCGTAAAATAAATTCTAACAAAGGTAAAGCTGAAGTTAGAATGACCTATAACAACGATTCTGAAACTGACGGAGATTGGATAGAGGAACGTGTCGCAGATCCATTTGATAAAACTGCCGAAGACAAATTAGAAAATACAGAATTGGGCAATGCCATTTATGACTGTTTGTCAAAATTACCTCAAAAACAGGCAGAGGTTTTTAAAATGAAAACTATTTTAGGTTACGACACCGAAACTATTTGTAATGAATTAGATATAACTGCGTCTAACCTTTGGGTATTAATACATAGAGCAAGAACAGCCTTAGCTGACTGCATGGAAGAAAACTGGTTTTAAGATATAATGAAGAAAAGTTTTTTATTTATAAGTTGTGAAGAAGCTAAACATATTTGTGACAAAGCACAATATGGAGAAGCTACTGGCTGGGAACGTATTAAACTCACTATAAGGCTTTCATGGTGTAGAGTAACAAGAGCTTATTCTAACAAAAACAATAAATTAACTGACACTATAGAACATGCTAAAGTTGATTGTTTAAAAAATGATGAACGCAACAAAATTAAACAGCAATTTGAAGAAGAATTAGCTAAGCATCAGCAAAACCATCAACCATAAAATTGGTATGCTCTCTACCCAAAACGCACTATAATATTGTGACTGCTTTTTATGGGCAAACAATACAAAAATTAGTGTTATACTCATTATTACACCATTCGAAATAATAGCCGTACTACTCATTTCATCTTTAAAATATTCCAAGAAGAAAAAAACTATCAATAAAAAAACACCAATAACCTTAGTATTTCTTACACCAATACGCTGAGGTATCGTTGCTAATTTTATACTATCATAAATAAGGTCCCTTATCTCAAAAGGCAGCATTAATACAATCACAAAAATAAAACGCTGAACTCCAGTAATTACAACATCATCATTAATATGATAACTCTTGTTAATTAATGGTAAAAAAACCGTTGTAAACACCCATACTAAAGCAATTACATAAACCTTTAGCCCACTGACCTGTCTTAAATTTTTGTGACTATCCCTAAAGTATCGTATTGGCAGTAAAGGTACAGCATATAGAAAAGTGATAAGTCCAAAAATCGAAAGGTATATAAGCGTATTTACATTCAACTTTAGAGCATAATAACCCATACCTAAAAACGCAAAAAAAGAAAATATCTGAATTGCTTTTAACCATGCAGCCAAGCTTCTATGATGAAATTTCGCGACTCCAAAATATTTTACAAAATTGTAACCCGTTATAGTGGCTAAAAAAACAAAGACCAATACATTTTTATCGCACTCTAATTCAAACTGAATTAGAGTTACCCAAGTCATGGCTACCACAGCCAAAGCCACATGAATACTACTATTGATGTAAAAATTAAATATTTGCCTTAAAACACGCATTAAGCAAAAATAATCATTGTGTTAATAACCCTTGCTTTCGGTTAAAAACTTTAATTCTCAATAGTCAATAAAATAGTGGTTTTCCGTATTTTTGCATATCAAAAAAATTAGCAGAATAAAGCATGGATACGACCTCTTTTGCACTTAGACACATTGGCCCAAACCAAGATGAAAAAAAAGCTATGCTAAACACCATTGGTGCTACTAGCATAGATCAGTTAGTTTCAGAAACTATACCAGCTGGCATACGTCTTCAAAAAGACTTAGATTTAAAACCAGCAATGAGTGAGCAAGAATATCTTAATCACATTAACAAATTATCTCAACTTAATAAAGTTTATAAATCTTACATTGGTTTAGGATACCACCCTTCTAATTTACCTGCAGTTATACAACGTAATATTTTAGAAAATCCAGGTTGGTATACAGCTTACACACCTTACCAAGCAGAAATAGCTCAAGGTCGTTTAGAAGCTCTATTAAACTTCCAAACTATGGTTATTGATTTAACTGGTATGGAAATTGCCAATGCATCCCTTTTAGATGAAAGTACTGCAGCTGCAGAAGCAATGAGTTTATTGTTCGCAATTAGAGATCGTGCTCAGAAAAAAGCAGGTGTCAATAAATTCTTTGTCTCAGATTTAGTCTTACCACAAACTATTTCCTTGTTAGAAACCAGAGCAATTCCGATTGGTATAGAATTAGAAATTGGTAATGAAGCTGAGTATAATCTATCTGATGAATATTTTGGTGCACTTTTACAATATCCAGGTAAAAATGGACAAATCACAGACATAAAATCCTTTATTGAAAAAGCTAATGCACAAAATATCAAAGTAGCTGTAGCCGCAGACATTTTAAGCTTAATTAAGTTAGAAGCCCCAGGAAAATTTGGTGCGGATGTGGTTGTTGGTACTACACAACGTTTTGGTATACCAATGGGTTACGGTGGTCCACACGCTGCTTATTTTGCAACAAAAGAAGCATACAAGCGAGACGTACCTGGTCGTATTATAGGTGTTACAAAAGACACAGACGGCAACAGAGCTTTGCGTATGGCATTGCAAACCAGAGAGCAACATATCAAAAGAGATAAAGCGACCTCTAACATTTGTACAGCTCAGGTATTATTAGCTGTTATGGCAGGAATGTATGCAGTATATCATGGACCAAAAGGTTTAGAGTTTATTGCTAATAAAGTTCAGAATACTACCGCAACTTTAGCTTCTGCTTTAGAAAATTTAGGCTTAGAACAGGTAAACACACATTACTTTGACACTATTCAAATAAAGGCAGATCCTGTAAAAGTAAAATACGAAGCTGAAAAGAAAGAAGTTAATTTTTATTATCCAGATAACAATACTGTTACTATTGCTATAAATGAAACAACTACAATTTCAGACTTAAATGAAATTATTTCAATTTTTGAAGCAGTAACAGAAACAACTACAGATGAGATTACATCAATTTCTGAAGCTAACACAATTCCAGATCACTTAAAACGCCAAACAGAATTTTTAACTTTTGACGTTTTTAACGCTTACCATTCTGAAACAGAATTAATGCGCTATATCAAAAAATTAGAGCGTAAAGATTTGGCATTAAATCACTCTATGATTTCATTAGGGTCTTGTACTATGAAGCTTAATGCTGCATCAGAAATGTTACCTCTTAGTTGGCCAAGTTGGGGAAATATGCACCCATTTGCTCCAAAAGAACAAGCTGCTGGTTACCAACTAATGCTAAACACATTAGAAAACCAGCTTACCGAAATCACTGGTTTTGCTGCAACATCTTTACAACCAAACTCTGGTGCTCAAGGTGAATTTGCTGGTCTTATGGTTATTAAAGCCTATCACGAATCTCGTGGAGATCATCATAGAAACATTTGCTTAATTCCATCTTCTGCACACGGAACAAATCCAGCAAGTGCAGTTATGGCAGGTATGAAAGTAGTTGTAACAAAAGCATCTGAAGATGGAAATATCGATGTTGATGATTTAAGAGAAAAAGCAGAATTACACAAGGATAATCTTTCTGCATTAATGGTAACCTACCCTTCTACTCATGGTGTTTACGAATCTGCAATTAAAGAGATTACACAAATCATCCACGACAATGGCGGACAAGTTTATATGGATGGTGCCAACATGAATGCACAAGTTGGTTTAACCAATCCTGGAAATATTGGTGCAGATGTTTGTCACCTCAACTTACACAAAACCTTTGCTATTCCTCACGGAGGAGGTGGACCTGGTGTTGGCCCTATTTGTGTTGCAGAACAACTAGTACCATTCTTACCTGGTAACCCAATTATTAAAACCGGTGGACATCAATCTATTTCTGCAATTTCTGCAGCTCCTTTTGGTTCTGCATTAGTATGTCTTATTTCTTATGGTTACATCTCAATGCTAGGCGCTAAAGGATTAAAACAAGCGACCGAAGCAGCCATACTTAATGCCAATTATATCAAAGAACGTTTAGAAGGTTTTTATCCAACCTTATATACAGGTGAAAATGGTAGAGCCGCTCACGAAATGATTATAGACTGTCGCGATTTTAAAGCCAATGGTATAGAAGTTACAGATATTGCTAAACGCTTAATGGATTATGGTTTCCATGCTCCAACAGTATCTTTCCCTGTTGCAGGTACTATGATGATAGAACCAACAGAAAGTGAAAGCAAAGCTGAAATGGATCGTTTTTGCGATGCCATGATTTCTATCCGTCAAGAAATAGATAACGCTTCTAAAGAAGAACCTAACAATGTATTAAAAAATGCACCTCACACGTTAGACATGTTAACTTCAGACGAATGGCTATTACCATATAGTCGCGAAGCAGCAGCATTTCCTTTAGAGTATATTAGAGACAATAAGTTTTGGCCAAGTGTTAGACGAGTTGATGATGCTTATGGAGACAGAAACTTAATGTGTAGTTGTGCTCCTATTGAAGATTTTATAGAAGCTTAGTATTCAATATTAACATAAATTAAAAAAGTGCTCAAAATGAGCACTTTTTTTGTGGTATTTGTAACAAAAAACGGAATAATTAAGAATTCAGAAAAAATATCACTTTTACAAGATTAATTCATTCTTATGTATTAGAGTTTAACTAGTTTAGTAAATTAATAGCAATTTTTGAGGTATGGGAATTAAGATCACAGGCACTGGCAGTTATATTCCAAAGAGCATAGAAAAGAACGAAGATTTTCACCAACATCAATTTCTAAATGCAGACGGTTCTACAATAGACTATCCAAATGAAGTCATCGTAGAAAAATTCAAAGACATTACAGGTATTGTTGAGCGTCGATATGCAGACGATCAGTTAGTCGCTTCAGACATTGGTTTTCTTGCCGCACAAAAAGCTATTGATGATGCCAATATAGATCCTGAAACAATAGACTATATTATTTGCGCACACAATTTTGGTGATGTAAAAGCCAATACTATTCAAAGTGATATTTTACCATGTTTAGCTTCACGTATCAAACACAGTTTACGTATTAAAAATCCAAAATGTGTGGCTTATGATATTCTTTTTGGTTGTCCTGGCTGGGTAGAAGGTGTTATACAAGCTCAAGCTTACATCAAGGCTGGTATGGCAAAACGTTGTCTTGTGATTGGTGCAGAAACTTTATCTCGTGTTGTAGACAAACACGATAGAGACTCTATGATATATTCTGATGGTGCTGGCGCAAGTATTGTTGAAGCAACAGATGACAATGATGGTATTTTAGCACATGAGTCAGCTTCATTCACTTATGATGAAGCATATTATTTGTTCTTTGGAAACTCTAATAATAAAGACTTATGTCCTGACACGCGCTACATAAAAATGCATGGACGCAAAATCTATGAATTTGCGCTCACTAATGTAGCACAAGCCATGAAAGATTGTTTAGAAAAAAGTGGTGTGGACATTTCTGAAGTAAAGAAAGTACTTATCCATCAGGCTAACGAAAAAATGGACGAAGCCATCATTAAACGTTTTTACAGACTTTTTAAAGCGCAGGCTCCAGAAGGTATTATGCCAATGAGTATTCATAAACTTGGAAACAGTTCTGTTGCAACAGTACCTACCCTTTTCGATTTAATAAGAAACAATAAACTCGAAGATCACCAAATCAATAAGGGAGATGTTATTATATTTGCAAGTGTTGGCGCTGGTATGCATATCAACGCTATTGTTTACAGATATTAATAAAAGATTACCGCTGTTGCGGAAATGTAATGTACGAAAAAACATATCCTAACAAGCGATTTAAACTCACTCTTCTGTTTTTAAAAAAACACGTCTCAAACTCTGAAACCATTTTAGATTTAGGAGTAAAAAATCCATTTTCGGAAATTATGCTTTCTGAAGGTTATACTGTTGAAAACACCAAAGGCGAAGACCTTGATGAAGACCGTTCTACAATAGAAAATACTTCTACCGATGTTGTTACTGCTTTTGAAATTTTTGAACACTTACTCTCCCCTTACGAGGTTTTAAAATCAATTAAGTCTGAAAAACTTGTTATTAGTGTTCCTCTGAGATTATGGTTTGCCTCTGCATACAGAAGTAAAACCGATAAATGGGACAGACATTACCATGAGTTTGAAGATTGGCAACTCGACTGGCTATTAGAAAAAACAGGTTGGAAAATTATTGATCGTCAACAATGGACAAATCCTGTAAAAAAGTTTGGAATAAGACCACTTTTAAGACGCTTCACAAATCGGTATTATATTATCTACGCTGAAAGAATTTCCGAGTAGAATTCTTTAGATTTGAAATTTAGAATTTAAATATTGAATTTCTACATCGTCATACCAGCTCATAATGAGGATGCCTTTATTGGCAATACATTAGATTCACTAGCCAATCAAACGCTTTTGCCTAAAAAGCTGATTGTGGTTAATGATAATTCTACAGACCAAACAGAAGCTATTGTTGATGGTTTTTCAAAAACTTATCCTTGGATTTCTCAGGTGATTTCAAAATCATCAGATCAGCATTTACCTGGTTCAAAAATCATAAATGCCTTTTACAAGGGTTTTGAATCTTTAGATGACAACTATGATGTGATTTGTAAGTTTGATGCCGACCTTATTTTTCCGAATAATTATTTAGAAACGCTGGCTAATCATTTTAATAAAAATCCTAAACTTGGTATGGCTTCTGGTTTTTGTTATATCGAAAAAGACAACCAATGGATTTTTGAAAACCTTACTAATAAAGATCACATTAGAGGTGCACTAAAAGCTTATGGTAAAACCTGCTTTAATCAAATTGGGCAACTAAAACGTTCTATGGGTTGGGACACTGTAGATGAGTTATTGGCAAAATTTCATGGTTGGGATATTCTAACAGACGAATCACTTCATGTAAAACACCTGAAACCTACAGGACAATCTTACAATAAGGCTTCTAAATACCTGCAAGGCGAAGCGATGTATAAAATGCGCTATGGTTTTTGGATTACTTTAATTTCTGCTATAAAATTGGCATCCAAGAAAGGCAATTTTAGGTTGTTTAGCGATTACATGGCTGGCTATTTTAAAGCTAAATCTTCAAAAACTGAATTTCTGGTTTCTAAAGATGAAGGTAAATTTATTAGAAACTTGCGTTGGGAAGGGATAATATCAAAGTTTAAATATGGTCGATAGATACAGAAACATGTTCAACAAAGCAAAAGTGTCCTAAAAACTCCAGCCTTTGTAACTACTCGACGCTTCAATTTTATTTTCGATAACATCATCTAATTCTGGGAAGAAATCTATTCCTGTTAATTTTTCAACCTCATCTACAGATACCACAAACTTATACAATGGCAAATCTGAGTCTTTATGATTCAACAGAAACGCCAACACTTTAGGCTTTCCGTTGGTATTATCTAAAACAATTTTATAAAACTGATTTGGTACAGCAACCTGCTCTTCACCAATAGTTTTTAAGCCATCTTTTAAAATTCCTCCAGTAACAATAAAAACACCATCGTACTTTTTAGACCAATACCTTACTTTCTGTTCTAATCTATTCCATACACCAGAATTAAATTGATGTTCTTGCGGACTAATATTACTGGTTAAAAAGGTTTCATCGTGTGCTGCTTTACTAAACCTACGATCTCCTGCAGGACAAAGATGCCCTCGATCGTAACCCGATTGCTTATAGTTTCTCCAATGTGCTGCTCCACTTTTTACCGCATTATCAATTTCAAAATATGGCCTTTCAAAATTCGTAGTACTCAAATGTGAGGACTTCAACTCGTAAGCCACCCACTCTGCCTGTTCGTGTGGTTCACTATAAGACAATGAATAGTTTTGATGATGTACCACCTGACCAGTTGTGCTACTAGGTAAGAAGTATTCGTTGGTTTCTGTTTTGGGTTGTTTACCTTCTTCAACTATAGCCGATTTTTCCTCTGAATTTAGATAATGTTCAAAAACATAAATAGCTATCAAAATTATGATAGCTATTATGGAATATAGTCGCTTTTTATTCAAAATAATACTTAGTCTATAACGAATCCTAAAGGTTGACCTGTTGCTCCATTAGGAAAGCTGATACCTAAAAGTGCAGAAATTGTTGGTGCAATATCTGGAATTACTGTTTTGTTATAAGTTTGGCCCTGTTTTATGCCTTTTCCGAAGAACAGTAAAGGCACATGTGTATCGTAATTAAGTCCGCTACCATGTGTAGAACCTGTTTTACTGTAGGCGATGTGTGCAATATCGTCTACAATAATAACATCGCCTGATCGCTTTTGGTTAAATCCGTTTTGCAGTAATGCTTCAATTCCTGTTGTAAAATCTGTACTGTTCATTGTTGTTGCAGTATAAACCTTAGCAATATTAGGATAACTAATTTGCTCATCTACAAGAGCTTGTTCAACTTCATGAATATCTAATCCTAATTCTTTCAGTTTCGCTTTATTAAAAAACAATTGGTTGTTACTAACATTTTCAACAATGTCTACTGTACCATATTTTTCAACTAAAAACTTTTGAAAACGTTCTTTTCTATCATTATAATCTAAATAGCCAGCAGGAATTTTAACCGACTGTAAATATGCTGGCACATCAACTGCTCCATGATCTGCCGTTAAAAAAACAGTGTATTCTCCTTCACCCACATTCTCATCCAAATACTTAAAGAATCGCTCTAAATCTTTATCTAATCTTATGTAAGTATCTTCTACTTCTTTTGAGTTTACACCAAAGTTATGCCCTACATAATCTGTACTAGAAAAACTAACTGTAAGCACATCTGTATCATTATCTTTCCCTAAATCTTCACCTTCTAATGCAGCCAATGCAAAATCTACAGTAAGACTGTTACCGTAAGCTGTAGCTTTTAGCACATCAAAACCTCCATTTTCATCTTTTAAAGCTGCTAAATCATAAGGAAATGTTGCTGTTTCTTTTCCGTTAAAACCACGTTCAAAATCATTAAGATCACTTCCGCTTTCAATATAGGTTTCTATAGGCTGATAGGTATCCCATACTTTTAAATACGATTCTACTGTATCTGAATCGTTGAAATCTTTTACCCATTGTGGCAAATCTTTTCTATAAAATGTGCTTGTAATCCAAACCCCTTCGTCTTTACCATGAAACCAATACGCTGCATTAGCAGTATGGCCAGCTGGCAGAATAGCTCCTCTATCTTTTATGGCTATACCTATTGTTTTTCCTCGCATTTGCGTAAACAACCTGTTTTCGTCTGCTACACTTGTGGTTAACATTCTGTGTGGCGACATCTTACCAGCAGAACTTTCAGTTCCTACAGATTCTACAGAATCATCTTGAGCGCAATAAACCGATTCTTTAATGTCTTTATCATACCAGTTGTTAGAAATAATTCCATGATACTTAGGTGTTGTACCTGTGTAAACCGAAGTATGTCCTGGCCCTGTATAAGTTGGCACATAATTAAAATGATTGTTTTTACAGTTAAATCCTTCATTAATCATTCTCATAAAACCACCTTCGCCAAACTTAGATTCAAAACGTGTTAAATAATCGTAACGCATCTGATCTACAACAATACCTACAACTAATTTTGGTCGTGAACTAGTTTCATTTTGCGAACTCACAACAGCTCTTTCCGTTGTGCTTTCCTGTGCTCCACATGAGTAAAACAAGGATAATGAGATGATTAAAACAAAGATGTTTTTCATAATTAAATAGTCATTTTTATGAACGTCAAAAATACGGTTTTTAGAACATCTTAATTTAAATTAACATTAATAAACTCATCTTTTTTCATACTTTAGCACTAAGAAATTCTTGCATGAAGTACCTTCATAATATTGGCACTTATTTTATAATGATTAAGGATATGTTTCGCAGACCTACCAAATGGTCTGTGCTAAAAACTTTAATCCTTAAAGATATTGACGACCTTATAATAGGGTCGCTAGGTATTGTGGCTTTTATTGCATTTTTTGTTGGTGGAGTTGTAGCCATACAAACCTCACTAAACATAAGCAACCCACTAATCCCTAAATATTTGGTAGGTTTTGCCACCAGACAATCTATTATTTTAGAATTTGCTCCTACTTTTATTTCTATCATTATGGCTGGTAAAGTAGGATCTTTTATAACGTCTAGTATTGGAACCATGCGTGTTACAGAGCAAATTGATGCTCTAGAAGTAATGGGAATAAACGCTATAAACTACCTGGTTTTTCCTAAGTTTATTGCACTTACTTTATATCCTTTTGTTATTTCAATTGCAATGTTCCTTGGTATTTTAGGAGGTTTGGCCGCTTGTGTATATGGTGGCTATGGTACTTTTGAAGATTATATTGAAGGCATACAAAATGATTTCACACCGTTTCACATGGCATATGCCTTTATAAAAACCATGGTTTTTGCATTTATTTTAGCAACAATTCCCTCGTATTATGGTTATTTTATGAAAGGTGGAGCGCTAGAAGTTGGTAAAGCCAGTACAACCTCTTTTGTTTGGACAAGTGTTGTTATTATTCTACTCAACTTTTTATTAACCAGTTTATTATTAGGCTAATGATAGAAGTTAAGGACTTACATAAATCGTTTGGAGATGCACATATTTTAAAAGGCATTTCTACAACTTTTGATAAAGGAAAGACAAACCTTATCATAGGACAAAGTGGATCGGGAAAAACTGTTTTCTTAAAATGCCTACTCGGTCTTTTTGAATATGAGCAGGGAAGCATTTCTTATGATGGTAAGATTTTTAGCAATCTAAGTAGAAACGAAAAAACTGAGCTACGCTCTAAAATAGGAATGGTGTTTCAAGGCAGTGCTTTATTTGACTCTATGACCATAGCAGAAAACGTTATGTTTCCGTTACGAATGTTCACCAAACAAAGTAAAAGCGAAATGGAAGACCGTGTAAATTTTGTTTTAAAACGTGTAAATCTAGACGGTGCACATCACAAAATGCCAAGCGAAGCTTCTGGTGGTATGCAAAAGCGTGTTGCTATTGCGAGAGCTATTGTTAACAACCCAAAGTATTTGTTTTGCGACGAACCAAACTCTGGTTTAGATCCAAAAACGGCTATTGTTATAGACAACCTTATCCAGGAAATCACTGACGAATATCAAATTAC
Source organism: Winogradskyella sp. MH6 (assembly GCF_022810765.1). NCBI lineage: Bacteria > Pseudomonadati > Bacteroidota > Flavobacteriia > Flavobacteriales > Flavobacteriaceae > Winogradskyella > Winogradskyella sp. MH6. The sequence goes on along the minus strand of NZ_CP094494.1, from coordinate 1,962,875 downwards.
AACAGTCATTAATTCGCATGACATGAATTCTGTTATGGAAATAGGTGAAAAGATTGTCTTTCTTCAATATGGTCTCAAAGAATGGGAAGGTTCTAAAGACACTATTTTTAGAACCGATAACGAAGCCGTAACTAACTTTGTATATTCTTCAGAGTTATTTAAGAAAGTACGTAGAATGTATTTGGAAGAGAATCAGTAACTAATCTCTTTTTACTTTTATCTTATCTGTTTTAAGTTCTTTTTTCAACCAAAGTAATAGTTCAGCTTCTTCAACTTGAACCAAGCTATCGTTGGTATTGGCTTTCCATTTAACATTAGCAACAGTTAATGTATCAACATTTTTAAAATCCTTGGATTCTAACATTTTAGCGTAGCCAAAGTATTCTAAATTAGAAAATTTGATTTTAGCATCTTTAGCCAATAACACAAATGAATTATTATCTAACAGATTACTTTTTTCGCTTAGAATAGTCTTTAAGGTATCTAGTTCAGATTGCTTTACTAACAACAAGCTATCGCGTTGTTCAATTGTAATTAATGCTTTGTTATAAAGATCCATTAAACGTTCAGCACTCACATTCTTATTCCCATTAATTATCAAATCGAAATCACTGATATTGTCATAACTGCTCAGCTCATTTCTAAGATCACTCTCAGTAGCATCTGTTATTTCTCCATTAAAATAAAGTGTAATTCTCTTTTTCTCAGGTTCTATCTTTTCACGCTGTAACCATAATGATTCGTTTTCTTCAATTTCATGCTTTAAAAATCTATCATAATCACTATCTACTTGGCTTTCTCTAAGCACTTTTACAAAAGTGTAAATAGGCCATGCCATTACAACAATTGCGACTAATAGAGCTAATTGTGATATACGCTTGCGCTTTTTAGAGTTGGCATACTTCAACATAGGGAAACGAAGCACCTTTAAAACAATAAAAGTTGCTAAGGCAATAAATATGGTGTTTATTCCGAAAAGGTACATAGCACCACCAAAATAATCCCAATTGCTTTTTGCCAAACCATAACCTGCTGTACACAATGGTGGCATTAAGGCTGTGGCAATAGCAACACCAAATATTACTGAAGCGATTGTGCCTTTTTTAGTTCTAGCAATAATTAAAGCCAAACCACCAAAAAATGCAATTAGAACATCTCGAATATCTGGCTTTGTCCTTCCTAATAGTTCAGAAGTATCCTCACTCAAAGGAAAAAATCTGAAGAATAACCATGCTGTTAACAAACTTAAAACAATCATAACAGCTAGATTAATCATCGATTTTCTGAGCGTATCAATATCATTAATTGCAATAGATAAGCCAACACCTAAAATTGGTCCCATTAAAGGTGAAATTAACATGGCACCAATAACTACTGCTGTAGAATTGGCATTCAACCCAACAGAAGCCACCATGATAGAACACACCAAAATCCAAGCTGTTGCTCCTTTAAATGGAATATCTGCCTTTATTGCATCAATTGTAGCATCTCTATCTGTGTCGTCTCTAAAGTCTAAAAGCTCACTTAAAAAAACTGAAATGCTCGCAAACAACCCTTGAGCATCTTTTTTTATCGCTTCCTTTTTTTCTTCAACAGCAGCCTCTTTATTCTTTTCGTTTGTTACTCTCGAGTTTTCTTCCTCAGAAAAATTGAATTTATTTTCGTTGCTCATAGATTAACCATATTCTTCCCCAAAGTTAGCCTTAACGTTTTGGAGTACTTTTTTAATATCTTGTTCTTTTGCCTTAGGAAAGATAAGCAAAACTTCGTCTTTATCTACAATGATGTAATCTTTTAATCCATCGACAACAACAATTTTATCTTTTTTAGATCTAATCATATTTCCTGAAGCATCCTCAGCTAATACTCTAGCATTAACAACAGCATTTTCATTGGCATCCTTATCTAGTTTATCGTAAAGACTTCCCCAAGTCCCAAGATCATTCCAATCAAAAGTTGCAGGAATTACATAGACATTGTTACTTTTCTCCATAAGCGCATAATCTACAGATATGTTTTCTGCTTTTGGATAGTTGTCTTTTATAAAATCATCTTCAAATTCTGTGTTATACACATTATAACCACTTTCAAAAAGTTGATATAGTTCTGGTTGATTTCTTTGAAATGCGGCAACTACAGATTTTGCACTCCACATAAAAATTCCTGCATTCCAAAGAAAATTACCTTGTTCTAAAAAAGATTTTGCTGTTTTATAATCTGGCTTTTCTCTAAACTGATTTACAGGTTTTATGTCTTCTTCAGATGATTTGTTATACTCAATATAACCATAACCTGTATTTGGGAAGGTTGGTGTAATACCCAAAGTCATTAAAGCATCATTAGATTCGCAATAATCAAAGGCTGCTTGCACATTGTTTGAAAACGCATCTTCATCTTCTATCCAATGGTCGCTTGGCGCTACAATCATTACTGCATTTTCGTTTTCTTTTTGAATTTTTAGAGATGCGTATAATATACATGGAGCTGTGTTTCGCATTGCTGGCTCTAATACAACTTGACGCTTTGTTACACTTGGTAATTGCTCAAAAACCAAATCATTATAACGCTCATTGGTAAGAATAAAAATATTTTCTTCGGGAATAAGTTTAGCGAGACGGTTAAAGGTTTTTTGAATCAGCGTATCACCTGTTCCTAACATATCATGAAATTGTTTAGGAAAGTTTTGTGTACTTACTGGCCAAAATCGTGAGCCTACTCCACCTGCCATTAAAATGGCGTAATAATTTTTGTTTTTCATTTATCTAGTATTTCTACTTCTGCATTAGGATTAAACAAATATAGTTTACCTGTTTTTACCTCAACACATTCTATGCGTTTTCTTCTTGTATTTCCTTTTTTAAACACTCTACCATTATAGAGTTTAAAAGTTTGACCCAAAGGTACTTCAAAAACGAAGGTTTTATCTTCGCCTTCATCGAATCGCTTCAATGCTAAGGAGAGTTGCGTATCTGTGTCGCTAGACGCTTTTGGGTTTTTAAAGTGCTTGGCAAGTAATGGCAACAGCTCCAAAGGAAATACTTCTGGTCTTAAAAATGGTAACATTAAATGCTGAAAAGTTAGTTTCCACTCTTTACCATGCGGCTTTATAAAACGTCCAAATTTAGCGAATGCTTCGAAGTGAGCAATTTCATGAACAAGCGTAATTAAAAACCGATACGTATTTAAATTCGCATTTACAGTAATCTGATGCTTACCATTAGGCAATTGCCTGTAATCACCATGCTTGGTCTTACGCTCTTGCTTTACTTTTACTACTAAATTATCCTTTGCCAGTAGGGCTTTAAGCTGAGCATGTGCTTGCTCTGGCACAAAGTTTAAAAGTTGATTTTGCATTTAAGCAAAAATAATTGATTTAATGCTTTTATAAAATCAATAAAACAAAAAGCACTCCTTTTTAGAGAAGTGCTTTCTCTATTTTGACAGAATGATATTTTCCTGGTTTTTTCTTACAGTTTTTCAGAAAGTAATTCTGCAGTCTCTATCATGCTTACAAATTCACTTCTGTAACCATTTGCGTCCTTCCCTTTTGAACCAACTGCTAGTTTTTTAGCGAGTTCATACGTCATATCGCCTTTATATTTTGAATCTCTTAACAAAAGCCCTAAACCTGCAACAGCTGAAGAAAATCTAAAATTATCTGATGTTGATTCCAGCTTCAAGCCATTATCTATAATAGTTTTTGTTATTAATAAACTCTTATCCTCTTTTGGTTTCTTATATCTGAATTTAATGGTTAGCATTTCATCATTTTCTGAAGCATTTGTGATTTCTGTTTTTTGGTACTTTAAATCATCATGCTTCTTTACAGATTCATCTGAATTTATTGGCACAACTTCATACAATGCTGTAACTGTATGACCTGCACCTAACTCGCCTGCATCCTTTTTATCATCGTTAAAGTCTTCATTATTCATTACTCTGTTTTCGTAACCAATTAATCGGTATGCTTTTACTTGATTGGGATTAAATTCAATCTGAATTTTTACATCCTTAGCTATAGTAAACATATTAGCTCTCATCTCTGTAGAAAACACCTTTTTCGCTTCTTTTATGTTGTCTATATAAAAATAATTTCCGTTTCCGGCATTGCTAATCTGCTCCATTCTACCATCTTTATAATTTCCCATTCCGAAACCACATATCGTTAAAAAGATGTCTTCTTTTCGTTTTTCTTCTATCAATCTCACCAATTCTGAACTTGAGGAAACTCCAACATTAAAATCTCCATCTGTTGCTAAGATGACTCTATTATTTCCATCTTCAAATAAATTCTCCTTTGCAATTTTATAAGCCAACTGAATGCCTTGACCACCAGCCGTAGAACCACCAGACTCAATCCTATCTAAAGCTTCAATAATTTCTTCTTTGTTTGCAACTTTGGTAGATGGCAGAACTACACCTGCTGAACCAGCATAAGCAACAATAGCAATTCTATCGTTATCATTTAGTTCATTAATTAGCAACTTTAAAGCTTTCTTTAGTAGTGGCAATTTATTGTTGTCGCTCATGGAGCCAGATGCATCAATTAAGAATACCAAATTGCTTGGTTTTAAATCATCGTAGTTTAATGATTTTCCTTGCAATCCTATATGTACTAACTTATGCTCAGTGTTCCACGGACAATCTGCAACTTCATTAGAAAAGGAAAAGGGATGCTCATCTTTAGGTTGTGGATAATCGTAATTAAAATAGTTAATCATCTCTTCTACTCTCACAGCATCTTTTGGCGGTAGTTGATTGTTAGATAAAAAACGTCTTACATTACTATAAGATGCATTATCTACATCTATTGAAAATGTGGATAAAGGATTCTGAATTGCATTTTTAAAGTCGTTTTCATAGATGCGATCGTATTCTTCTGTGTTGTGTTCTAGAACAACTTCTTCGTCAGTTGCTTCGTATAATTCAACCGCATCAATTTCGTACAGGTCACTTTTTGCTTTGCCAGAATGTACTTCGCATGCGTTACTTAACATTAGTATTGACAATACTACTGATAATTTAATTAGAGATTTAGGTGATTTTGCCTTCATAATTTTATATTTTTAATCGTTATATGAGCAAACCTATAATTCGTTAACAGCTATCTTTTGAAAAACACTTGTATATCTTTTGTAAACCATTTACAACACATATACAACTGGCTTTTAACCCCTTAAATTAATTTTGAATTTAGAAGAACAACATATTTTCTCTCAGCTAAAACTGGCTATAGCTTCAAAGTTTTTAGAAAATAATAGTGCTTCTAAAACAATTGAAGACTGGAGGGGAGATGATATTATTGCTTTTCAGGAAGATTTATTTAGTAAAGTAAAAGCAAGAGTTAGTGAAAAATGGTTTTATACTTATATAAAGAATGAAGCCAAAAAATTACCCAGAATTGACATGCTCAACCTACTTAGCAATTATGTTGGCTATCAAAACTGGAATGATTTTAAAGCACATCATAAAACCTCAACGCAAATTAAGACTCACAAAAAAGCTTTCTCAAAGTATCTGTGGATACTTTTAATAGTGCCATGTGCATTGCTTGCTTTTTCTATCATTAACACTAGCTACAATTATGAATTCTGTTTTTACGATTCAATAAAAAATGAACCTATAAAAAGCACTATTTTAAATATTAAAGTTTTAAAAAACGGACAATCTCCAATACATCAGCACACAGATTCTTTGGGTTGTTTTAATTACGAAACTGATGAAAAAGATATAACATTTATTGTTGAATCACCTTATTACAAAACGGACACTATTGTAAGAAAACATAATTCTGGTAAGAACAAAATCATAAAACTAAAGGCAGATGACTATGCTTTAATGCTTAATTACTATACCAACAAAAACATTAAAGAATGGAAAAAGCATAGAGAAAAACTAAATACCATTTTTAGTGATAATGCCGAAATATATCAGTTTTTTGAGAATAGTGATTTTGTAGAAATCTATTCTAAACAAGAGTTTATTCAGAAATTAACAATACCAACCCGAAGCTTAAAAGGGATGAAAATTTTAGATAAAAAGGAAATAGACGGAAAGATTGTTAAGCTAAAATTTATAATTAATTAGATATGAACTTAAAGCTAAGACATATCACATTATTTATAGCAAGTATACTTTTTGCTGGCTGTGCCATGGAAACCAAAAAAGCAAAAAGTGAAAGCTATGATGTATTTGCAACGGAAGAAGTAGAAGCTTCAGAAGAAGTCGAGGCTTTAGAAGAAGTTGCTGCTGATGCTGAATATGAATTTAACAATCAGCTTGTAAACCAAAAACTGCAAGACTTTTATGACTTATTAGCTTTGCAAAGTGAACACCCAGATTTTAACAACGAAGTATCAAAACAGCTAAAAAACTTCACAAAGGACTCCATCAACAAATATAAAACTGATGATTTTTTCATCATAAAAAATATAAAACCTATGGGCAAGGCTGTTTTTGTTAATGATAGCATTCAAAAACTAAAGCTTTCTTATGATAAGGTATCTGACAACTCAAAAACAACAGATACAATCTATGCCATTATAACCAAAAAACAGATTAAAGTAGATGATGAAACTTTAATTTCTAATAAAATTCAGTTTTCTAAAAATTAATTTTTAATCATCCTTTATCACACTCTAATCACCTAAGGTTCATCATCTATAATTAATTGAAAATCACAAAAAATTTCTTTAATTTAGTATCATAGATTATTACAAATAAAGCATTTCAAACTTAGACTATGGCATTTATCGATTATTATAAAATATTAGGAGTTGATAAAAATGCAACAGAAGCTGAAATCAAAAAGGCCTACAGAAAAATGGCCAGAAAATACCATCCAGACCTTAATCCTAACGACAAGGAGGCCGAACAAAAATTTAAGCAACTTAACGAAGCTAATGAGGTATTAAGCAATCCTGAGTTTAGAAAAAAATATGATAAATACGGCGAGCACTGGAAGGATGGAGAAGCTTATGAAAAAGCAAAACAGCAACAACAGCAATCGCAAAGACAACATCAGCGTTCTTCTGGATATGAAGATTTTGGTAATGGCGCAGAGTATTCAGATTTTTTTGAATCTATGTTTGGAGGAAACTTCTCTGGCGAAAATCGTGGTAGAAATGTAAAATTCAGAGGTCAGGATTTTAATGCGCAATTACATTTAAATTTAAGAGACGTTTACACAACTCAAAAACAGGTGTTGACCGTAAATGGGAAAAACATAAGACTAAGCATTCCTGCTGGTGTTACTAACGGTCAAATTATTAAAATAAAAGGTAAAGGTGGAAAAGGTATAAATGGTGGACCTGATGGTGATTTGTACATTGAATTCATTATAGAAAACAACACATCTTTTAAACGCGATGGTGCAAATCTATACAAAACAGTTGATTTAGATCTTTATACTGCAGTTTTAGGCGGTGAAATTACCATAGAAACATTTAATGGAAAAGCTAAGCTTAAAGTAAAACCACATACCCAAAACGGTACACAAGTAAAGCTAAAGGGAAAAGGCTTTCCAAAATATAAAAAAGAAGAAGAACATGGTGATTTGTATATCACATACAATGTAAAATTACCAGATCGACTAAGCGACAAAGAAAAAGCACTTTTTGAAGAATTGGCAAAATTACAATAGCAAATGAAAACAACACACTACATTACGGTAACAGATCTTTGTACCCATTACAAAATGGAAATGTCGTTTTTTGATGGCTTAAAGGATTATGGATTGATTGAAATCATTTCCGTAGAAAAAACCGAGTGCATCCATCAAGATTATATTGCCGATTTAGAGAGAATGATCCGTTTACACAAAGATCTTAAGCTCAATTTTGAAGGTATTGATACCGTATTAAATCTTTTAAATAAAATTGACAGCTTACAACAAGAACTTAACACTACTAAAAACAGACTCCAAAGATTTGAGGATATGTGAAGTTCTATTAAAGCTAAGCTATAAGGTCTGGGATTTCACACTTTTCTAAATAACATCCTCACTAGTTAAGATAACAACACAGTCTTTTATATGCAGAAGAACAATTGTGGTCATTTTAGACACTCAATCACATTTGTACCGTTTAATATTCAACTATCTCAAACTCGCTTCGTCTATTAAGCTGAAATTCTTCTTCTGTACAGTCGTTATTAGGGCATTCAACTATTGGTGAAAGCTCACCAAATCCTTGAAATTTAATACGTCTAGCATTCACATAACCAACCAATGCTAAGTAGTTTCTGGTTGACTCTGCACGCTTCTCAGAAAGTATTTGATTGTAGCGAACTGTACCTCTACTATCTGTATGTGCGCTAATTTTTATATGAATATCTGGATAACGTTCTAGCTTTTCCGCTAATTCATCCAATATTTTTTTGGAGTCTTCTCGAATATTCCACATATCAAAATCAAAATAAATTGGCTCTAGCTCAAAATACAACTTCCCATCCTTTTCTATAATTGGAGGACCTTCAACATCAGTTAGCATTTCAAAACGTACAGGGTCTTTATCTTTTAAATCTTTGTCTATATTTTTCTCAGCAATTATAGTTTCCACAGGGTCTGGTGGTGGTGGAGGCGGTAATTTCTCTAAAAACAAAACATGTTTTTGATCTTGTTCTTCCTCTACCTTTACACTTAGCACTCCATCATAATACTCATTGCTTGTTGCCTTTAAAACATAATTACCTGCTAGTAGATTCTTGTTAAAACTAGCAATGCTATCTAAAGTATTCTCATAATTTATATTCTGTCTTCTGTCGGTTAAAGTCACAGATACATTAGGCACAAATTGTTCGGTAACTTTATCTCTTATTTCAAACTTATTGATATACTCTCTAATAAAGATTTCACCCGTTTGGGTAAAACTATAAATATTATCATCAGCACGTTTTCTGTTTGAAGCAAAAAAGCCTTGAGTATTGTTATAATAATTTAAATTAAAATCGTCATACTGAGAATTAATAGGTGCACCAAGATTTATAGGTTTGGTATATTGGTTGTTTACAAACTCTGAAACAAAAATATCTAACATTCCTAAACCCAAATGCCCGTTTGAAGAAAAGAACAGGTGTCCTTCGTCTGAAATAAATGGAAAATGCTCTCTATTCTCAGTATTGACAGTTGGTCCTAGATTTATCGGTTCACTATAGCTCCCATCAGAATTGATGTTAACATAATACAAATCAAAACTCCCGATACCTCCTTCTTGGTTAGAAGAAAAATATAATCTTTTTTCATCTGGACTTAAAGCGGGATGCTGATATGAAAAGCCTGTTGTGTTAAATGATAACTTTTCTGGTTTAGACCACTCTCCATCTACAAAATTTGATTTATACAACTGAATATTATTATTCTTTTTATCATCAAATTCCTTTTTTCCATCCCTAAAATTACTTCGAGACAGATACATTGTGTTACCATCTTTACTGAAGCAAAAATTACCTTCATGATACTTAGAATTTATATTTTCTGAAATTTTTGCCGCTATACCTTGCGGTTTATTTTCTTCGGAAACCTTAACAGAATAAATATCTAAAAACCCTCGATGCGTCCATTTATATTCTTTTCCTAATAGTCTGTTATCGTCTCTATCAGAAGTAAAATATATGCGATCGTTATACTTCAAGGCACCAAAATCTGAAGCACTTGAATTAAAACCTACCACCTCCACTTCATAGTCAGAATCCATAAGTTTAAAATCTTCAATGGTAGCAATAGCTTCATCTTTATTAAAAGGCTTTGATTTATTTTCTTTGTAAAGTTTTAAATAATCTAGCCCTTTTTCATAATCTCCCAAAGCAGATAAGACTTGATAGAACTTAAAGTTGAATTCGTTATCATAGGTTTTGTTTGTTTCTACAAACCGTCCATTAACCAATTGCTTTAAATAACGTGACGCTTTTCTATACTCAAAAATATTGTAGTAAGAGGTTATTATATTTTCTAAATCCTTCTTATAATTTTCACCTTCTAAATTAATCTCATAATACTTGGCTGCGTTTGTGTAATCTCCTTTCTCAAAAAAGCGGTCCGCTTTAGATTTTCCTTGAGAAAATGCTAGCTGAGAGACAACCATCAAATATATTAGTAATACAATTCTTTTTGACATATTAATAGAATCTCGGAGATGAATATTTTTTACTTAGTCCAAGGACATCAAACCTGTAGGTTAGAATAAATTCGTGACTACCGTTATTAAAATTATTAAGTGCACTAGTATTAAAGTCGTATGCATAACCAAATCTTAAACCAGACCACACTTCTATTCCTGCCATAGCAGTTACAGCATCTTGATATCGATAAGACACTCCCAATTCAAACTTGTCTTGATATAAGGCATTTGCAGAAATATCAAATGAGAAAGGTGAACCGTTGACATGCTTTACTACTGTTGAGGGTTTTAATTTCAAATCGCTAGTAATATCAAAAACATATCCTCCAATAAGAAATAGGTGAAGCTCATTTTGGTAAAAAACATCATTATTCCCATCAATATCATTTGGTAACAGGTTGGGCGAAGACAAACCTACATAGTACTTTTCATGAAACATAAAGGCACCTGCTCCTATATTTAGAACGGTCTTTCGGGTATTATCGAAAAATGGATCACCGCTAACATTACTCTGAAAAACATTGGTACTTAAATGATCAAAACCAACTCTCATTCCAAATGACATATTTAAAGTCTCATTCAGTTTAATCTTATAAGCAAAATCTAAGTTAAGCATGTTTTCAGTTTGCTTAATATTACTACCTATCTCATCATTTAGATAGTTAACGCTTAATTCTATTTTATTATTTAAAGGAATATTAGCAAAGGCATTAGCTGTTTTAGGTGCACCTTCAATACCTACCCATTGTGTACGATACAGGGTTCCAACCTCAACAAAGCTAGGCTCATCAATTACATAAGCAGGATTAACAATACTCATGTTGTACATGTACTGCGTGTAATGCGGTTCTTGTTGCGCATACAAAGCAGTACAGCAAAAAAAGATTAAAATATAATAAAGTCTTTTTCTCATTTTTATTGCTCTTATCTACTTAAATATACGCTCCCTTGAAACGCATCTGTTATACCATCATTTGGGTTAAAAACATAAAAATATGTTCCTGAGGGCAGCCTATTTCCTATGGTCAAGGAAACATTAGAGGTTCCATCAAATAACCCTGTATTATTATTTCCTTTAAAAACCAATGTTCCGTAGCGATTAAATATCTTAATTTCATAACCAGGAAATATTTCGGGCAGATTACATAAATCTAACACCTCATTTTCATTATCATCATTATCCGAAATACCATCGTTAATCTCACAGTCATCACAATTACTATCGTTAAAAGATAGTAAGGTTACAATTATTTGAGTTCTGTCCGATTCGCAACCATCACTATCTATTGCTGACACAAAATAATCTTCGCCATTTACTAGCAATAAATCTAATGGCAAAGTATCTATAGACTCCGCCGAATCGTACCAATTAAAATCAAAAGCTGAACTTAATATCTCTAAATCTCCAATGGTCGCAGCATCTGTTAGACAAAATGTTTGATTTTGAGCATTGGGAGCTTCAACATCAATAACACTAACACTCAAGATGGCTGTGGAAACATTACACTGCAAATCTCCTTGTACAGTATACTGAAAATTATAGTTACCCTCTTCTAATAAAGAAAGGTCTACGACACTTCCGTTAAGAGCATTTGTATTATCAATATCTTCAAAGACACCTCCCAAATCTGCTGCAGGATCTAGTACGTTGATTAAGTTTACTTGCAGGTCTGACCTACATACAGTTGTCTGCATATCTAGCCCAGCATTAGCATTTTGAATGACCGATACAGTTACTACAGCTTGACCACCTGTACAAAAAACAGTATCATCACCATTATCTGGAACGGTATAAATATAGTCTCCACCAACATAAGAAGACGGATCAAAAAATACATCATTGGTTGCAGATGTAAACCCATTAGGTCCTGTCCAGCTACCTATTGTGCTAACATCACTCCCTAATAAATCAAATAGATTAAAGATGTTTTCATCATTACATACCTGTACTGCGTTATCTGTTCCAGCACTATACTGCTCGTAGATTGTAAAAGAAAGGTCTGCTCTATCTAAACAATTATTAGCAGTAGTTGTAGTATAAACAAAATTGAAGGTTTGTTGACCGTTTATCTCTGGAATAATGAATGGGTTATTTACAAGATTACCTGTATCTACATCGAACCAATTTCCTAGTGAACCAACATATATAGGATCATCTACACCATTAGTATCTAAAAGCCCTATCAAGTCAATTGAACTACTAAGATCTGTTTCACAAAATGATAATCCAATCGTATTTTCACCTGCATAATTTTTCGGATAGATTACAATAACAACCTCTGCTGACTCTTCATCACAAAATCCAGAAGAATCTGGTGTAGAAGTGCAAGCATCTGAATAATCTACAGCCGTAAAATCGTCGGAGCTACAATTCACCTCTGGACTTACCGTATATCTAAAAACATAAGTTCCTGGTTCCGCATCTACCAAACTAACTGTACCAAGATGTGTATATCCTGTAGATGGTGTACAACCTCCACTATTACTTATCAAACCTAAATTTGATGGTCCTGATATAAAGCTCCATTGTGTACAAGCATCTGAAGGGTAATCGAACAAAACTCCATTTTCACTCGTAAATGTTAACTGATCATAGAGATTAATTGTTGTGGGAAGCGAAGGATCGTCCTCACAAAACTCAGGAAAATTAGTTTGTAAAAAAGGTCTTAAATATTCGTAAAGTTTAAAACTAATAGTAGTAGAAGCATCCTCACAAACACCCGATCTTTGATCTACAGAATAGGTAAAATCAACATCTACACATCCAAATCTAGGATTATTAGCTATAATCTGTTGATAAATATCATTTATGTTTATTTCTGAATCTCCTAATGAAGTAACCTGCCCAAACATATCCATTTCCCAAGTTCCTTCAATATCTTCTAAGAGTAAAAATTCATCATCAGTTAAATCAATATCATTATCAAAATCGCCATTTAATATTGAAGCTTCGCATATTCTTGTATTTTGAGCCAAGCCTGAGAAAACCTGTCTAACAACTGAGATCTTAACCCTAGTCTCTTGCACAAGATTACATGGTGCAATTCCTTCTACTCTATACACCAGCTCAAACGTTTCTTCATCTACCAAAGGAGGTCCTGGTACGTAAGGTATAGTTACAAATAATTCAGAGTCACTGATATTTACAAAATTTGGACTACTGCCTTCATAAATCCATTGTCCATTTGTATGAGGACTAGGCAATGATTCCAAGGCTTCAAAAAGATCCATATCTGGCAATGGGATACACAAGTCTGTAGGTGTTGATCCTTCATCGCAAACCTGCACATTGACGTCATCTAAATTTGTTGGCAATGCAATACCCGAAAATGGGCCTAAAATTAAATTAATGGTCAATGCAACTGTATCAGAGCCACAGTCACTATTGGTTAACTCAAAACTATAATCGGTTGGTGTAGTAGAAGATTCATTTAAATCCCAAAGAAACAAATCACCTGTATTTTCATTTAATGCAAAAGTGAAATTTGGATCAAACCAAACACCAGCCTGAATAACATTACCTGTAAGATTGGTATATTCTTCGTATAAGTTAATTATACCGTCTGGTGTACCATCGTTGTCACCATCTATCTGTGTCATATCACAAATAACTATAGTTTCCTGCAAGTTACACTGTGCGCTGACAATCATTGAAGAAAACATGACCATCAGTAAAACAACCCCTCTTAAAATGTTCAATGTATATAAATTAATTGTGGGAAAAGATAAAAAAAATTACAATTGTAGCCTATTACTTTCAAAATAATAAAAAAATACTGGTTAATAATATGAAAAGGCTTTATGGTGTAGAATTAGAAACCTGAAGTACTTTGCCGTTATAGTATTTATTGCCTTTTAGTGAAAAGTCAAAAATATATTCTGCCATTTCTAAAGCTGTTGTTGGTGCCTGATACTCAGGAAATGCTTCCTTGAGCATTTCAGTTTGTACAGCACCTAATGCCAAAACATTGAATTGCGGTCCTGTTTCTTTATATTCTTCAGCGAGTAACTCTGTTAGTGTAATTACAGCTCCTTTGCTAGAACTATAAGCAGAAAGTCCGGCAAATTTCATACTTCCTTGTATGCCTCCCATACTACTTATAGTTACCACATGACCGTCTTGTTTCATAAAAGGCAGTGCTAATCTAGTCATTTCAGACACTCCAAAAACATTTGTTCTGTATACGTTTTCAAAATCTTGGAAAGTAGTTTCTGCAAAAGGTTTGTTGAGTAACGTACCTGCATTATTAATTAATATATCTACATGATTCCACTCTGACTTTATAAAGTCATCAACTTTTTTATAGTCTTCACTATTGCATAGGTCAAAGGCCAAAGATGTTATATTTTCAAAATGTAAATTATTAACGGGTTGTGCATTCCTTGACAAAGCCAATACATTATGTCCTTGATTGGCAAAAAGATGCACCAATTCAAAACCAATACCTCTACTCGTTCCTGTTATAATAATGTTTTTATTCTTCATTTACTACAGCTTCTAATACAACCTCTCTTTTGTTTGAATTCATGATACCTTCTAAAGCAGGTATCATTTTATTGATAAAATTTGCCATATGTTCATAATCCATTTTATCAGCTTCATCATCTACATGATGGTAATATTCAAAATTTGTAAAATCGAATGTAGAGATAGCGTGGGCAGGAATATTTAATTCTTTGAAAAAAGGAAAATTATCTGATCTGTAAAACAACTGAAAGTCTTTTGCCTTTGGGAAAAAACCGACTATTTCTTCGCCAGCATATTTATTAAGTGTTGGTGCAAAATTGGAGCGGTCATAACCACTCATATAAGCCATTGACTTATCCTCAGCCCTTGGCACACCAATCATTTCAAAGTTTATCATGGTATAAGCATTTAAACCCGATTCTTTAAGTTTAGTTGCTAAATGTGCTGAACCTTTTAGTCCCATTTCTTCTGCATCATAAAGTGTGATTAAAATACTTCGCTTATTACTTTTAGACTTAGAAAAGTATCTTCCAAACTCCATTGCTGCAATAGTACCAGAAGCATCATCATTTGCCCCATTTGCAATACTGTCTCCTTCTACTGTCTTTCCTTTTCCAATATGATCGTAGTGACCGCCAAGAATAATGAACTCATCCTTTAGTTTATCATCTGTACCTTCTATCATCCCAACTATATTGTAGCCATCTATTTCACCTAATTTAAAGCTATCTCTATAGGTTTCGAAATAAGGTTTTACACCATTTTTCTTAAAGAAGTTTTCAATAAAAACTGCTGCTTTTTCAATGCCTTCGCTACCTGTTGCTCTGCCTTTTAACTCATCTGATGCTAAATACTCCATACTAGTTTTTACATCTTGAGCTGTAATGGTAATTTTTTCTGCAAGGTCTTCTTTGCTACCTGAGCTATTTTGCTTTGTACCACAAGCTGTTATGAATAACAAACTAAGTACAGACAATATATATTTCATACAAATTTTGATTTGAGTTTAAAGATAAAAAAACCTGATTTGAAACATCTCAAATCAGGTCTTAAAATTATAATGAGATTCTGAAACAAATTCAGAATGCATACCATATTATACTAACATCGTTACTGGATTTTCTATATATCCTTTTAATGTTTGCAGGAATTGTGCTCCTGTAGCACCATCAACGGTTCTATGATCGCAAGCCATGGTTAACTTCATTGTGTTACCTGGCACAACTTGTCCGTTTTTAACAACTGGTTTTGAAACAATTGCACCAACAGATAAGATTGCTGAGTTAGGTTGATTGATAATAGATGTAAAACTCTCAATACCAAACATCCCTAAATTAGAAATCGTAAAAGTACTGCCTTCCATCTCGTCTAAAGTCAGCTTTTTATTTCTTGCTTTACCAGCATACTCTTTTACAGCAGCTCCAATTTGAGTTAAACTTTGTTCATTTGCAAATTTAACAACAGGCACTACCAAACCATCTGGTACTGCTACAGCTACACCTATGTGAACATGGTTGTTTAACTTCATCTTGTCGTCAAACCACTGAGAGTTTACTTGCGGATGTTGCTTTAATGCCAAGGCACAAGCCTTAACTACCATATCGTTATAAGAGATCTTTGTGTCTGGCAAAGAATTATACTGTGCTCTGAAGGCAATTGCATTTTCCATATCAAACTCCACATTTAAATAATAATGTGGTGCTGTAAATTTAGACTTCGCTAAATTCTTAGCAATAGCTTTTCGCATGTTAGAGTTTGGCACTTCATCAAAATCCTCTACTCCTGTCGGAACAAATTTACCAACATTTGCAGATGCTTGAGCTGGAGTAAAGTTCTCAATATCTCGTTTTACAATTCTACCGTTTTCACCTGAACCTTTTACCTGAGAAAGATTAATACCTTTCTCTTCTGCCATTTTCTTAGCTAAAGGTGAAGCAAAAATTCTCCCATCTGATGAAGAAACAGCTGATGTTGATGTACTAGTAGATGCTGGTTTTGCTTCTACCTTTTTAGGCTCACCTTTCTTTTCTTCTTTAGGTGCAGCTTTAGTTTCGGTCTTAGGCTCAGATTTAGATTCAGAACCACCAACTTTAAAGTTTTTTGCCACACCAGACACATCTGTTCCAGCAGGACCAATAATAGCTAATAAAGAATCTACTTTTGCAGATTCACCTTCTTCTAATCCAATATGTAAAAGCGTTCCTGATTGAAAAGATTCAAACTCCATAGTTGCTTTATCTGTTTCAATCTCAGCAAGGATATCACCTTCTTCTACCTCATCTCCAACTTTCTTTAACCAAGTTGCAACTGTTCCCTCTTCCATGGTATCACTTAAGCGAGGCATAGTTACAACAGTAACACCTTCTGGTAATTCTTCAGAACTTTCTACTTCTATTGTTTCTTCTTTTTTATCTTCAGTTTTTTCTTCAGACTTAGTTTCTTCTTTGCTAGAAGCACCTCCATTTAACAAATCTGAAATATCTTCCCCTTCTTCACCTATAATAGCTAAAAGCGAATCTACTTTAGCCGTTTCTCCTTCTTGAATACCAATATGAAGCAATGTTCCTTCGTTAAAAGACTCAAACTCCATAGTTGCCTTATCGGTTTCAATTTCAGCTAAAATATCTCCTTCTTCAACCTTGTCGCCTACTTGTTTCAACCAAGTTGCAACTGTTCCTTCTTCCATTGTATCGCTTAAACGCGGCATATTTATTACTTCTGCCATAGCTTATAATTTGTGTTGAATAAATGGGTAATCTTCTTGTTCGTATACTGCGTCGTACATTACATTTTTTTCTGGGTATGGAGATTCTTCTGCGAATTTCTCACACTCAGAAACTAGCTTTTTCACACGCTTATCAATAACCTTAATCTCTTCTTCTGTTGCGTATTTCTCTTCTAGAATAATGTCTTTTACCTGAGTAATAGGATCTATTTTTTTGTACTCTTCTACTTCTTCTTTTGTTCTGTAGTGCTGAGCATCAGACATTGAATGACCTCTATATCTGTATGTTTTTACTTCTAAGAAAGAAGGTCCTCCTCCTTTTCTTGCACGTTGAATTGCTTCATCAAAAGCTTCAGCAACTTTTATAGGATTCATTCCGTCTACTGGGCCTGATGGCATTTCATAACCTAGACCTAGTTTCCAAATGTCTGTATGGTTTGCTGTACGCTCTACAGAAGTTCCCATTGCGTAACCATTGTTTTCACAAACAAAAACTACAGGTAAATTCCATAACATTGCTAGGTTGAATGTTTCGTGTAAAGACCCTTGTCTTGCAGCACCATCACCAAAACAACAAATAGTTACAGCATCACTACCGTGATACTTATCACCAAAAGCTATACCTGCTCCTAACGGAATTTGACCACCTACAATACCATGACCTCCATAAAACCTGTGCTCTTTAGAGAAAATATGCATAGAACCACCTAAACCGTGAGATGTTCCTGTAGCTTTACCATATAACTCAGCCATAACGCGTTTTGGATCTACACCCATACCTATTGGTTGCACGTGATTACGGTAAGCTGTAATCATTTTATCCTTAGTTAAATCCATTGCATGAAGTGCTCCTGCTAACACAGCCTCTTGGCCATTGTATAAGTGAAGAAATCCTCTTACTTTTTGTTGAATATATACTGCGGCAAGTTTATCCTCAAACTTTCGCCAAAACAACATATCCTCGTACCATTTAAGGTAAACTTCTTTGGTGATTTTTTGCATTTTTGATTCGTTCTATTTAATCCGAATAACAAAAATAACATATTAGTTAGTAACCAAAAAACTGAAAATTGTAAAATTTGTTACGAAATCGTTATAGGAAACTTCTATCGAATCCAAGTGGCAATAAATTTGCTAGAGAGTTTGATTTTACAACCTTACCTTTAACTCCCATAAAGTAAATTTCTATTGGTTGCTCTTGTTTAATTTCATACTCTGAAATAGATTGTCTACAAGCACCACAAGGTGGAATTGGTGAATCCGTTACTTGATTTTGAGATGAAGCTGTTATGGCCATTTTTAGAATCTTAGCTTTTGGATATTTTGCACCTGCATAATAAATGGCGGTACGCTCTGCACACAGTCCTGAAGGATAGGATGCATTTTCTTGATTACTACCAACAATAACTTCGTTATTATCTAATAGGATTGCAGCACCTACTTTAAATTTTGAGTATGGCGCATATGCATTTTCTCTGGTTTCAATAGCAGATTGCATTAACTGTTGAATATCATCTGGAAGCTCACTTAAGTCTTCGTAAACTTTAAATGTTGATTCAATCTTTACTTCCTTCATATTCAAAATCTTTTATAGACAAAAAAACTATTGCTTTTAAACAATAGTTTTTGAAAATCTTTTCGTTATAAATTCTAATATTCATCATATTCACCATCACCAAAATTAAATGTCAGTGAAAAACGCAGTGTATTTTCTAACGGACTCTGCACTCTTGATGCAGAGAACAAATATGATAAATCTAAATTAATCGTCGTGTATTTAAAACCTGCACCAATTGCAAAAAACTTACGCGCACCTTTATCTTCTGCTTCATTGAAGTAACCTGCTCTAAGCGCAAAACTATCTTGATAAGTATACTCAGCACCTAATGCCCATGTAAACTCTCTAAGTTCTTCGCTGAAACCACCAGGAGCATCTCCGAAGGACTGAAAAACTCCATTTAAAAAACTTACGTCATTATCTTGTCCTTCTATAATGACATTTTCTTCTTCAGAAATTAACACATCGTCATTTGGCTGCGGATTATTTGTATCTGGTTCGTCATATATACCATTACCATTGTTGTCTTCAAATGTTAATCTTGTTCCTAATCTAGGAGGAGTAGGTACTAATAGTTTAGAAACCTCAGCAGTTACACCTAATTTACTATACTCATCAAAAATAAAATCGAAACCTGCTCCTAATCTTAAATTTGTAGGTTGGAAGTTTTCTCTACCACCATCATCGTATTTAAACTTTGGACCTAAATTTTGAATTGCAAAACCTGCTCTCCAACGACCATTAAAATCATTATAGGCTTCTTCCTCACTTTGATAATACCCTGTGATATCAGCATTAAAACTATTTGCCGCATTTGCATTAGGATCTACTTGATTTATTCTTAAGTCTGATCTCATATAACGCACAGCAACAGCCATTGAGAATTGATCTGCCAATCTTAAAGTATAAGCCACATCTGCAGTAAATTCATTTGGTTTTACATTCGTTCCTGGATCATCTTCACTCTGTGTCAAGGTTATCTCACCTAAACTAAAATATTTAAAACTTGCAGAAACAGCACTGTATTCATTTAGTCTATTGAAATAAGACACATAACCAATTGAGATATCATTTACCAATTTGCTTAAATACGGAGTGTAACTTAAACTCACACCAGATTTTGCTTCTGAAAACACATATTTTGCAGGGTTATACTGCTGTGAGAACCCATCCATAGATGTTGCCACTCCCATATCTCCCATACCAGCAGACCTTGCGTCTGGAGCTATAAGCATAAATGGAACTCCTGTAGTTATAACTCTACTATCTGTAGTGTTAGGTATGATTTGGGTGGTTTCTTGTGCAAATAAGCCACCGTAGGTTATTAAAGCGATAAGGGTTATTGCGTATTTCTTCATGTTCATAATTAGGTTATTAGTACCAAGCAACTAGTACTAATTCGTTAGCAAATATAAATTATTATTATAGTATGACAAGTTTTTGAATTTTTTCAACTTGCTTATTTAAACGGTTAGATTTCACTTTTAGTTTATAGACATAGACTCCTTTTCCGATTTTATCACCAAAATCATCTCTACCATCCCATACAATACTACGAGATAATGAAGATGCTCCACTACCACAACACTCATCTGCACTTGTTTGCCCATTGATGGTTCTTACAAGTTTTCCTGAAACTGTGAATATCTGAACAGAGACATCTAATGGCTCTGAGCTATTATGATTAAACCAAAACTCAGTATAATTAACAAATGGATTTGGGTAATTAAGTACATTTTTGATAACTAATTCTTCATCTTTATCATAAACAGTGAATTGAATCTCAGCTGTAGATGAATTATTGTAGGTGTCCCAAGCTTTTAAAGTAAGTGTATGCAAACCAGGCTCTAAATCTCTAAATGGATACGAGACTGTGCCATTTGTGAAATCATCAACTTCTGCCTGATAGTAGTCATTTAATACTACAGGATTTGTCTCGTCTCCATCAATAATTGCTGTAATATCGTGACCAATACCACTTGCTGTATTAATACCATTATCATCTTGAAGTTTTGCCAGTAAACTTGGAGACTCATTTGTAACTCCTCCTGAAACAAAATTTTCGTCATTCATATATAAATTGATTACTGGACCAATATTATCTTCTGGTGCATCTTCATTAATGCCTCCAACTTTGATATCAAAATTTGCACCTGTTTGATCAGATAATCCGTTATCTGTTTGAGCATAAAAGCTAACTTTTCCATTACCTACTGGTATACCAATATCTCTAGGCACTATAAAATCGAACTCAAACTGACCATTTTCAATTGTAGCCTGTCCTTTGAAAAGGATTTCTCCTAAAGTGGTAAAATTTAAATAAATTGTACCATTACCATCTGTAGTTCCGTCGTTAGCCAACGTTTGACGATCAATTCTTTTATCAAAAACCGTAGCGGTTAATGTACCGTTGTAATTAGATAACACATTGCCATTAACATCGGTAACTTCTCCAGATAATTTAGTACGACTTAGTGCTTTTAATGTATCTATTTGCTGTGTGATTTCTACATCATTCACTTTGGTAAGTCTAATGTCTGGCTGCGGAAATGCCAACTTCATAGCAGGATCTCCTATTAAAAAAACCAATCGTTTTTGTGTGATTCCCGCTATACTATTATCAGTTTTTGTTAATCTTAAAACTTCTCCTATAGGTTGGTAATCATTAGATCCGTAAGCGAATAAATAATCATCTAAAGTCTCATTAAAACTCTCTCCTACTGTAACAAAAATCTGTCTTGTTGTGGTCATTAAAGCAATGGCACCTCCTGTTGTATTCCAATATGTAAACTCTCCCGCTGTATCTCTATCAGGATCGTCAAACTTTGTAAACTCACAGGTTACTGTTATAAAAAGATTGTATTTGCAAATATTATTAATCTCCTGAGCATCAAACTTATCGAAAATACGCTCCTTAGCCAATCCGTTTTCACCACCATGCCCAAAATAATTTACAACCACAGCACCAACCTCAATAGCATCTTTAAAAGCTTCATTTACTTGCGGATATCGATCTCCTGCAGCAGAAGATTCCTGTTCAAAAGCATCTGTGTGAATCTTTACAACATTAAAAAATGGCTTATCGGTTTCTATATTAGTTCCTAGATTATCTGTGGTCTCTTGTAATGTTCTTTCCCAACCTACATCTACATCATCTGACACTAATAAGACATTATTTCTCCAAATCCCATAGGCTTCTGGCTGATAATAAGCTTCGATTTTATCTACCATTTCTTTTGCTCGCTGAAGATCTTCTGCTAATATTCTGCCTACCGCAACATCCATTCTATCCGAATTACCCATACCTCCTTCATTATCATCTAACATCACATAAAAATCATCTGAAACAAACGAATTTGTGAGGCTAAAACTATCTATAGAATACCAAGAAGGAACTAAGTTTGTATTGTTTCTTACTCTATCTTTGTAGTCATAAGAACCCTCACCAAACAAGCATACATATTTTAACTTTCGACTAGGAACACTAGCGTTGTCATAAACATATTTTAAGAAATTTCTAATAGCAGCAATATCCTGACTCCCAGCACTAAACTCATTATAAATGGTTTGAAGATCAACAACCTTTACGTTAAGACCGTACTTATTTCTATTAATCTGAGCCAATCGCTCTGCTTGAGATAAAAGTTCAGCGGGAGTCAACATAATGTAATCCACATCCTCAAAAACACCTTGATTGTTAAGAAATATTGTTCCTTTTAAATTCTGATTTGCTACAGTAGATCTCGATTCTTTTTTTGGCTGTAATGTATTTGAAGTAGAAAAAGCGATATAAGTGCGTTCTTCACCCGAAACAGCCTTAAAACTTAAGTTGCTTAACCCTTCGGGATTTAAAGTGTTAGAAACATTAAACCTATCTGTTATATCCCATATTTCATGAACACCTGAAGCATTTGACAAATTGTACTCCACAATACCTGGAGTAATAGCCACATCATTATTTTTAAACACCAATTGATCTCCTGCGTATGCCAAATCTCTTGTGGCTTCAATATTGATATAATCTAAATAGGCATTTGCAGACGGATTACCATTATTATTATAATCTAAGGTTACTCTTATTGCATCTGATGACATATTTAAATCACCTCCATAGGCATTTGCGGTACCCAAAACAGATCCAGGAGTAATAACACCCAAACCAAGACTAGAAATAAGGTTTCCGTTTATTGTAATGCCCATTGTAGTACCATCGGTTTCTGAAACTGAACCTACTGCAATATCGAATCGTACAGGCTCACTAGTTACTAAATTCGGAAATTGAAAGTCATAAACACGCTGATTTTCAACACCAAAAGCATCACCAAACCAACGTCTACCTAATTTGGCTAAATTATGCTCATCTACTTCATAAAACTGATAATCTTGAAAGGTATTGATTTGTATATCTGCTGCTGCATCTATACTTGGCATTTGCTGAATTCTTTTACCGTTACCAGAACTAATATTTACATAATAATAGGTCTTGTCTGTGTATAAGTTTAAGTTTGTTTGACTCTCTTGGCTATATGTTTTAGGACCTTCACCATAAAATAAGATGTAATCATTATTATCAAAACTTCCATCATCTTCACCAACAAATTTTACAGCGTTTTCTACCAAATCAAAAGGATAATTAGCAGAATTTAATAATGGCAACATCCTTCCTCCATTACCATATATTTTAATATTTCGAGGATCTACAGAATTTGTATTGATTCCTAAACTATTTAGAAATCCTTTTGACAACCGAAAAACACCGGACTCTTCTATATAAAACCTATACCACTCACCAGAACTTAGTACAGAATTTATAATATCTGATTTTGCTACAGCCTGAGATCTATTAGATGTAATATTATAGTTTATAGTGAAGGATTTAATCTTTTTATAAACACCTCTATCCTTAACAATAGGACTTATTTGAAAATAATATCCGCGTTTGTCTCTTGCATTGGTGTTGTAAGAATTGAATTTTACCGAATTTGGAACAAGATTAGTACTTAAGTTTTTAAGACTATTTTGAGTAATCGTTTCGTAAACAACATTAGATAAGGTAACCGAATTTTCATCTACAAAACCTCTGTCTCCTTCCCATTGAGAAAAAAATATCAAACCATTTTTGTCGTCATAACTAAAATGTTTCTCATCAAATCCTGGGATGGTTATCTTACCATATTCTGTTTCTAAAACCTTATCACCATTCCATTCAATATTAAATTGTTTTTGTTGCCCAAAAGCGAACAAACCGAACATTATTAGAACAAAAACAGAGCAATTTTTCATTTAAATTTTTTATGATTTAAAAGCCTTATATTCTCAAAAGCAAATACCACTAACCTGATATTGTATAAAATACAGTTGAATAACGGTTAATTTATAGGCTTATTATGGTACTTCAATTTTTATTTCAAAAATACAACAATAATTTATTTTAGTAATCGTTATTAAAGAGCAAAACACATCGTTAAATCGACCAAAAATCCGTTATTGTGTTCAAAAAAAAGGATGAAATGCATATTTTTTTGAATTTTCAAGCAAAAAAAAGTTGTTGGTTTACCTTTAATTGTTATATTGCGGAACTAAAAATTCAACGAGCTTACTTAAACATATGGATATGAAAAATGTCTCAAACCTAAAATTTTTAATTGCACTGACGCTTTGCGCTAGTATTGTTAGTTGTAAACGTAACTCTAACTCAGGCAATGTAGATAGTGCTACAGGATGGAAAATCAACGATAAGAATGGTGGTTTTCAGTACAACACCAGCTTTAAAGAACAAGAAACACCTCCTGGTACAGCTTTTATTGAAGGCGGAACTTTTACAATGGGTAAAGTACAAGACGACCCAATGCACGATTGGAACAACACACCAAACCAACAGCATATCCAATCTTTTTATATGGATGAAGCCGAGGTTACTAACGTAAATTATCTTTATTACTTATATTATCTAAAAAGTGTATATCCACCAGACGATCCTAACTATGCTCTTATATATAAAGGAGCACTTCCTGATACTTTGGTATGGAGAAATCGTTTAGGTTATAACGAAATGATGACAGAAAACTATTTACGTCATCCTGGTTATGCTAATTATCCTGTTGTTGGTGTTAGCTGGATTCAAGCTGTTGAATATGCAAACTGGAGATCTAACCGTGTTGCTGAAATGTCTTTACAAGATGCAGGCTACATAAAAAGAGATGCTCACTTAACAGACTTAAACGCAGACAGTACTTTTGATGTAGATACATACATTAACGCACCAACTCAAACTTATGGAGGTAATTCTGAAGTTTTAGAAGGTGGTAAAAGAAGACAGCAAACAGATGCTGAAGGCAACCCTGTTAATGTTTACGCTAATAGAGAGACTGGACTAATCCCAGTAAAATATAGACTACCAACTGAGGCAGAATGGGAATATGCTGCTCTAGGCATGAGTGAGTTAAGAAGCTATAACGTTTATAGAGGTCGTAAAAAATATCCTTGGGATGGCCAATACACAAGATCTGGTAAGCGTGTAAATCGTGGTGATCAAATGGCTAACTTTAAGCAAGGTAAAGGTGACTATGGTGGAATTGCTGGATGGTCTGATGATGGTGCTGATATTACTGCCGAAGTAAAATCATACGAACCAAACGATTACGGTCTTTATGATATGGCTGGTAACGTTGCTGAGTGGGTAGCCGATGTTTATCGTCCTATTGTTGATGATGAGTTTAACGACTTCAACTACTACAGAGGTAATGTTTACACAAAAAATGCTTTAAATCCTGATGGAACAGTAAAAATTGTTACTGCAGAGGAAATAGTATACGACACCTTAAGTAATGGTAAAATCATTGCTCGTAATCTACCAGGTGAAATTGCAAAAATCCCTGTTGATGATGAAGACACTTATTTAAGAACTCAGTTTGACAAGAGTGATAACAGAAACTTTAGAGATGGTGACAAGCGTTCTTCTCGTTATTACAGAGAAAGTTTTGACGAAGGTGACGACAGAGTTGACGCTACAGGAAAAATGTACAACTCACCTAAGCATACCGTAGCTGTAGATTCAGCTGAAGGTAAGCTTATTAGAGAATATGACAAATCTAACAATAGAACATCTTTAATCAACGACGAAGTAAGAGTTTTCAAAGGTGGTTCATGGAGAGATAGAGCATATTGGATAGATCCTGCACAACGTCGTTATTTCCCACAAGATATGGCTACAGACTATATTGGGTTTAGATGTGCTGTTTCTAGAGTAGGTTCTAAATCTGTAAAATCTCAAAAGAAACGTAACTAATAAGACTTTAAATAATATTTAAAAAAGTCCTGATAAATTTATCAGGACTTTTTTATTTTTAGACTCATGGAAATAGCATCTATATATAAAAAATTTGAAGTCTGCACTTCTGTCTCTACAGATACAAGAAAAATCAGCAAAGACGATATGTACTTCGCTTTAAAAGGTGATAATTTTGATGGTAACAAGTTTGTTAAGCAAGCTTTTGATAACGGAGCAAAATACTGTGTTGTTGATGATAAAAAAGGCGTTATAAATGACAATTGCATATTAGTAAACGATGCATTAAAAACACTTCAAAAATTAGCCACATACCATCGTAGAGAAATTAAAACACCTATAATATCATTAACAGGAAGTAACGGTAAAACAACAACAAAAGAGTTAATTAAAGCTGTACTTTCAACCACTTACAAAGTCAATGCAACCAAAGGAAACCTCAACAATCATATAGGAGTACCACTCACCTTATTGTCCTTTACCAAAGACTTAGATTATGGTATTGTTGAAATGGGAGCCAATCACCAAAAAGAAATTGAATTTCTTTGCGGTATAGCACAACCTGATTATGGACTAATCACAAATTTTGGAAAAGCACACCTAGAAGGATTTGGAAGTGAAGAAGGCATTATAAAAGGCAAGTCTGAATTGTACGATTATCTAAAATCAAATCAAAAAACTGCATTTATAAACACTGACGATCCTAAGCAAATTAAACAGATTAATAATTATCAAAATATAGTTAGGTTTGGAAAAGCAAAAGAAAACGATTGTACTGTTGAGTTTAAAAGTGCTGACCCATTTGTAAACTTAAGCTTTAAAAAAATTGAAATTAAAAGCCAACTTATCGGTGATTACAATTATGGTAACATAGCAGTTGCTGTAGCTATTGGTCAATATTTTAATGTAAAGCCTGAGGCTATTAAAAATGCAATTGAAAGCTACCAACCCAACAACAATCGTTCTGAAATTATTGAAAGAGGGTCTACAAAAATTATTTTAGATGCTTATAATGCTAACCCAACAAGCATGTTGGCAGCGCTTAAAAATCTAAAACAGCTCAATGCAGAATACAAATATCTTTTTCTGGGAGATATGTTTGAGCTGGGTAAAGAAGCTGAAAAAGAGCACCAAGCTATTGTCAATTTTGCTGAAAATAATTTTGATAAAAACATCATTCTGGTAGGTGAGAATTTTCACAAAACCAGTACCAAACCAACAACTAAGAAATTCAAAAGTTTTGAAGATTTAAAGCCTCTACTAAAAAACTTAGACTTAAATGATTCTACAGTTTTAATTAAAGGCTCTAGAGGAATGGCTTTAGAACGGATTTTAGAATTCATATAGAAACATCAAATCCAAACGCTTGTTTGGATTTTTTGTTGTGGGTCATACTGGATTCGAACCAGTGACTTCTACCCTGTCAAGGTAACACTCTGAACCAACTGAGTTAATGACCCTTATATAAACAAAAAAAGTTCACATTTCTGTGAACTTTTGTGGGCGCGAAGGGATTCGAACCCCTGACCCCTTGGGTGTAAACCAAGTGCTCTGAACCAACTGAGCTACGCGCCCTAATTATTAGGACTGCAAAGATAGACTAGTTTTTAATATCTCAAAATATTTTTTTAAAAATTTTTCATTATTCCTTCATCTGAAAAAAATAAAAATATTTTTCTACTTAATTTATTTAATTACTTTTAAATCTGATAAGATTTTAGACTTGAAATACACCTCTTTAACAGACCTTCTAGACCTTAGCTTAGACCAAATAGCTGAGCTAAATGCCAATAGTATTATTAGGCTTCAAAAACAGTTGAAGGCTAAAGCAATGCTAGAGGATGTCAATAACATTGGAGAGATCACTAAAATCATTGACGATCTGAAAAATGACAGTCGTAGAGAGTGCTACATTTTTGTTGAAAAACATGCTTGGCTAAAACATTTAATATCTGGTAATTTTGAAGACATAAGATTAAAAGATATCTATATAGATGAGTCTTCAATACAAGATCTAGAAACTCTTAAATATTTTCTCAACGACTATTTTAAAGAAAATTTAGTTGTATATATTGGTGATGCTCTCAATAAAGGAAAATATGAGCATATTTATAAAGTACTACAACACAACTATCTGTTTACAGAAGCCATCAATCAATTAGTTATCAACTTTTTTAAGGCGAGGTTAAATTATGCTTGTGCATATCTTCAAAAAGGTAAATTAAGCGAAAAACAATATCCTGTAGCATTTATAAGTAACAAGACATTTATAGATAGTTTAAACACCTATCCTGATGCTTTTAATGAAGAAATACTAGAGCTAAACTCAGAGGTAATTGATACTTATAATCAGCTAAGAAGAAACACAAGTAGAGATAATTTTAAGTTCTGTGCTAGGGTAATGGTAGCATTTGCTCACTTAGATACTTCAAAGGTATTTTTAAAGGAGACTTTAGAATCTAACGCAGAGATAGCGAAAGAATACGCTTTTTCCTCTACTCGTGATAAAGAGAAGTCTGGCTCTGGATCAAACAGTTGGAGCATCGTTTTCATTGTATTTATAGTTATAAGACTCATTATTTGGATAGCAAAAGATGTTTCTAATGATTCGCGTCCTGATTTTAATTCTATAAATTTTGAAAATTTCAACTATAGATCTAATGGTACTAATAGTGATAACCCAAATTTAACTAGGTTAGATAGTATTATTAGAGAAGTACAGAAAGGAAATGCTGATGAAGAGGATTTAAGAAATGTTCTTAGCGGAAATTCTAAATCTTCTGATGACAATAATTCTGATGATGAGATTGAAGAAACAGTAATAGAATCTACAGAAGACATTGAGGAAACTGTGATTGAGTCTACTGAATTAATAGACGACGAACCACTTTCTAAAGCAGATAAAAGAAAACTTATAAGTCATATTCGTTTTTTATATTCTCTTAAATATAAGTATTATAAAAAACCGAAAGTCAATACCATAACTGCATCTGTAAAACCTTATTCTAATCCTTACCCAAAATCGTTTAATGCAATTCCGCATGAATTAAGAGTTTCTAGTAAAGATAAGATTACGTTGATTAGTAATAAAAGTAATAATGACCTTGTCGTTTTTAGGCTAAAAAACAATGTAGATCAGTCTATTTTTATACCAAAGAATAAAGACCTGTATATCCATCTAAGAGAAAGAGATTGTGTTGCTTTTTATACAGGAAGCGATTTTATTAATTCCAAGTTTTCTCACTTTAGAAGCGATGGTAGACTTTCAGAATTATATCAAATTAAGAATCTAAACAAGAGAAATAGTATTATAGTTGTTTATCCTCCTAAAGAAGATGAAACTAGCACTTCATCTCAAAGAGTTCAGCATAATGCTTATGATACTGATAATTTGAGGTCTTATGATTTGAATCTGGAACCTTTATATATTGATGCGCTTTACAAAGATTATTACAATAATTACTACAACAGAAATTAATTTAACCCTGTTTTACTATCATCACTAAAGTCTTTGCGTTGATGTCTATCATTCTCGTGCACTAGAGCTGACAGTCCATAAACTACATGGCGAATTACCTTGTAATCTTGTTGTTCTAAGGCTTTATCTCCTTGTTCAAATAATTTTTCAGCTTTACGCTTATTTGTGAAATTATCATAGAGTTTTAAACCTAGATAATAGGATATAAAGTTTTCGTCACTAGATTGTATAATGGCATTGAACAGCTCTTCCAACTCCTTAATCTTTGAACGAATAAGATATCTATCTAATGAATTAATAACCTCTTTTTCATTTTGAATAATACGCTGATACTTAGTTTTGAATCGCTCATTTTCATTCTGGTTAAGATGATATTCTAAATCGGCCTTTGTATCGTTATACTCTTCAATTTCTTTTGCTACAATCTCATTTCGGGTTAAGTCGTCAAAATCTTGTATAAGCTTTCGCTTTTTATCATCGAGTTGAAATTTAGTATCCGAAATATCATCATCATGTATCAATGAAGCTTCAATCTGAATTTCAATAAGTCCTACTCGTATGGATTCGAGCTTATTAGAATATTCAAAATTTTCATTAGCATTAGCTGTTTTGATTACAGCTTCAACATCACCTAAAATTGTATTAATCTCAGTATTGATTTTGTTTACGCTAATGGATCGCTCAGATTCACTAAATACGTTCTCAAACTCTTGATCGCAAGACTGTAAAAACACATTTATTTTCAGTTCTCTAGATTCAGAAATTTCCAATTCAATTTCAATATCAGTTCCTTTAATTAAATCGTCTTCTAAATCTTCACCAAAAATTTCGATGTAACCAATACTTAGACCAGAACTTGGCAAGCCATTAGATTTTCCTTCGATGACATTGATAGCAAGGTTAGATTTAGACTTTTTTAAAATGGTTTTAGAAGCTGTTTTATATATTTTTTTCTTTAATGGCAGAATACTTCCTTTGGCAAATATGCGCTCTAATCGTGTAGCTGAAGCATCCATATCATCTATCTCAATACAGATATCATTTGGCAGTGGTTGCCCATTTACACTGTAACTACCATGATTAATAGAAATTGGATCTATAACTTTTAAAACTTCTAAACCACTGTTGAGCAATTGTACCTTAAACTGGTTAAGTCTACCTTCTAAAAGCGGCACAAATTCTGAAAACGAATTGTTCTTTAAGTTTTTTACTCCAGAATCGTAACCTCCATCTTTTCGTATTATTCTATAATTATCAATATCTACTCCTGAGAATTTTGCAGTAATCAATTCCTCAGCATCTCTTGTGTTCTGTTCGTAGAAAAACTTAGAATCAATTATTGATTCCTCTTTATTTTCTTCTTCCTCAACAATTTCTTCCTCTTTTAACTCACTAGGTTTAGAACCTGCATAATATGCTGCACCCTCAACAACTGCAGACGTTGGGTCTATTGAAGAATTAACCTCCACACCTATGGCATTGGCAATTGATTTTTTAATTAAAGGTATATATGTAGTTCCTCCAATTAAAATTACGCGCTTTATATCTGAATTAAGCAACTGATTTTCCTTAATAATATCTTTAATGATAGTAACCGTATTTTCTACGTTTGAAAGAATTAAATTCTCAAAAACTTCACGTTTTACTATTAAATGATCATATAAGTCAACATCATTAATACTAATGTCTAGTTCTATTTCGGTTTCTTCAAAATTTGAAAGCTCCTTTTTCGCTTCTTCAGCCTTCTTTAATAATTCAAAATAAAGTCCTTTGTGTGTTGAAGATTTGGATTTTAAAGATTTCCATAAATCCGATTGGCCTGTCTTTTCTTCAATAAAAGGCACTATCAGATGCTGAACTATTAGACTATCAAAATCGGCACCACCTAAATAATTATCACCTTGATGATCTACAACTTTTAACTCTCTTTCATCAACTTCAACCAAAGCCACATCAAACGTTCCACCACCAAAATCATAAACAATCCAATGTTCCTTTTCTTTAACTTCGGTATTAGACGTATTAGCAAATGCCAAACAAGCTGCTATGGGCTCTTGGAGTAGAACTACTTCTTTAAATCCGGCTAAATAACCTGCTTTTTTTGTCGCATTAGATTGAATAGTGTCAAACGCAGCTGGTATTGTAATAACAACACTATTCACTGTCTCGCCATCTGGTAAAAAGTTTTTGAGTTCTTTTAAAACCAAAGACGAAAGTTCAATAGGCTGCATTTCCTTATCTAAAGCAGGCACAAAATAAGTGTCCTGAGTACCCATTTTTCTTTTGAATAACATACAGACATTTTCTGCATCTTTTTCTAAATAATCCAAAGCCTTATCACCAATTACGATTCTGTTACCTCTAAAAGCGATACAGGATGGTAAGGTTTGCTTTAAACCCAAAGGGTTATTAAATATTTTGATTTTACCGTTATCATATTTAGCGACCAGGCTGTTTGTTGTTCCTAGATCTATAGCAAAATTTATAGTCTTCATTAATCTTATTCTACAATTACAATCCCTTTTTGAACTAAGCTAGTTTCATTACCATTAACTTCATAAATGATTGGTTTTAAAACTTTAGTGATTTTTGAATTTTTATTTAAATCACCTGAAATACTTGCCTCAATATCTGTCATTTCATTTCTGTATGACTTCCCTATTGGATTGATAACATGATAATTTAAGTTTTTAAATTCATTAGCAATACGGTCAAAATTTCTGGAATAATCGTCACCGCCATTTTTTTGCAACTTAGATTCTAAAGCAAATATTTGATTGATAATTTCTATCATCACTTAAAAAATTTGATTTTGAAATATACGTATTTTTAGACTCTAAAGAACCTCTGCCACCACAAAAGTACTTCCGCCTACGTAAATTAAATCGTCTGTATCTGCATTTAGCTTAGCGGCATGTAACGCTTCATTTACCGAAGAATAAGAATTGCCTATAAAACCTTTATCAAGAAAATACCCTTTCAGTAAATCTTCATCTAATCCGCGTTGCACATTTGGTTTACAGAAGTAATATGTGGCGTTTTTTGGCAACAATGAAACAATTGAGTCTAAATCTTTATCGCTCACCACTCCAAAGACAATATGTAAATTATTATAGGATTCAGCTTGCAACTGTTGCATTGTATAACTTAAGCCTTCCTTGTTATGCGCTGTATCGCAAACAATTTTAGGTTCTTGCTGAAGAACTTGCCAACGTCCTTGTAATCCAGAATTTTTAACGACATTTAGTAGTCCTTTTTTTAAATTTGAATTTGAAATATTGTAACCCAATTGTCTGAGCACTGAAACAGATTGTATAACCGTTTTTTTGTTGTGTTCTTGGTACGAACCTTTTAAATCACTTTCAAAAACTTCATTTATCAATTGATCTGCAAAATAGATTTCAGAATTATTCTCCTTAGCTTTATTTTTAAAAACATTTTCAGTTTCAGGTTGTGTTTCACCAATTACAACAGGAATATTTGGTTTTATTATTCCAGCTTTTTCTGAAGCGATTTCGGGTAACGTCGTTCCTAAAAACTGCATATGATCAAAACCAATATTTGTAATTACAGAAAGCTCTGGAGTAATAATATTTGTTGAATCTAATCTGCCACCTAAACCAACTTCTATGATGGCAATATCAACTTTTTGTTTTGCAAAATAATCGAAAGCCATACCAACGGTCATTTCAAAAAAAGACAAATTATTAGACTCTAAAAACGTTTTATTTCGCTTTATAAAGCCAATGACAAATTGCTTGGAAACGACCTGTCCATTAATCCTGATTCGCTCTCTGAAATCTTTTAAATGTGGTGATGTATAAAGTCCAACTTTGTAACCTGCTTCTTGAAGGATTGACGCCAACATGTGACTTGTTGAACCTTTTCCATTAGTACCACCAACATGAATAGATTTGAATTTTTGTTCAGGATGATTAAGATGCGCTGAAAGTTTTAGCGTATTAGATAAATCTTTTTTAAACGCAGATTTACCCTTGTTTTGATACATTGGCAGTTGTTGAAACATCCAATTAACTGTATCAATATATTTCATTGGCTACTGACCGATATCAAAATTAATACTTACAAATCCTACTTGAGTAGTTGGTGCATTAGAGTCTGCTGGCCATTTATGAGATAAAGCAATCTTCTTCGCAGGTTCCAACAAACATGGCGCTGTATTGGTCGTACCTCTAATACCTGGAGTAGCTTTAACAACTTTACCTTGTTGGTTTACTTCTATTCTTACTACAACCAACCCGTATTCATTACAATCTTGTTTATAGATTTGACGAGAAGGTTTTCCACGACCTCCAAGTCCATAACCAACTCCACCTTTTCCAGGCCCTGAACCTCCAAAATAACTTGGTGCATAAGGATCACCATCTAACTGTCCTTTATTTCCTCCTACAGTATCATCACCTTCACCTCCATCATCAGTTCCGTTTGAGTTTTTTACACCTCCAATAAGGTTATCAAGCTTTTCTCTTTTTTCCGCTTCTTCCTTTCTTTTGCGCTCTTCAGCTTCACGCTTTTCGCGTTCTATACGCTCGGCTTCTGCTTTTGCCTTTGCTTCTGCTTCCTTTTGCTTTTTAATAGCGATAGCTTCTGCATCTTCCTGAGTCATTACATCCTCAGTTTTTTCAGTAGATATTGTTGGTTCTGATTGAGAAGTCTCTGGTTGAGATTCTTCGACAACTTGTTCTTCTACCGCTTCTCTTGGTTGACTTAGTGGTTTATTTCCGCTACCTACGTCTGTTGTTCCAAAATTAACAGCAACACCATATTCTTCTGGTGGGTCTAAATATTGTGGACCAACAAAAAATAACAACAAAAACAACAACAGTGCAATTAGAACTGTTATTCTTGCTGAATTACGTTGATGTATGGTCTCTAAATATTTCACTTTATTATGGTGCTTTCAATTTAATAATAGAGTTTTCAAAAATAATGCCGTTAATTAGACTTAACCGCCAAAGTAGATTTTATCTTATTTCTATTAGCGATATCCATAATGTACACAACATGTTTTAAATCAACATTTTCGTCTGAACGAATTGTTATTGTGCGCGAATCTGAATTTCCTAGTTTAGCTAAAACTTCAGTCTCTAATTGAGTTTTAGGGACTTGTTTCATATCTACAAAATACTGAAGATCTTTGTTGACACTTACCGATACGTTCTTGGTTTGAGTCGTTTTACTTGTTGAACTCGGTAATAATAAATCTATTGCTTCAGCAGAAACCAATGTAGATGCTATCATGAAAAAGATTAACAACAAAAACACAATATCTGTCATAGACGACATATTGAATTCTGGTGTTACTTTATTTCTTCCTCTAATATTCATAATTAGATTGGTTCGTTTAAGTGATCTAAAAACTCAACAGAGTTAGCTTCCATTTGGTACACCACTTTATTGGTTCTTACTACCAAGTGATTATATGCTACATAAGCAACAATACCGACTATCAATCCTCCTACTGTAGTTGTCATTGCAGTATATAAACCATCTGCTAAAGATTTAATATCTATGGAACCACCTGAGTTGGCGATTTCAAATATTGATAAAATCATTCCTATTACAGTTCCCAAAAACCCAATCATTGGTGCTACACCAGAGATGGTTGCTAGTATACTAACATGCTTTTCTAAACTGTAAATCTCTAATCGACCTGCATTTTCTATGGCTGTATTAATATCTTCTAAGGGTTTACCTATCCTGGTAATACCTTTGGCAATTAATCGAGATACTGGTGAATTTTGCTGAGCGCATAACATCTGAGCAGAATCTATCTTACCATTACTAACGTGATCTTTAATCTGATTCATAAAGTTTGAATCTACTTTTGAAGCTGCTTTGATAGCAAAAATTCTTTCAAAATAAATATACGTTGCCGCAATAAGAAGTAAGAATAACACTAGAATAATTACAATTCCTGAAGTTCCTCCACTGGTTATTAACTCAATAATAGAAAGTGTTTTTTCTACTTGTTCACCTGATGCTCCATCTGCTAGAACCTCTGCTCCATCTTGAATATTACTTAGTAATATCATATAAAAAGTTTTAAGTTTAAAAAGTTTCTGTATGTTATAACGTTAAGTTTTTAACTTAAGTATGTTAGAAAATAGCTCTGGTAACCATAAAGGCTGCTGCACCAGCTAAAAATCCGATTAATGCTAACCAAGAAATTTTCTTTAAGTACCAGAAAAAGTCAATTTTTTCCATACCCATTGCTACTACACCAGCAGCAGAACCAATGATCAACATACTACCTCCCGTACCTGCTGAATAAGCTATAAAATGCCATAACTCATTATCTAAAGGCTCAGAGAACATCCCTAAACTTGCCGCAACTAACGGTACGTTATCAATTACTGCAGAACCAACTCCTAGTAATAAAACTACTAAATCCGAAACGCCTTCTCCATTATGCCACTCAGTACCAAGTGCTGGCATTGTTTCTTGAAGTGAGCTTGCAAAACCAAACAAAATCCCCAAAGATTCTAAAGCTGCAACAGCCATTAAAATCCCTAAGAAGAATAATATACTTGGTAATTCAATTTTAGATAAAGAATAATGTACAGGACTATGGCTTGCGTGTTCATTATGCTCTTCTGATTGAATTTCAGATATTGCAAATTTTGAATTACTATAAACTTCTGCAAACACCGCAACAACACCCAATGACAACATCATACCTACATATGGTGGTAAATGTGTTATTACCTTAAAAACAGGCACAAAAACAATAGCTCCCAATCCTAAAAACAACATTGTAGAACTAAATTTATTCTTAGGTTTATCGTCCTCGTCTTGCAATGCTACCGTTCCTTTAAATGCAGGAAGTAAAGAAGCGATAAATGTTGGTACAGCCATACACAAAACCGAAGGAATAAATAAGTAAGCAAATAATTTTCCTGTAGATACTTTATTTCCAATCCAAAGCATTGTTGTTGTAACATCTCCAATTGGTGACCATGCTCCACCTGCATTTGCTGCAATAATAATTAAACCTGCATACCATATTCTTACATCTCTATCTTTCACAATTTTTTGTAAGATTGAAATTAAAACAATGGTTGCTGTTAAGTTGTCAATTATAGCAGAAAGTAAGAATGCTAAAATTGAAAACATCCAGAGCAATTTTTTTCTACTATTAAATTTTACAGCGGCTTTAATTGTAGAGAATCCGTCAAAATAATCTATAATTTCCACAATGGTCATTGCACCCAAAAGGAATACTAAAATTTCGGCTGTTTTACCTAAATGATGAAGCAATGTTTCTTCCATTAAGTGCATTTTTTCTTCATGGTTTAGAAGACCAAAATTCTCCAATAGGCTATGTTTTGCAGAATCGAACCATTGGGAAAAATCATCTATACCTAGTGATATCAATGCCCAGCTTATAGCCATCATTACTAAGGCTGGGATGAGTTTATCAATTTTAATATTATGCTCTAGTGTAATGGCTAAATAACCAAATACAAATACGAGAATTATTACGGTTTCCATATATTAAGGGATATTTTATATTAATTGTCTTAATGCAATTTCAAATGCAGTTTCACTTATACCTGTAACTGTAGGATTACTATCTTTTACTTCTTTGAGAGCCTGTTTAATTACATCTGAAGTATCATTAAAAATAGCTTCGTCTGTCATTAGCACTTTGCGTTCCATAAAATAAGCAAAGACTCTTGCCATTCCACAATTAGAAATAAAGTCTGGGATTAAGCTCACCTTTTGATCAGTATATTCCATTATTGGACCAAAGAAAATTTCCTTATCTGCAAAAGGCACATTTGCGCCACAAGTAATAACTTCTAGACCTGTATCAATCATATGATCGATTTGCGCTTTGGTAACCAATCTAGAGGCTGCACAAGGTGCAAACACTTCAGTTTCTAAAGACCATATTTTTTCATTAATTTCATCGAATGGGATAAGATTTTCAGCAACAAGTGTGTTTCCGTTTTTATTTAGATATAAGTCTGTAATCTCTTCAAAAGTAAAACCTTCTTCTTTGATTAAACCTCCAACTCTATCAATAATACCAACAACTTTAGCACCCATTTGTGCAAAATAAAATGCTGCAGCTGCACCAACATTTCCAAAACCTTGAACCACAACGCGCTTACCTTTTATAGAGGAGTCATTTAACTCATAAAAATGTTTTGCCGCAACAGCAACACCAAAACC
Organism: Winogradskyella sp. MH6; assembly: GCF_022810765.1. Lineage (NCBI taxonomy): Bacteria > Pseudomonadati > Bacteroidota > Flavobacteriia > Flavobacteriales > Flavobacteriaceae > Winogradskyella > Winogradskyella sp. MH6. The sequence continues at coordinate 1,925,041 of NZ_CP094494.1, read as the reverse complement.
AGTAATCATGTCTGCAACAGTATACTTTCTAGATACATCTGGAGAATACTCTGGGTTTTCAATAACTTTGATAACACCTTGTCTCAACTGACCAATTCTATTGATTTTATCAGCTTGGGTAGGTTTAAAATGTCCTTCAAAAACTCCTTCTTGAGGATGCCAAACACCACTCTCTTCGGTAATTGGAATAACTTCATGAATTTCATCAACATTAAGATCTCCACCAGTACCATAATAACTTTTTAACAAAGGCGAAACCGCTGCATACCAACGTTCTAATACACCTTTTTTTCTTGGATCTTGAGGATCAAAGTTAATACCGGATTTAGCTCCACCAATAGCTGGGCCAGATACTGTAAACTTAACTTCCATAGTTTTAGCTAAAGACAGAACCTCGTTCATATCTAAGCCTTTACGCATCCTGGTTCCGCCTCCTGCGGCACCACCTCTAAGCGAATTAATAACTGTCCAACCTTCTGCTTCGGTTTCTGGATCGTTCCAATGGAACACTATTTCTGGGGATTTATCTTCGTATTTTTGAAGTAGTTGCTTTATCAATTTGTATGATTTAATTAATGGTAACAAATATAAAAAACTCAAATGCCTAAAAAGTGAATTAATTATTAATTTTAAGAATTTGGAATTAAAATTTTTCCAGAAGAATGATCTTTTACGGCTCCTGTAACACTCTGTAGACAGTTTATTTCGTTTCTTTCTTTTAAAACGCCTAATAATCCAAAAACTAGAGCTTCTTTAAACTCAATAATTTCATTATCAGGAATTAAAATTTTTGATTCTGTTTTTAATTTAAGTCTCTCAATTAAAAAATCGTTGTAGGCTCCGCCTCCTGTTATTAATGTATTTGTCATCTTACCCTTCAAAACTTTAGAAATCTGAATTGCAATATGCTCAGCAAATGTTCTTAATATATCTTCAACACTAAGGTTATAATTGTCTATTAAAGGAAATACATACATTTTTACCCATTCTAATCCTAGAGATTTTGGGGCTGATTTTTTATAAAATTCGAGTTGATTTAATTTATACAATAACTCATCGTGTAACTTTCCTGTAGAAGCTAAGTTACCACGATCATCGTATTCTTGATTAAGTTTTGAAACATAATAATTGAGTATAATATTAACTGGGCAAATATCAAAAGCGATGCGTTCTCCATTCTTTTCAAAAGAAACATTGGCAAATCCACCTAAATTCAAGCAATAATCATAATCATGGAAAAGTAACCTATCACCAATAGGTACTAATGGAGCTCCCTGTCCTTCGTACTCAACATCTTGCACTCTATAATCGCAAATAACCTTTTGTTGTAATGTATCTGCTAACAATTGAAGATTACCTATCTGATAGGTTAATTTATGCTCTGGTTGATGCAATGCTGTATGTCCGTGAGAAGACATAAAATCTATTTCATTAATACTATAATGACTTATAAATTCCTGAATTTCATTAGCTAAATACTTAGAATATTCAATATCTATATCTTTTAATTCTTCCAGTGATTTATTCACTAGCTCACTCAAAATACGCTTCCATTGATTGGAATATTTCCGAGTTTCAGCATTTAGAATTTTAAAGCTCCAATCCTTTTTGTAGCTATATGTTGCATAGATGATATCGATTCCATCTAAAGATGTCCCAGACATTACTGCCACAACATTATATTCAGCTTTTATCATATTAGTAAAAATAATATTACTTATTGAAAAAACAGCAAGAAAGCGTTATCTTTGCATGAATTTTTTAACAAATCAATAATTATTTTACTTTATGGATTTTAGCTTAACTGAAGAACATTTAATGATTCGTGATGCGGCGAGAGATTTTGCTCAAACAGAATTACTTCCTGGTGTTATAGAACGCGATAATGCACAAACATTTCCGGACGAGTTGGTTCGAAAAATGGGCGAATTAGGATTTATGGGTATCATGGTAGACCCAAAGTATGGTGGTAGTGGTATGGATGCCATTTCTTATGTCTTAATCATGGAAGAATTATCTAAAATAGATGCTTCTGCTTCGGTTATGGTTTCAGTTAACAATTCTTTAGTTTGTTATGGTCTTGAAGCTTATGGATCTGAAGAACAAAAACAAAAATATTTGACAAAACTTGCTACCGGCGAATGTATTGGAGCTTTTTGTTTAAGTGAGCCTGAAGCTGGTAGTGACGCTACTTCTCAAAAAACAACAGCTATAGATATGGGAGACCATTACGTTATTAATGGTACCAAAAACTGGATTACAAATGGAGGAAGAGCTGAAGTTTATCTTGTAATTGCTCAAACTGACAGAGAAAAAGGACATAGAGGTATTAATGCATTTATTGTTGAAAAAGGAACTCCTGGTTTTGATATTGGTCCTAAGGAGGATAAATTAGGTATTAGAGGTAGTGATACGCATACTTTACAGTTTAATGATGTAAAAGTGCCTAAAGAAAATAGAATTGGTGAAGATGGATTTGGTTTTAAGTTTGCCATGAAGACACTTTCTGGAGGTCGTATTGGTATTGCTGCACAAGCATTAGGTATTGCTTCTGGTGCTTACGAGTTAGCTTTAAAATATAGTAAAGAACGTAAAGCGTTTGGAACAGAAATTTCTAATCACCAAGCAATAGCTTTTAAACTTGCCGACATGGCAACTGAAATTGAAGCTGCTCGTATGTTAGTAATGAAAGCGGCTTGGGATAAAGACCAAGGTAACAATTACGATATGTCTAGCGCTATGGCTAAACTTTATGCAAGTAAGGTTGCTATGGAACAAAGTGTTGAAGCGGTACAAATACATGGTGGAAATGGTTTTGTAAAAGAATACCATGTAGAGCGATTAATGCGTGATGCAAAAATCACTCAAATCTATGAAGGAACTTCTGAAATTCAGAAAATTGTAATCTCAAGAGGTGTTCTAAAAGATTAGTTTAGTTTACATGATATAAAGAAGGCTTCAATACTATTTTGAAGCCTTTTTAGTTTTCGGATAATTCATTGAGTACTAAGCGTATTTCTGCATATGAAAATTTATCATCCAATTGATGTTTTAGATCTGATAAGTTTTCGAATGTCTTTTTAGGTATTTCAGTTTTTAATTCTAAATAATAGTCTTCAGTCATTAAATCTGTAAGCTTTATTTTTCCTGAAGGAATAAAACCAGCTAAATGTCCAAAAATGGTATTCTCATTTAACTCTCTGTGATTTGCTATTTCTTCAATGGTTTTTCCTTCTTTAAACAGTTTTAGAGATTCTTTTTGAGAATCTCCTCTTTGACGTTTTGGCTTTTGATCTTCTAGAGTAACTGCGTTAGTAACTTCTATGTTATTATCATTGATATATTCTGTAATTACTTCTATAATTTCAGCGCCATACTTTTTTACACGAGTCTTTCCCATACCATGAACAGCTTTGAGTTCTTGTGATATTGTAGGTAGCAATTCGCACATAGCGTACAAAGACTTCTGAGTAAAAACCTGATAGTGGGCAACATCTTCTCGTAAAGCTATATTATGACGCAATGCTTTAAGTAGTTCAAATAACTTTACATTTTGTGTGCCTTCAATAACTGTTTTACGTTGTTTTTTTGGCTGTTGCTTGGTTAAAAAAACAGCATCAGATCTAAGTTTTAAAAATGATATAGTATTAAATCCGTTTTTCAAACCTTCAAAATACAAAAGCTTGGTTGTTAATAATTCTTCAAGTGTATCTAACTGTTTGGTAATATCCTTATCTAAAGCTTTATTGTCTGTTGAGAAACTAAAAGATTGTAACTGTTTTTGAATATTGGCTTTTGTAGTTTCTATAAAATACGCAATGCCTTTTGTAAAACGCTCTTGAATATTATGGGATTTTTCTGGAAGTTCAGCATCATTAACTAAGGCTTTTAATTGATTATTGAAACTATTACTAACCTTTAGAAAGTTTGTTACTGTGTTCTTAATAGCTGCCAACGGAACTTCTATTTGCCCTTCAATGCTATTTCTATTTTTGTAATAAACATCCAATATTCTATTAATAGGAAATAGGAAATCGTAAAAATTAAAAATTTCAGAAATTAATTCTAATTGATACGATTGTTGGGACTCTAACAGGATAGTTTCATTGGGTTGATTTGCTTCAGTTTCTTCATTAAAAGACAAAACATTAGAATCACTTATAATTTGACTGGCCGATATTTTACTCTTAAGGATTAACCCTTCTAAAGATTTGCAACGGCTTAGTGCCACATAAGTTTGGCCGTGTGCAAAAGCATCCTCCGCATCTATAATGGCCTTCTCAAACGTTAAACCTTGACTTTTGTGGATGGTTATTGACCAAGCCAGTCGTAAAGGAATTTGGGAATAACTACCAATCTTTTCTTCATTTATAGATTTAGTGTTGTCATCTATGTTATACTTTATATTTTCCCAAGTCTCGTATGTCGTTACAATATTATATTCATCATCTGGACAATGCACTACTACTTCATCCTTGTCTAACAATATTACTTTACCAATCTTACCGTTGTAATATCGCTTTTCAGGTGAACTATCGTTTTTAATAAACATTACTTGAGCACCAACTTTTAATTTTAATTCCTCTTTATTAGGAAATGAATGCTCAGGATATTTACCCTCTATTTTTGCTTTATATGTTCTTGCCTTACCTTTTAAATCATTTAGAGCTTTTAGATTGGCATCTCTAGCTTTTGAATTATGAGTTGTAAGTGATATATAACCATCGTCATCTTTAGGTACGAAATTAGGTTGATATTGCTTATTTAAATGTTCAGCAGAATGCTTACTTAATGTGTTGTTTCGTATCTCATTTAAAATATTAATGAATGTTGGATTATCCTGTCTATAAATATGCTTAAGTTCAATGGTTATGGCATTACATTCCTTATAACTATTACTACTAAAGAAATATGAATTCTTATAATAGTTTTTTAATAAATCCCATTCGTTATTGTTTATTACAGGTGACAACTGCTGAAGATCACCTATCATTAACACCTGAACACCACCAAATACTTTATGTCTATTTTTATATCTACGGAGTGTTTTATCTATACCGTCTAATAAATCAGCTCTAACCATACTAATTTCATCAATCACTAATAAGTCTAATGATTTAATAATATCAATTTTAGTTTTACTAAATTTTCTTTTAAAACCTGAAGATGAATTTAAATTTGAATCTGGTAAGATAGGTCCAAAAGGTAATTGAAAAAATGAATGAATTGTAACCCCTTTAGCATTAATAGCTGCGACACCTGTGGGTGCAACAACAACCATTCTTTTTGAGGACTCTTTTCTTAATTTATGAAGAAAGGTTGTTTTACCTGTCCCAGCTTTTCCTGTTAAGAAAATATTTCTGTTAGTGTTATTAACAAAATTCCAAGCTAATTCAAGTTCTAAATTAATATCCATTCATCTGTAATATAGCTCATGAATATAACAAATAAGAATAATATAAATTCAAGGATAGCTTCTAAATAAAAACAAAAAACCCTTACCAATTATAGGTAAGGGTTTTCAAAAAAGGCGGCGACCTACTCTTCCACAGACGTAGTACCATCGGCGCAAACGGGCTTAACTTCTCTGTTCGGAAAGGTAAGAGGTGAGCCCCGTCGCTATAACCACCTTAAACTGTTTCGGTCGTTTAAACCGTATAATATAACATATTGAAAAAAGTCACATGATTTGTACTTATAAAAAGAGCGGCGTACAATAAGCCTATGGGTTATTAGTACTACTCGGCTATGACATTACTGCCTTTACACCTGTAGCCTATCAACGTGGTCATCTTCCACGACCCTTTAAAGAAATCTCATCTTGTGGTGGGTTTCGCGCTTATATGCTTTCAGCGCTTATCCCTTCCGAACGTAGCTACCCTGCAATGCCCCTGGCGGAACAACAGGTACACTAGAGGTTCGTCCAACTCGGTCCTCTCGTACTAGAGTCAGATCCACTCAAATTTCTAACGCCCACAGTAGATAGAGACCGAACTGTCTCACGACGTTCTGAACCCAGCTCGCGTGCCACTTTAATGGGCGAACAGCCCAACCCTTGGGACCTTCTCCAGCCCCAGGATGTGACGAGCCGACATCGAGGTGCCAAACCCCCCCGTCGATGTGAGCTCTTGGGGGAGATCAGCCTGTTATCCCCGGAGTACCTTTTATCCTTTGAGCGATGGCCCTTCCATGCGGAACCACCGGATCACTATGCTCTACTTTCGTACCTGATCGACCTGTATGTCTCTCAGTCAAGCCCCCTTATGCCATTGCACTCTACGCACGGTTACCAAGCGTGCTGAGGGAACCTTTAGAAGCCTCCGTTACTCTTTTGGAGGCGACCACCCCAGTCAAACTACCCACCAAGCACTGTCCTTCGCAAGAAGTTAGACTCTAGATAAGCAAAGGGTGGTATTTCAACAATGACTCCACAACGCCTAGCGACGCCGCTTCAAAGTCTCCCACCTATCCTACACATTACTTATCCAAAGCCAATACTAAGCTATAGTAAAGGTTCACGGGGTCTTTTCGTCCCACTGCGGGTAATCGGCATCTTCACCGATACTACAATTTCACCGAGCTCATGGCTGAGACAGTGTCCAGATCGTTACACCATTCGTGCAGGTCGGAACTTACCCGACAAGGAATTTCGCTACCTTAGGACCGTTATAGTTACGGCCGCCGTTTACTGGGGCTTCATTTGAGATCTTCGAAGTAAACTTCTAAACCCTCCACTTAACCTTCCAGCACCGGGCAGGTGTCAGGCCCTATACATCATCTTTCGATTTAGCAGAGCCCTGTGTTTTTGATAAACAGTCGCCTGGACCTTTTCACTGCGGCCCACCCTGAGGTGGGCGACGCTTCTCCCGAAGTTACGCGTCTATTTTGCCTAGTTCCTTAGCCATGAATCTCTCGAGCACCTTAGAATTCTCATCCCAACTACCTGTGTCGGTTTACGGTACGGGCTGCTTCACTCGCTTTTCTTGGAACCTCCTTCGCTGCATTATCACCTTGGCCGTAGCCTCAGTGTACTATCGCTTGCGCTTCAACGTACTATTCCGTCAGTACGCAGCAACCACGGAGATCCGTCACTTTTAGTGTGAGCAGGTACGGGAATATTAACCCGTTGTCCATCCACTACCCCTTTCGGGTTCGCGTTAGGTCCCGACTAACCCTCAGCTGATTAGCATAGCTGAGGAAACCTTAGTCTTTCGGTGTGCGGGTTTCTCGCCCGCATTATCGTTACTTATGCCTACATTTTCTTTTGTAGCTTCTCCAGCATACCTCGCAGTACACCTTCGACGACACTACAATGCTCCCCTACCACTTTTTCAAGTCCATAGCTTCGGTAGTATGTTTATGCCCGATTATTATCCATGCCGAACCGCTCGACTAGTGAGCTGTTACGCACTCTTTAAATGAATGGCTGCTTCCAAGCCAACATCCTAGCTGTCTAAGCAGTTCAACCTCGTTTATTCAACTTAACATACATTTGGGGACCTTAGCTGATGGTCTGGGTTCTTTCCCTCTCGGACATGGACCTTAGCACCCATGCCCTCACTGCTGATCATCATTTTATAGCATTCGGAGTTTGTCAGGAATTGGTAGGCGGTGAAGCCCCCGCATCCAATCAGTAGCTCTACCTCTATAAAACTAAATCAACGCTGCACCTAAATGCATTTCGGGGAGTACGAGCTATTTCCGAGTTTGATTGGCCTTTCACCCCTACCCACAGGTCATCCGAAGACTTTTCAACGTCAACCGGTTCGGGCCTCCACTATGTGTTACCACAGCTTCACCCTGCCCATGGGTAGATCACACGGTTTCGCGTCTACCACTACTAACTAAGCGCCCTATTCAGACTCGCTTTCGCTACGGATCCGCACCTGAAGTGCTTAACCTTGCTAGCAACGGTAACTCGTAGGCTCATTATGCAAAAGGCACGCCGTCACGGATAAATCCGCTCCGACCGCTTGTAAGCGTATGGTTTCAGGTTCTATTTCACTCCCTTATTCAGGGTTCTTTTCACCTTTCCCTCACGGTACTAGTTCACTATCGGTCTCTCAGGAGTATTTAGCCTTATCGGATGGTCCCGACAAATTCATACAGGGTTACACGTGCCCCGCACTACTCAGGATACTGCTATCTCTCTAATCTTTACCTATACCGGGCTATCACCGTCTCTGGCCTGTCTTTCCAAACAGTTCTAGTTCATTATAGATCGAATATCGCAGTCCTACAACCCCAGCATTGCCGTAACAATACTGGTTTGGGCTAATCCGCGTTCGCTCGCCACTACTAGCGGAATCACTTTTGTTTTCTTCTCCTCCGGGTACTTAGATGTTTCAGTTCTCCGGGTTCGCTTCCTTTCGGATAACATGTCTTCAACATGCTGGGTTGCCCCATTCGGATATCTGCGGATCGATTTGTATGTGCCAATCCCCGCAGCTTTTCGCAGCTTATCACGTCCTTCATCGCCTCTGAGAGCCTAGGCATTCCCCATACGCTCTTATTTAGCTTATTGTACTTTTGTCTTTTTAATGAGTTACAATTATTGCTCGTTACAATAATTTAATTTTATTAAATATTTCTATCTAATTTTCATGTATCTTTTTTCAATATGTCAATGAACTTTTAACCTCTCGGTCTTGTGGAGAATACCGGAGTCGAACCGGTGACCTCCTGCGTGCAAGGCAGGCGCTCTAGCCAGCTGAGCTAATTCCCCATATACTAGTAGTTAGTATATAGTAGTTAGTAGTTAGTCCAACTACCCACTCAACTTCTAGAATTTCCTTTAATTTAGTAGTCTCAGGCAGACTCGAACTGCCGACCTCTACATTATCAGTGTAGCGCTCTAACCAGCTGAGCTATGAGACTCTACTTAATTATTGATATCTTAAATTAACAGCAAGAGAATAAATCCTTTTATTTCCTTTTATGTGATAGATTTCCTATCAGTCGTCTTTCTCTAGAAAGGAGGTGTTCCAGCCGCACCTTCCGGTACGGCTACCTTGTTACGACTTAGCCCTAGTTACCGATTTTACCCTAGGCCGCTCCTTGCGGTGACGGACTTCAGGCACTCCCAGCTTCCATGGCTTGACGGGCGGTGTGTACAAGGCCCGGGAACGTATTCACCGGATCATGGCTGATATCCGATTACTAGCGATTCCAGCTTCACGGAGTCGAGTTGCAGACTCCGATCCGAACTGAGATATAGTTTGTAGATTCGCTCCTTCTCGCGAAGTGGCTGCTCATTGTCTATACCATTGTAGCACGTGTGTAGCCCAGGACGTAAGGGCCGTGATGATTTGACGTCATCCCCACCTTCCTCACGGTTTGCACCGGCAGTCTTGCTAGAGTTCCCGACATTACTCGCTGGCAACTAACAACAGGGGTTGCGCTCGTTATAGGACTTAACCTGACACCTCACGGCACGAGCTGACGACAACCATGCAGCACCTTGTAGATAGTCCGAAGAAATAGCTATCTCTAGCTAATGCAATCTACATTTAAGCCCTGGTAAGGTTCCTCGCGTATCATCGAATTAAACCACATGCTCCACCGCTTGTGCGGGCCCCCGTCAATTCCTTTGAGTTTCATTCTTGCGAACGTACTCCCCAGGTGGGTCACTTATCACTTTCGCTTAGCCACTCAGACCGAAATCCGAACAGCTAGTGACCATCGTTTACGGCGTGGACTACCGGGGTATCTAATCCCGTTCGCTCCCCACGCTTTCGTCCATCAGTGTCAATATATTGTTAGTGATCTGCCTTCGCAATTGGTATTCTATGTAATATCTATGCATTTCACCGCTACACTACATATTCTAACCACTTCACAATAATTCAAGACTAGCAGTATCAAAGGCAGTTCTACAGTTGAGCTGCAGGCTTTCACCTCTGACTTACCAATCCACCTACGGACCCTTTAAACCCAATGATTCCGGATAACGCTTGCATCCTCCGTATTACCGCGGCTGCTGGCACGGAGTTAGCCGATGCTTATTCTTACGGTACCGTCAGCCACCTACACGTAGATGGGTTTCTTCCCGTATAAAAGCAGTTTACAACCCATAGGGCAGTCTTCCTGCACGCGGCATGGCTGGATCAGGCTTTCGCCCATTGTCCAATATTCCTCACTGCTGCCTCCCGTAGGAGTCTGGTCCGTGTCTCAGTACCAGTGTGGGGGATCCCCCTCTCAGGGCCCCTATCTATCGTTGCCATGGTGTGCCGTTACCACACCATCTAGCTAATAGAACGCATACTCATCTCTTACCGCCGAAACTTTAATCTAAATAACATGCGAAATTTAGATACTATGGGGTATTATTCTTCGTTTCCAAAGGCTATTCCCCAGTAAAAGGTAGATTGTATACGCGTTACGCACCCGTGCGCCACTCGTCAGCAAAAAAGCAAGCTTTTTCCTGTTACCGTTCGACTTGCATGTGTTAGGCCTGCCGCTAGCGTTCATCCTGAGCCAGGATCAAACTCTTCATCGTTAAATTTTTAAGTCTTACGACTTATTCTCTTAACAACTTAATAGGAATTATCTCAGTACTCTAAATGATCTATTCTCTTGTTTTCACCAACCGTTTCCAGTTGGTTTTTACGCTGTCAATTCAATATGTTAATGAACTTTTTCTTTACTTTTTCTTAACCTTATTTCGTTAAGCGGGTGCAAATATAAAACCCTTTTTTTATTCCCACAACATCTTTTTGAAAAAATTTAAATTTATTTTTTTTCGATGCCTTTTCTGTGAATGAACTTCCCCGTTTCTCGAACAATCTGTCCGTTTAGGGGCTGCAAATATATAACCCTTTTCTTTACTACCAAATACTTTTTTGTGTTTTATTTGAGAAAAATTACAAAAAGCATCTTAACAGACTGACAAACAGAAATATCTACATTAAAATATTTTAAAGTCTATAAAAAGAAATCCCAAACCAAACCAAAACGTATCGTAAAATCTCTGTATGGGTGATTAGGTGCCGAGAAATAGTCATAGCCAGTAAATGAAGAATTGAAATGTTCTGCTTTAAAGAAAATGCGTGTTTGCCTTACTTTTGCATTAATAAAAAAGTCTAGCCTTGGAAAACCACCTATCTTAGTTGTATTCTGAGTATAAAACTCAGCCAAAACAGGATCGTAACCATTCATATTATATTCTGTGAAATAATTAAATGTTATTCCTGTTTGAAGCTGCATGGCTTTCTTGAATACGTGATTAGAATAATAAAGTGTATTTCTGGTAATGAGTGTTGGAACATTTAATACGTCAGTATCACTTATAACATTTTGATACATTATTGTATTGTCTAAAGCAAAGTTCCCCACTTTGAACTCTCTTTGAGCTTTTAATCTTAGGTATTGTAATGAACTAGTATATTGTTCTGGTTTAATTATTCTAACTCCATCTTCATTAATTTCTTGTAAATTAAAATAGGTATAATTTTCTATATTGGAAATATCTAAAGATGCATTAAAGAATTTTTGAGATTCAATATTAAACCTTAACTGTTGTGTATTGATATTTTTAAATTCATTTAAATTATACCAATTATAGTTAATATAATCACTTTGATATAGTAGATAATTATAATTTGGCAGTTTAGAACTAATGTTAATTCCTCCAGAAACAATAATATCATCATTAAGTTTTAAACCAAGTTCTGCATCAATGTAACTTCCTACAAACTCATCTGATAAATTTAGACTTGCTTTACTTTTTAAACTTATTGACTTTATGGTTTTGTTGTATGACGCATCTACCCCTAAATAATTAGCTTTAATTCTATTAGGCATTGTCTCGTCTAAAAATAAAACTATGCTATTGTATCCGTAATTAACATCTGTGTAGTTTATCCCGAAACCGATTTCTCCTAAAATATTATTTATGTATTCGACATAAACTTTTGTTTTGAAATCTTCTAATGTAACTTTATCATTAATTCTACCTGTAAACGCATCACCAAAATAAGTCCTTGAAGGTGAGTTTTGATAAAATTGAAAATATTTATCTTCAAAAGAAACTTGATTTACTATTGTAAGCCTATTATTACTAATTGAATCTTTTTTGCTAATAATATCGTATGAATGATTCAAGAAAAACCGCTTACCTTCCAAAATATTTTCTGCATTTTCGAAATTCATATCAAAAACAGACCTATCTAAAAACTCCTCATCACCTGAGGTAAAATTTTCAATATCCTCATCTTTAATTCCCCCATTCTCTTGGTTGAGCAAATCTTGCATTACAATATGGCCATTTGCCTTATACCGTTTATTCTTAGTCTTGTAATTAGTATTGAACCTAAAGTTACCTGTACTCGTTAATGCGTTCTGATAATTTCCCAGCGACCTTAAACCTTTATATGCGATGGAAAAATTTAATTGTTTTGAAAGATTTACAGCAAAAAAGGCATCTAACATTTGCCCTTGTTCGAAAGCTGTTTTATATGTAAGTCTTGTCCATGGAGTTGGCACCTCATAATATTTGATATACTCATCTTCAAAATAATTAAAATGTCTAGCTCTTGCCCCAAACAAAGGGTTCGTTTCATCATTTATAGCATTAATGGTTAGAGAATTGTAGGTCTGACCTATATTAGCAAAGGGCATTAAACCAAAATTATCTTTTTGTAAATAATTGAATTTGTAATCCTTTTTAATTGTTAAAGTGGTATCAACAATAGACGTATCTACTTCAGTATTATATTGTAAATACATATTTATTGTAGCTAGGTCTTTAAATCCTCTAGACCTTTTAACATCAGTAGAATCATTTACGCTACCTCTTTTTGGCGCATTAGCACCTGTTAATTTAACTTGCGCATTTGCGTTAGCCAAAAACAGCCCTAAGATTATTGCAAGAAGTCTTGTTCGCATTTATTAAAATCTAAACTAAAAACAAAGTAAATCATAAATTATTGTTTTATCGAGAAGAATTACAATTTACTTAACAAAAAGAAAGACCAACATAATATTGTTGGTCTTTCCTATTTTATTAAAAGTAAAATATTATTCAATAACTAGTTTGTGTGAGGTAGTTCTGTTTCCTTCAGAAATATTTACCATATACACACCTGCTTTAGCATTTTCTAAAACAATATTTTCTTTAAAAATAGAAGAATTGTTTATAAAGTTGTTGTTATAAACAAGTCTACCTTGCAGATCATAAACGTCAACTTTAACATTATTATTAACACTATTTAAATTAGACTCAAATGTAATAGTAAACTCTCCATTAGATGGGTTAGGATACACAGCTAATTTTCTAGCCAAATCATTCTCATTAACGCTTAGCGTTAGGTTGTTTCCTGTAATAATTAAAGAAAAATCCTGACTTTGAGGATCAAAAGGACCACCTTCCGTTCCTTGTAATGTACCTTTGTGCGTTACAGTTACCGTATAAACACCTGTAACAGGCACATCAATATCAACTCTCTCTATGTTATCTACAATATTATCCCCTTTAGAATTTGTAAAAGCACTTCCAGAAAAATCAAGTTTCCATGGCATATATGTGGTTGTACCATCAGAGATTCTTAAATCTAAATCATTAACTAATCTTGGAGTTGGGTCATTTACTGTACCATTAGACACATTACCAGGCATATCTGTCCAACAAATAGTAGCCGATAACTTTTCACCAGCTTGGGCAGAAAAAGTATAAGTATATGTACCTCCTTGATCCAAAGTCAATTCGTCAACAATAGCTTGAGAATCATCAGCATCTGTAAGTGTTTGTGCTGCTTCACGAGCATTTAAGAATCCCCATCCAAACTTTGGGTCAGGACCAGTTACTGAGATATCATCAATAGCAGTGTGACATATTAAAGCTTTTAATGTAGATGAGTTCATGTACTCACCTTGCAGTTGATTGTAATATTGTTGTAATAAAACTAAAGTTCCTGTGGTATTAGGTGCTGCCATTGAAGTTCCTGAAAAAATTGAATAGGTAGAATTAGGTGTTGGTGACTCCAAGTTTGTGCCATCAGCAGCTATATCTGGTTTAATACGCAAATCGTCTGTTGGTCCTTGACTACTACCTTGGTTAATAACCAAATTAGTTAATTCGTAATTACCACTAAAAAGTGGTTGTTCAGCTGTAGTAGGATTTGCATTAGCAACTATTAAACTGTTTTTTGCGTTTTTATCTGTAGTTAACTTATCATAACCAGCTAACATTCCACCAGGATAACTAACCTGACCAGAATTACCAGCAGACATTACTGGTAAATACTTAGGGTTATTTCTTGTAATATTATCTATTGCTGCAGCATCTGACGTGTAAGCACCTATAAATGAGGCGTCTAATTGATTTCCATCACCTTGGTCTATTGGCACACCATAAGAGTGATTAGATAAAACAATAGGGTTTGTAGCTGCATTTACAGCAGAAAGCATTTCTGAGGTATCATTTGTCCAGTTGTAAGATTTAACGTTAACATTAGAAGCCATTCCATGTGCATTAGGATTAACTCCTTTAGCAGAAATAGTTCCTGTAACATGTGTTCCATGAGAACTATAGCCAGTATCTCCATCTACTACAGCAGCGTCAATTATAGTAACACGTGTACCGGTATTATTAGAATTTTGAAATTCTACATGATTATTATCTGCTGGACCACCATCCCAAACACCAACGGTCATCCCAGTGCCATCCAAATCTAAGCCCATACTTCCTCCAACCCACAACTCTACTGTTTTGGTTGCTCTTGCTGCTTCTAAGTTGTCTGTAGATCTGTAAATTGGCTTTCCGTCATAAACATCATAAATATGTATTAATCTAGTACCATCATTGACTAAAGTAGCTTTAACAGAAGGGTTATTTAATAAAAAAGTATTTACTCTTTCTTTTCTTAAATTTTCTTGTTCTCTAAGTTCAGTTAGGAGTTGTTTGTTTTCTTCAGAAATATCACTACTTAATTCTTGGGCATAAGCTCCGAAAGTAAAAAGTAATACAGCAGAAAATAAAATTTTTCTCATGTTTAAATGTGTTGAAATTTTCTTTGCAATATAGAGATATTTTAAGTTAAATCATAAATAAAAAACAAAAGCCACCTCTATGAGGTGGCTTTTAACAATTTATGATTTACTAAATTAATCTAGTTAACTGTAAAAGTTGCTGAAGATTGTGTACCACTTAGAGTAATATCAGAAACTAATGTTCCTGAGGCAGTTGTAACACTAAATGTTGGACCACCATCACCATAAGAATCATAAACCACAACTCCATAGTTGCCTGAAGCTAAACAGAAATCAAAAGATAATTCAGCAAAATCATCATCAGGATTTACATATGGTCCACCAGAAGCAATTACTACAGGTGTTCCATTTAAATCATAAACCTCCCATGTTGTTTCATCTGGCCAAGTATCTAATGTTAAGTTAAACGTCACTATTGTGTCTAAACAAGTTTCAGTAAAATTTAATGTAAGAGCTTCACCAAAATTCATACCTGCTTCATCAGGAAAATCTAAAACTAAACTTTGAGCAACAAAACCTAAATCATCATTATCTGTAACAGATATAGATAAAGTTCCTACATTAGATCCTCCAGGTATGGTAACTGTAGAAGGTACTGTGTAAGGACTAGCTAAAGTTGAAGCGTCATCAACAATTACAGTATATGTACGATCTGAACTAGATGTTTCACTAGCAGCAACAGTAACTTCAAAAGTTTGTGTTGCATCATTGTCTACAGTATAAGCTATTGGGCCTTGTTCAAAACCCACATAGTTAGACAACGATGAATCATTATCTTGTTCACAATTGAACATTAAGGTTACAGCTAAAAAAACTGTAAAATATTTAAAATATTTTTTCATAATTCTAATTTTAGTTTTGGCCGTTAATAAGTCCGTTGTTAATAATTTCAACTTCAGGTATTTGGAAACTCATTTCATCTGAATCATAAGCAAAAGACTCGCCTGCACGATATACATGGTTAGTACCACGAGTTACCGTTGCTTGGTTACGCTTCATTGCTAAATAACTTTTACCTTCACCCCAAAGTTCTATTCTAGTTTGTAAGTAAATTTCATCAAGAAGAGCTTGACCTGATAAAGGTGTAATGGTAGCAGAAGCTTCTGCAGCACCAACACGAGGTGTTAAAAAGTCTATCATCATAGTTTTAGCTGCTGGTTCATTAGATGATTTAGCAGCAGATTCAGCACTTAAGAGAATAAACTCATCAACTCTCATGTGAATCAAATCTGTTGTAATGATATACTGACCACCAATAGTACGACCTGGATCAAAGAATTTGTTAATTGGTTGTAAAGCTGCTGTACCTGTTCCAAACTGAGTCTTTCTTACGTCATTATCAGATATTTGAGAATAGAGTAAATCATCAATAGATTTATGATCACCAGCCCATGCATAACTATAAGTAAAACAATCTATTTGTCCCCACCAATCTATTAATTGGTGTCCTAAATCTTCAGTTAAATCGTAACC